>BJGT01000022.1 GCA_014190675.1 Comamonadaceae bacterium | reverse complement strand
GTCTCAATGATTTTCCAGTTTTGATCTGAATAAAATTCAGCAACGCCTTCGGCTCGAACTGAGTCAATTTTTAACCCAGGGCGGTATTTGCCTGACAAAAACCCACGCGCCAGACCATAAAAAGGAAATGCACTTAAGTCATTGGCCGCAAGCACGGGGGCTTGCTCAGATTCAAATGGTTCACGCTGCACCAGGTTGTTACATCTGGCTCCGCTGCTGGTCGACGCGCTGTCCGACACCCCGGTCGTTCTCGTCAATGGGGCTTGCCAAAGCGGCAAGAGCGCTCTGGTGCGGTCTCTCGGTCCGCTCGCTGCAGGCGCGGAAACACGCCGTTAGCTGACCCTGAACGACACCGCTGTACTGAGTGCCGCCAAGAGGGGCCCCGCGGGTTTCATCAATGGCCTGCAAGGGCCGGTGACGCTGGATGAGGTCCAGCGTGCAACCGAGCTGACTGCGCGCCTGGCAGGTGGCGGTTTTCCGGAAGCAGTCGCTCGCACCAGTGCGCCCCGCTGCCCCAGCGCTTGAAACGCGGAAACCACGAACGGGCTCGGCGGCACACAGTTTGCTAGTGCCTCTGCTCCCGCAACTTGTCGGGGCTTTTTAAAACCCTTGGCTGCTCCATCGTGGTGGCCTTTATTCAGGAGTCTTCATGAAACGTCGTGATCTATTGCTTGGCGCCGCTGCATCCCTGGTCGCCACCCCGGCTCTGGTCAGAGCCCAAAGCGCGGCCTGGCCAACACGTGGCCCGGTCAGGCTGGTGGCGCAGTTCCCGCCCGGCGGCTTGGTGGATACGGTCTCGCGCATGATTGCGCCGCACTTGTCGCAGGCGCTTGGGCAAACCGTGGTGGTTGAAAACCGGGCTGGAGCCGGCGGTCTGGTGGGCACAGAGTATGTGTCGAAGCAGGTCGCTGATGGCTACACCCTGTTGGTGAGCCATGCCTCGGTGCATGTGTATGCCACCGCCACGCGGCGCAGCATGCCGTTTGATCCGGTCAATGATTTCGCTCACATGGGCATGCTGGTCGAAGCGCCAATGACCCTGTTGGTGCGGGGCCAATCGCCTTTCCAGACCCTTGAGCAATACATCACTGCTGCCAAAACCAAGCCGGTGCGCTATGGCTCTTCTGGCATTGGGTCGGCCAACCATCTGTTTGGCGAGTTGCTCAAGATCGAGGGGCGCGCGCCGCAGCACGACCACATTCCCTACCAGGGCAGTGCGCCCGCCATGAATGACCTCTTGGGTGGGCAGATTGACAGCCTGCTTGACCCAGTTACCACCAATGTGGCCCAACTCAAGGCCGGCTCGCTGCGGGCACTGGCCGTGTCGACACCCAGCCGGTTGCCAGCCCTGCCCAATATTCCCACTTTCGCCGAGCTTGGCTTTCCCAAGCTGACCGGCTCGCAGTGGCTGGGGCTTTCTGCGCCCAAGGGCCTGCCGGCTCCCATCGTGCAGCGCCTGAGCACCTTGATACCCGAGATTCTTGCCAAGCCCGATGTGCTGGCCAGGCTCGAAGAGCTGCAAACCCTGCCGCGCAAGACGCCGGTGCTAGGAGGCGATTTTGTGCAGATCATCAACGCACAAATCGAGACCTGGCGCAGTGTGGCCAAGCTGGCCAATGTGGAAGTCATCACATAATTCGCAGATTGTTTGTCGACCGACATTCTGCGGAGAACGCCTTTGAACCCTGCCCCTCTGGCCTCGGCCACATCAGCACCACCAGCCATGCCGGCTGCATCAAGCCCGGCAGCAGAGGTGGTCAATGAGTTCTTGCGGCTCATCATGTTGCCCGACCCGGTGTCTGCCAGCCGCTACACAGCGCCTGGCATGCGCATTGTTTTTACCGGCAAGCGGGCGATGCGGGAGCCCGCCGAATGCACCAAATTCAACGCGGGACGCTACAAATGGGTGAAAAAACGCATCGAGCGCACCGATGTGGTGCTTGCCAGCCCTGAAGAGCTACAGCGCAGCGAAACCGTGGTGTACAGCATTGGCAGCTTGTATGGCGAGTGGCCCGATGGCAGGTCCTTTGAAGGCAACCGTTATGTCGACCGCTATGTGGTGACAAACGGCTTGATCACGCAGATGGACGTGTGGAACGACAGCGCAGAATGGATGTTGGTTCATGCGGGCCTGGCCGCCCCTTGACCGTCAACCCAGCCATCGGTTAAAGCGCCGCCAGCGCCGCCTTCAACACAGCCACGCTGAGCACCTCGGGCAGCAGTTGTGGCGGTTTGCCGGGCGCGTACAGCGCATAAACCGGCACCCCGCTGCGCCCAAGTTCAACCAGCGCCTGGGTAATTGCCGGGTCACGCCGGGTCCAGTCGGCGCGCAGCAGCAGCACTTGGCGGGCTTGCAGATCGGCCAGCACTTGGGCATTTGCCAAAGTGGTTTGTTTGTTGTACTGGCAGGTCACACACCAGGCTGCAGTGAAGTCAATAAAAACTGGCCGGCCCTGGGCCAGGGTCTGTTGGGCGAGCTGCGGCGTCCAGGCCTGCCACTGCCCAGGCTCGGTTTGCGCTGCGCCTGAGCGCTCTGCCAGAACACTCGCAGGTGGCAGGCTCTTGAGCATCAGCGGCCCCAGTGCCCAGAGCATGGCGCACAGCAGCGCCGTGGCAAGCCAGACCAAACTCACGCGGCCGGCACCGCTGCGGCCCAGGGCCCACAGGAGCAGGCTTACGACCAGCAGCAGGGCGAGCAAGGCAGCAGCGCCGTCAATACCGCTTTGCTGTCCCAGCACCCAAACCAGCCAGACCACGGTGGCAAACATCGGGAATGCCAGGGCTTGGCGCAGCGTGCTCATCCAGGGGCCGGGCCGGGGCATTTTGCGCGCCAGCGCTGGCGACAGGCTGGCCGCCAAAAACGGCAGCGCCATGCCCGCGCCCATGGCGGCAAACACCAGCAGGGCCTGCCAGCTTGGCAAGCCCAGCGCCAAGCCCAGCGAGGCGCCCATGAAAGGGGCCGTGCAGGGCGAAGCCACGGCCACGGCCAGCAGGCCCGAAAGTGCCGAATTGAGCGCTGGGTGGCGCGCCTCCAATGTGCTTATTCGGCTGGGCAGAAACTGGCCAAACTCAAACAGGCCGGCCAGGTTCAAGCCCAGCAGGGCGAAGAGCAGCGCCAGCGCCGCCACCACCGCGGGCGATTGCAGCTGAAAACCCCAGCCCAATTGCTCGCCGGCGCCTCGCAGCGCCAGCATCAGAGCGCCCAGGGCGACAAAAGAGGTCAGCACGCCAGCGCTGTAGGCCAGGCCGCTGTTGCGTTGGGCGCTCCGGTTCTGCCCCTGGCTGGCAAATCCCAGCAACTTGATGGCCAGCACCGGGAACACACAGGGCATCAGGTTGAGCAGCAGGCCGCCGAGCAGGGCGCCGGCCAACGCGGCCCACAGGCTTAGTGAGGTCTGCGGGGTGGCCGCCACCCGGGCGGCATTGGCTTGCAGCGCGGCATCCAGCGCGGGCGACAGGCTGGCGCTGGATGCCGCAGCGGCGGCAGCCTTGGGTGTGGCTACGGGCCAGGACCCGGCTACCGAGGTAGTGAGCTGGTAGCCCACGCGGCTGCCGTCCTGCGTGGCAACAAGCAGCCAGGGCAGCCGCTCCGGGCTGCTGCTGCGCTGCGCCGACAGCGGCACACGGGCGGTCCAGACTGCGCCCTGCCAAGTTTGCAAGGGCGTAGCTGCAGTTTCGATGATCTCGGGTGTTTCAATGAACAACTCCAGTGGCTTACCGCGCAGTGCCGCCGGCAGACTGGCGACCGTCAAGACCAGGCTTTGGCCGTCCAGCCGGGCGCCAGGCTCGGGCAGGATGCCGCCGATCGGGCCCATCAAGGGGCGTGGTGCGGCGGCCATGGCTGCGGTGAAGGCCGCCGCATGCAGGGCAGTCGAGCCACGCAGCGGCAGCTTGAGGGCAAAACTACCTTCTTCTGGGATGCACTCGCGTCGGCAGACCAGCCAGTTGGCCTGCAGCCGAATCTCGATTTCGCTCGCCAGCGCCGGCGGTTTGAAGTCGGCACTCAGCGTGAGTGGCACCGGCAGCAGCACCGTGTCCTCATAACCATAGTTGGTCAGGTTGCCGATCGGGATCTTGTGCGGCAGCGGCCAGGCGATCTCGCCAGCCGCCAAGCCGGCTGGCAGCGTCCACTGCAGCGTGGTGGGCAGGCCAGAATCACCTGAGTTCTTCCAGTAGGTGTGCCACTGCGGCTGGTGCGCCAGCTGCAGCCCAAGCCAGACCGTCTTGCCAGGCCCCACGCCGTCTGGCGCGTAGGCCAGCAACTCGGCGCGCACTTGTGGTGTGGTCACTACTGAACTGGTATGGTTTTGGGCACCAGCCCTTGTGCTGATTAGGGTTGCCGCTACAGTAAATATAGCAAGCAAGTGCGCAAGCAGGCGCGTGAGCGGGCGAACAGACATCATGGTGTGTAGGAGTAGTCAGGCCCGGTCAAAGTTCCACCTCTGCGGCGGCGATTGCTTCGGGTGCGGCGGTCAACTTGAGGCCACTTTGCTTTGCCCATTGGGTCATGCTTCATGAGTATTTCATCGCTGTATGCAGCACATCAAGCACCGTGACGGTATCGAGCGTTTGCTCCAAAATTACGACGTAGTTTGGATGCGCCACCAGCTCAAGCGTGCCTGAGACGCGGCCAGGTCGACGCGGAAAATTTGGGTCAGAAAGCTGGCAGACTTGGTCGTCAATGCTGAGCCATAAATCGATGGCTGCGCTGGGGTTGTCACGGGCGACGTGATTTTCGATGGCTTGAAGGCTCTCCCAATACTGCGGCTTGCGCAGCACCCTCATGCTTTGTTCGCCAGCGCCTGACGTTGTGCCAGCTTTTGGGCACGAATGAGGTCCCATTCGTGTGTGTCTATGGCCGGGCGTGGGTCAGTCTGAGCCGCTTGCACCTTGGCTTTGAACCAGGTGTCGTACTCCACAATACCGCGCAACGAATCACGCACAAGTTGCGACACCGTTGTCTCGTGGTGCAACGCATACGACTTCAATGCGAAATACTGCGACTTAGGCAAGTCAACATTCAGGCGTTGTGTGGGTTCAGGTACTGCGTCTGTCATGATGATTTAAGTAATTGCGTAAAACCACATTGTCGTTGAATGCCGCCGGTCATGCTAGGCACCGGCCCGGTGCTCACGCCGCAAAACCGAGCACCACGCGCCGCGTGCTGGCAGACTTCTTCTCGATTTTGGTGACCACCACAGCGCCGATTTCGGCGGTGTTGGCCACATGGGTGCCGCCGCAGGGCTGCAGGTCGATCAGGGTGCCGGTGTTGCCAATTCGGATGGTGCGCACGCTGCCACTGCCGCGCGGCGGCTGCACCGACATGCTTTTGACCAGCGTCGGGTTGGCGTCGAGCTCGGTGTCGCTGATCTCGCCCACCACAAGTGGCAGGCCGGCCGCGACCAGCCGCGCGAGGCCTCCGGTGAGCACATCTTTGTCCAGCGCATCGGTCATGTTGAAGTCCATCCGGGCGTAGTCCGGCGTGATTGAGCAGCCGTTCACCAGCTGCGGCACCAGATGGCAGAGCAGATGGGTGCTGGTGTGAAAACGCATCAGCCGGTGCCGCCGCGCCCAGTCGAGGCGGGCGATCACCGGCTCGCCCACAGCCAGTTGCAGGGTCGCAGAGGCGGACTGGTTCAGCAAGGCCTCCAGCAGGTCGGGGGCGGGCACATGGCAAATTTGACCGTTAAAGCTGCCGTCCTCGGCCTTGCCTTTGCGGGTGTCGACGATGGCTATCTGCTGGCCATTGGCGAGTTGCAATACCCCGGCGTCCCCAGCTTGGCCACCGCCTAGCGGGTAGAAGACTGTGCGCTCGAGCAGGATGCCCTGGGGTGTGATGGCGGTGACGCGGGCGCTGCACTCGCTGAGGTAGCTGTCCTGGCGGAAAAGGTCTTGGGTCATGGCTTCATGGTGGTGGTCTGCGGCAGTGCCGGAGCACTGGCTGCTGGCTCAATCAATGCCCCGGCAGTTGCTCCTGCTGCATTTGCTCGGCAATGGTTTCGCGCCGGCGGATCAGGTGGCTTTGCGCTCCGTCGACCAGCACCTCGGGCGCGCGGCCACGCGAGTTGTAGTTGCTGGCCATGCTCATGCAGTAGGCGCCGGCTGACAGTACCGCCAGCAGGTCGCCCTGGCGCGGTGCCAGGGCGCGATCGTGGCCTAGCCAGTCGCCGCTTTCACAAATTGGCCCCACCACTTCCCAGACCTGGGTGGCATCAGCACGTGGCTGCAGCGGCACGATCTGGTGGTAGGCCTGGTACATGGCCGGGCGCGGCAGGTCGTTCATGGCGGCGTCGACGATGCAGAAGTTTTTCTGCTCGCCGGGCTTGAGGTAAAGCACCTCGGTCACGCAGACGCCGGCGTTGCCGACCAGCGAGCGCCCGGGTTCAATCATCAGCTGGCGCTGGCCAAAGCCGCGCGCATCGAGTTTGGCCAGCAACGCAGCCCACAGCTGGCCGGCATCGGGCGGCGTGTCGCCGTTGTAGTCAATACCCAGGCCACCACCAAAATCGAGGTGCTCAATCGGGATGCCGGCCGCCTCCACCGCGTCGACCAGGTCGAGCATGCGGTCCATGGCCTCAAGATAGGGTTCGGCCTGGGTGATTTGCGAGCCAATGTGGCAGTCGATGCCCACCACCCGTATGCCGGGCAGGGCAGCGGCATGCACATAGGTGGGCAGCACCCGCTCGTGGGCAATGCCGAACTTGTTGTCTTTGAGGCCGGTAGAAATATACGGGTGGGTCTTTGGGTCGACGTTGGGATTGACCCGGATGCTCACTGGCGCGCGCAGGCCCAGGCCGCAGGCCACCTCGCTCAGGACATCAAGCTCGGCCTCACTTTCAACATTGAAGCAGCCAATGCCCGCTTGCAGCGCCTGGCGCATTTCGCTTCGGGTTTTGCCAACCCCTGAAAAAATAACTTTTTTAGCCTCACCGCCGGCCGCCAACACCCGGTCCAGGTCACCGCCGGAGACCACATCAAAGCCGCAACCAGCCTGCGCGAACAAGGCAATGACCCCCAGCGCCGGGTTGGCCTTCATGGCGTAGCAGATCTGCACCTGGCGCCCGGCAAAGCCTCGTTGGTAGGCGGCCAGTGCGCCCAGCATGGCGGCTTGGGAGTAGACAAACAGTGGCGTGCCGTGGGTTAGCGCCAACTCGCTCAGGCGGGTTGACTCGAGGCACAGCTCGCCATTTTGGTAGGCCAGATAGGGCTCGCCAGGGAGTTTTTTGATGCTCATGGCAGAGGCGCACTGGCCGGCCGGCTGGCGGGTTGCCCAAGGGTTTGCGGCAGCGTGGCGCGCTTGGCTGCCGCTGGCTCGCTGGGCAGGTAGAGTAAGCCGGCCTGTCCGCAGCCGCCCAGGAACCCCGCGCTAGCAAGCAGGGCAAGGGAGGTGACTAAAATTCTGCCAGTTTGCAACATGGTGAAATTGTAATGACCGACCCAGAATTCATGGATCAGGCGGAAATCCTGCTCAAAGCTGTTGAGGCCAGTTGCGACCGCATCAATGATGACAGCGCAGTAGACATCGACAACCAACGGGTCGGGAGCATGGTGACGCTGGTGTTTGGCAACCACAGCCAAATCGTCATCAACTTGCAAAAGCCCTTGCATGAAATCTGGCTGGCCGCCCGCTCGGGCGGTTACCACTACCGGTTTGATCGCCAGCAGTGGCTAGATACCAAGGGCCAAGGCGAATTCTTCGAGTGCCTCTCCCGCTTCGCCAGCCAACAGTCGGGCTCCCCCCTGCTGTTTGCGCCCTGAATCACCCAGAACCCCAAGCGCTGCGGATCAGTTGCGAAACAGGTCGAGGATTTTTTTCTTGTCTTCGGGTGCGGGCAGTGGCGCTTGAGCGGGGTCGGTGAGCCCTGCTGCCTTGTCTTCCAGGCCCAGGCTGGTGATGCCCGCGCCCCGGGCGAACTCGTCGTAGTACCACTCACCACCCGCGTAAACCACGCCCTCAGGCGGCAGGGGCTCGCTTATAGGCAGGTTTTTGAGGGCTGACTCCATGAAGCGAATCCACACCGGCAGGCTCAGGCCGCCGCCGGTTTCACGGTCGCCGAGCTTGCGTGGCGTGTCATAGCCAATCCAGACCACCGCCGCCAGCGTCGGCTGGTAGCCGGCAAACCAGGTGTCCATCGAGTCATTGGTGGTGCCGGTTTTGCCAAACAGGTCAGGGCGTTTGAGGGTGGCCTGGGCTGAGGCTGCAGTGCCGGTTCGGGTCACCTCTTGCAGCAAGCTGCCCATGATGAAGGCGTTGCGGGGATCAATGGCACGCAGGCTTTCGTCCTGTGGAAGCGGCTTGGTCTGTACCAACACCCGGCCCTGCTGGTCGGTCACACGGCTGATCAGCCAGGGGTTGACCCGAAAACCGCCGTTGGCAAACACGGAATAGCCGGTGGCCATTTGCAATGGCGTGACTGAGCCTGCACCCAGGGCCATGGTCAGGTAGGCCGGGTGCTTGTCTTCGTCAAAGCCAAAGCGCGTGATCCAGGATTGGGCATTGGCCGTCCCCACCGCCTGCAGGATGCGGATGGAGACCATGTTTTTTGATTTGGCCAGGCCGCGGCGCAGGTTCATCGGCCCTTCGAACTTGCCGTCATAATTTTTCGGTTCCCAGGGCTGGCTGCCGGTCACGCCAGAATCAAAAAACAGCGGCGCATCATTGATCACGGTGGCTGGGGTGAAGCCTTTCTCGAGTGCAGCCGAGTAAATAAACGGCTTGAAACTCGAGCCCGGTTGCCTCCAGGCCTGGGTCACATGGTTGAACTTGTTTTTTTCAAAATCGAAGCCCCCCACCAGAGCCCGGATCGAGCCGTCGCGCGGGTCTAGCGCCACGAAAGCCCCTTCGACCTCGGGGAGTTGGGTGATCTCCCAGGTGTCTTTGTTTGTTTTGACGACCCGAATCACCGCGCCTCGGCGAATGCGGATGTTGGCCGGCGCCTTGTCAGCCAGGCCGGACTGAACCGGCTTCAGGCCTTCGCCTGTGATCTCTATGGTCTCGCCGTTCTGGCGCGTTGCGAGCACCCGGCGTACGTCGGCTTCGAGCACCACCGCAGACAGCAGGTCGCCATTGTTGGGGTGCTCCTCCAGGGCTTCATCAATGGCCTCCTCGAGCTCCTGTCCGCCAGCTGGCAGGGTGGCAAATTTTTCCGGCCCCCGGTAGACCTGGCGGCGTTCAAAATCCATGATGCCGCGGCGCAGCGCTTTGTAAGCCACATCCTGCTGGTCGGCGCGCAGCGTGGTGTAAACATTCAGGCCCCGGGTGTAGGTGTCCTCGCCGTATTGGGCAAACATGAGTTGGCGCACCGACTCGGCGACAAACTCGGCGTGTACCCGGCTGTTGTCGGAGTTGGTCTTGACTTTGAGCTGCTCTTTTTTGGCCACAGCCGCCTGCTCTGCATTGATGAAACCGTTTTCCAGCATGCGCTCAATGATGTGCAACTGACGCGAGCGGGCCCGTTTTGGGTTGGCAATCGGGTTGTAGGCCGAGGGGGCCTTGGGCAGGCCGGCCAGCATGGCGGCCTCGGCAATGCTCAGGCTCTTGAGGTCTTTGCCAAAGTAGGCCTCCGCCGCCGAGGCAAACCCGTAGGCGCGGTTACCCAGAAAAATCTGGTTCATGTAGATCTCAAGGATTTGGTCCTTGCTCAGCAGATGCTCGAGCTTGAAGGTCAGCAAAATTTCGTAAATTTTGCGCGTGTAGGTTTTCTCGGAAGACAGGTAAACATTGCGCGCGACCTGCATGGTGATGGTCGAGGCGCCCTGGCTTTTGACCCGCCCAAGATTGGCAAGGGCAGCCCGCAGAACGCCTTTGTAATCGATGCCGCCGTGCTCATAAAAACGCGCATCTTCGATGGCCAGTACGGCGTCGGTCATGACTTTAGGGATTTGCGCAATGGGCGTGAGCTGGCGCCGCTCCTCACCAAATTCGCCAATCAAAGAGCCTTCAACCGAGAACACCCGCAGTGGCAGCTTGGGCCTGTAGTCGGACAGCTCGGAGATATCTGGCAGGTTTGGATAGGCCACTGACAAGGCCACTGCCACCAGCACCAAAACCGACAGTACGCCGGCTGTGGCAAGCCCCAGGCTCCACAGGGCAAAACGCAGCACCCAGCGACCCAGCCAGGCGCCTGATGAGGGTGTTTCTGGCGCTTCTGCAATCGGCTTTTTAGGGGGCATAAATTACTTTTCGAGGCGTTCTGCGCATTATAAAAAGGCCTGGGCAATAGGCTCGCAGGCAGTAGCGCCGCCGGACCCGGCCCACAAAAAAATTGTGGCCGATGGGCTGTAACTGGTCGGCCTTGCTGCTAGCATGTTACCGAACGTGCCGATGAGCATGCGATTGAGATACGCGCCCAAGCGGCGAGTCTAAGGGGGTAGTCGTGTGGTCTTTTGGATCGGTATTCGCTCGTGCAGCCCTGCCTTTGCTGGGTCTGGACATCGGCACATCCCAGGCCAGGCTGGTCGAGCTCGGGCGCCTGGCGAGTGGCCGCCTGCAACTGCGTTGTTGTGCCACAGAGCCGCTAGAGCCGGGTTGGGTGCATGCTGGTCAGGTTGAGCAGTTCGACCCGGTGGCGCAGGCCCTGCGCAGCCTGCTCCAGCGCAGCCGCAGCAAGTTGCGGCAGGTCGCCATGGCCCTGCCTGCGTCGGCGGTGATCACCCGGCAGATCAAGTTACCCGGGGGCTTGAGCGAGGCAGAGCTTGAGCTCGAAGTTCAAGCCGAGGCCAACCAATACATCCCCTTCCCGCTCGACGAGGCCAGCCTCGATTTTTGCCAGCTGGAGCCCGAGTCCACAGCGGGCCAGCAGCAGGCGGTGATGATGGCCGCGGCGCGTAAGGAGCGGGTGCAAGACCTGCAGGGTCTGGCTGAGGCCGCCGGGTTGACACTGGCGGTGCTCGACATCCAGCCCCATGCGGCACGCCGTGCCGCTGCACGCCTGCTCGACCATGGGCCAAGCCCGGCCCCGGCGCGCGAGCAGCTGCTGGTGGCACTGTTCGAGATCAACAGCCGCAGCACCAGCCTGCAAGTGTTCCAAGGCGAGACACTGCATTACGAGCGGGACCAGGATTTTGGCGCCGACGGGTTGATCCAGGGCATCATGACCCAGTACGGCTGGTCAGCCCAAACCGCTGAGCGCCGGGCCCGGGCCAAGGCCCTGCCTGAGGACTACCCGGACACCGTGCTGGCTTATTTTTGTGACAAGGCGGCCGGCGAGCTCGCGCGTGCGCTGCAGTTCTTCTTGAACAGCACGGCGCACAACCAGGTCGACCGCGTGCTGCTGGCTGGGTGGGCGGCGGGCCTGCCCGGTTTGATCGAAGCGGTGCGCGCGCAGACCGGCGTGGTCTGTGCCCTGGCCAATCCCTTTGAGGGCATGGACCGCTGCGAGTTGGCCGCTGTGGGCAGTGACCAGCCCGAACACCCGGGGCTGGCTTACCTCACGGCCTGTGGCCTGGCACTGCGCAGCTTTAGCCCATGATCGCCTTCAATTTTTTGCCGCACCGGGCCTTGGCCCGGCAGCAGCAAGGTGAGCGCTTCCGGCGCAAACTGGGTTTGGCCGCTGGCCTGGGCTTGCTGTTGGCGCTGCTGGGCCTGGTTGGTCTGCAGCGCCAAATTAGCGTGCAACAAGAAAAAAACCAACTGCTGGAAGCAGACATCGCTGGTTTTGACGCAGGCATCAAAGCGCTGGCCGTGTTGCAGGCCGAGATAGGTCTGTTGCAGGCCCGGGAGCAGGCGCTGCAAGCCCTGCAGCTCGAGCGTCGGCTGGCGCTGCGGCTTTTCACGGAGTTGCCGCGCCATCTGCCCGAGGGATTGGTCATCAGCAGCCTGCGCCAAGATGGAAAAACCCTCAACCTGAGCGGCTTTGCCTTGTCCAATGATCGGGTGTCTGAATTCCTGCGCCAACTGGCCCCAGGCTCTGACTGGTTCTCCGGCCCCGAGTTGGTGGAGGTTGTGGCGGCCACCCTGGAACTGCCCGGGCGCGCACCGAGTCGGGGCGCGAATTTCACCATTCGGCTGCGCCTTGAGCCAGCGCCACTTGGAAGCGGGGCCGAGCCAAAAGCTGGAGCCTTGCCCGCGCCCCTGCGCAAGACGCTTGAGCCTGGCGCCTGAGCGCAAAACCCATGTTGCCCCGCCCTGCCCACCACTTCACGCTGGCGCGGCTGCGTGCTGCCCTGCAGGCCCAGCGCGTCGGCCTTGAGCTGCGTAAGCCTTGGGCCTGGCCCCTGGTGCCGCAGCTGGTGCTGTTGGTGTTGGTGAGCGCCCTGGTGCTGGGGCTGGTGTGGATTGTTTTGCTGCAGGGCTGTTGGCAGCAGTGGGCCGCCGAGCAGTCCCGGGAGGGCGATTTGCGCCAGGACTATCAGCGCAAACTGCTGCGGTCGGCGGGCTTGGCCGCAGTCAGCACCCAGCGCGATCAACTCGGCCAAGCGCTTGCCGCACTGGAAAAAAATCTCTCCGGCCAGGCCGAGCAGGAGGCCCTGTTGTCAGACATCAACCAGGTCGGCTTGCGCCGTGGCCTGCAATTTGAGCTGTTGCGCCCGGGCAAGCCCTTGGCGCAAAATTTTTATGCCGAATTGCCGGTGGCTGTGCGGGTGGTCGGGCGCTATCAGGACATGGGCGGGTTTTTGGCTGATGTCGCGGCCCTGCCGCACTTGGTGACCTTGGGCAACATCAGCCTGCACAGACATGGCTCGGGCGAGGGTCTGCTGAGCCTGGACGGCACGGTGAAAACCTTTCGGCGTCTTGATCCCCAGGAGTTGGCTGCGCAGGCGGCCGCCAATAAAAAGGCAAACCAATGAAAAAGGCAAGCCAATGAGCCACCTGCACGCCCTGCTGTCTGGCCCTGTGCTGCTGCTGGCTGCCCTGCTGGCGGCTTGCGCTGACTCGGCACACCCGGAGTTGCAGGCCTGGATGAGCCAACAAAAGAGTCAGGCCACAGCAGCCGCGTTGCCCAGCTTGGCGCCCAGCTCTTTGCCACCTCCCATGCCGGCGCCGGTAGCTTTGCTTGACCCCTTCAGCCCAGAGCGGCTAGGCCAGGCCTCCAAGGCAGCGCCGCTGAGTTTGCTGCGCCCGCGCGTTGGCCTGCTGCCAGAACCTGGGCGCCGCAAAGAGCCGCTGGAAGCCTGGCCCCTGGCTGTTATGGCCTTGGTTGGCACACTGGCCGAGCCGGGCCAGGCGCTGGCCCTGGTCAGGGTTGACAAACTGCTCTACCAAGTTCGCCCGGGCCAGTACCTGGGGCCAGACTTCGGGCGGGTGGTGCGTATCAGCGAGTCCGCAGTGACGCTGCGAGAACTGGTTCAGGATGGCAGCGGTGCCTGGGTTGAGCGCACCGCGATATTGCACTTGCAGGGGACAGCGAAATGACAGGCAACTGGTTTGGGCTTGCGGCGATGGCCGCTGTGGGGCGCGGCGTGCTGAGCGCCCTGATCATTCTTTCGGCCACGGCCGCGCTGGGGCAAAACAGCTTACAAGGGCTCAGCGCTGCCATGCAAGGGGGGCAGGAGATGGTCACGCTCGACTTGGCGCAGGGCTTGAGCGAACTGCCCAGTGGCTTTGTGCTGCAGTCGCCTGCGCGCATCGCGCTGGACTTGCCGGGCATGCTCAACCAAGCCGGCCGGTCGAGTTTCGAGTTTCGTTTGGGGCGGCTCAAATCGGCCAGTCTGGTGCAGTCTGGCGAGCGCTTGCGCCTGGTGCTCAACCTGCAGGAGTCAACTGGGTACAGCCTGCGCCTCAATGGGCGCTCGCTGGTAGTGCTTTTGTTGCCACCGGCAGGTGCCGCGGGTGCTGTCGGCGATGTAGGCGCTGCGGGAACGGTGCTCGCGGCGGCTGCGCCTTTGCCGACGGCCGGCAGTCGCACCCTTGAGGCCCTGAGAGACCTTGACTTTCGGCTTGGCACAGATGGCGCAGGGCGCATTATTGTGGCTCTCGCCAACGACCAGGTGGCGGTTGATGTGCGCCAGCAGGGACAGACCCTGGTGGCCGAATTTTTGCAATCCTCACTGCCCGAAGGTTTGCGCCGGCGCATGGATGTCACGGACTTTGCCACCCCAGTGCAAACCGTCAGCCTGAGCCAGGCGGGAGATCGGGTGCGCCTGGTCGTGGAGGCCAAGGGCGCCTGGACCCACACCGCCTACCAAGCCGAGCGCCAGTTGGTGCTGGATGTCGCACCGCTGCGGGCCGAGGGCGCACGGGGCTCTGCTGCTGCGGCCTTCAGTGGCAAAAAAATATCACTTAATTTTCAGAACATCGATGTGCGCGCCCTGTTGCAGGTGATTGCCGATTTTTCCAAGTTCAACATCATCAGCTCGGATGCTGTTGCTGGCTCAGTGACCCTGCGCCTGCAAGAGGTGCCCTGGGACCAGGCGCTGGACATCATCCTGCAAGCCAAGAGCCTGGCCATGCGCAAAACTGGCAATGTGCTTTGGGTGGCGCCCAGAGAAGAAATCGGTGTCCGGGAAAAACTCGACCTCGAGGCCGCCGCTGCCCTGCAGGGCTTGGAGCCGCTGCGTACCCAGTCTTTCCAGCTCAATTACGCCAAGGCGGCGGAGCTTGCAGCGCAAATTACGGGCCGCGGCTCTGCGGATGTGACAAGCTCAGTACCGCCCACCTTGGCCGGCGCCTCACGCCTGCTCAGCCCGCGCGGCAGTGCCATTTGGGAAACCCGCACCAACCAGTTGTTTGTGACCGATGTGGCCACCAGGCTCGAGCAGGTGCAGCAGCTGATCGCCAAGCTCGACATCCCGGTGCGACAGGTGCTGATCGAGGCGCGCATCGTCGAAGCTTCGGATGCTTTTGGTAAATCGCTGGGCGTGCGTCTGGGTGGCAGTGATCTGCGCTCGGCGCGCGGCGGCGATGCCGGTTTTCCCTTGGGCGGTGACAGCCGGCTGGCCTTTGGCAGCAGTTATGGCAATGCTGTGGCAAGCAGCGGCGCCGGGGGCGCGGTTGACCTGAGCAGCAATTTTGTCAACCTGCCAGCGCTCGGTCAGGGCGGCTACAGTGCGGCGACCTTTGCTGTGTCGATTTTCGGTGTGGCCGCCAACCGCTTCTTGAACCTCGAGCTCTCGGCGCTGGAGGCCGATGGCAAGGGCAAGGTGGTATCGAGCCCGCGGGTGGTGACCGCCGACCAGATCAAGGCCCTGATCGAGCAGGGCACCGAGCTGCCCTACCAGGTGGCATCGGCCAGTGGCGCGACCTCAATCGCTTTTCGCAAGGCCAACCTCAAACTCGAGGTCACGCCGCAAATCACCCCCGAGGGCAGCATCATCCTGGACCTTGATGTCAACAAAGACAGTGTCGGCCAGTCCACTGCGGCCGGCTTTGCCATCAACACCAAGCACATCAAAACCCAGGTGCTGGTGGAGAACGGCGGCACCGTGGTGATTGGCGGTATCTTCGAGCTCACCGAGTCAGACACCGAGACCAAAGTGCCCCTGCTCGGCGACCTGCCGTTGGTGGGCAATTTGTTCAAGAGCCGCTCGCGCGTCTCCAACAAGCAGGAACTGCTGGTCTTCATCACGCCCAAGGTGTTGGCGCAGCGAACCCTCTCGCGTTAGCGCTGACGCAAGCCCGCTGGGCTTGCGAGCCCAGGCGGTGATAATTCTTTGATGATCAGTCTTGTTGGCCTGCCTGGCTCGGGCAAATCCACCGTTGGGCGGCAACTGTCGCGTCGGTTGGGCCTGGCTTTTTTTGATTCTGACCTGGTCATTGAGCAGCGCATCGGCTGCTCGATTCGCGAGTATTTTGAGCATCAGGGCGAGGAGCGCTTTCGAGACATTGAGTCCGAGGTGCTCGACGAGCTCACCCAAACACCCGCACTGGTTCTGTCGACCGGCGGCGGCTCGGTGCTGCGGGCGGTCAACCGGGAGCATTTGCACGCACGCGGTCATGTCATCTACCTCAGATCAGACCCAGACGAGTTGTTTCGCCGCCTGCGCCACGATGGCAAGCGGCCCCTGCTGCAAGTCGCTGATCCCTTGACCCGCCTGCGTGATTTGTACGCCGCGCGCGACCCGCTGTACCGGCAAACCGCGCACTTTGTGATCGAGACCGGTCGCCCGTCGGTGGCCACCTTGGTCAACATGATCATCATGCAGCTCGAGCTGCTCGGGGTGTTGCCCGGCCAAAACCCCTGAGCTGGGCCGGCCCCGGCGGCGCCCGCGGCCCCAGCAGCCCCTAAACTCGCGGCCATGAAGCATGCACCCGCCCAACTTGTCAGCATCGACCTGGCGCAGCGCAGTTACCCGATCCTGATTGGCGGCGGCCTGATTGCTCAGCCGCAGACCTACGCCGACCTGCCAGAGGCCAGCCAGGCCTTGATCGTCACCAATGCCACGGTGGCCCCGCTCTACCTGCAGGGCCTGCGCGGCGCGCTGCAGGGCAAGTACCGGCAAATTCAAGAGGTGGTGCTGCCCGATGGCGAGCAGCACAAGACCTGGCAGACCCTGAACCTGATTTTTGACGCCCTGCTGGGCCAGGCTTGCGACCGCAAGACGGTGCTGTTTGCGCTCGGTGGCGGGGTGGTCGGCGACATGACCGGCTTTGCCGCGGCCAGTTTCATGCGCGGCGTGCCTTTTGTGCAACTGCCCACCACGCTGCTGGCGCAGGTCGATTCGTCGGTCGGTGGCAAGACCGGCATCAACCACCCGCTGGGCAAGAACATGATAGGCGCCTTCTACCAGCCGCAGTTGGTGGTGTGCGACCTGGAGGTACTGCGCACCCTGCCCGAGCGCGAACTCAGCGCCGGCCTGGCCGAGGTCATCAAGTATGGCCCGATAGCAGACCTGGGCTTTTTGGACTGGATCGAGACCAATCTGCATGCGCTGCTGGCCCGTGACACGGTTGCGCTGGCCCATGCGGTCAAGCGCAGCTGCGAGATCAAAGCCCACGTGGTGGCGCAGGACGAGCGCGAAGCTGGCTTGCGCGCTGTTTTGAACTTTGGCCACACCTTTGGCCACGCCATCGAAACCGGTCTGGGTTATGGGCAGTGGCTGCACGGCGAGGCGGTGGGCTGCGGCATGGTGATGGCGGCCGAGTTGTCCTGCAGGCTCGGCCTGATAGAGCCGGCTTTTGCGCAGCGCCTCACCGCGCTGATTGCCAGGGCCGGACTGCCGGTGCGTGGCCCACAGCTGGCTGCAGACGACAACGCCGGGCGCTACCTGGAGCTGATGCGTCTGGACAAAAAATCTCAGGCCGGGGAAATTCGTTTTGTGCTGATCGACGGGCCAGGCCGGGCCACAGTACGCCCGGCGCCGGATGCGCTGGTGCGTGAGGTGATCGAGGCCTGCTGCGCCTGATATGAGCCTGGCCCCCTATGCCTGCCACCCAGACCATTCGCGTGGCCGGCGCTTTGCCCAGGCGCCAGCGCCCACGCGCACCGAGTTTCAAAGGGATCGCGACCGCATCGTGCACTGCACCGCATTTCGTCGGCTGGTCTACAAGACGCAGGTTTTTCTCAACCACGAAGGCGACCTGTTTCGCACCCGGCTGACACATTCGCTGGAGGTGGCCCAGCTCGCTCGCTCCATGGCCCGCGGGCTGCGCCTCAACGAAGACCTGGTGGAGGCGATTGCCCTGGCCCATGACCTCGGACACACCCCGTTTGGACACGCCGGGCAGGACGCACTCAATGCCTGCATGCAGCCCTTTGGCGGCTTTGAGCACAACCTGCAAAGCCTGCGCGTGGTTGATCGGCTGGAGGAGCGCTACCCCGAGTTCGACGGCCTGAACCTGTGTTTTGAGACGCGCGAGGGCATCCTCAAACACTGCTCGCCCAAGCATGCACAGGCGCTCGAACAGCAGGAGCCGGGCGGGGTGGGGCAGCGCTTTCTGGTGCACAGCCAGCCCAGCCTGGAGGCGCAGCTGTGTAACCTTGCCGATGAGATCGCCTACAACGCACACGACATTGATGATGGTGTGCGCTCCGGCCTGATCACCCTGGCGCAGTTGCAGCAGGTACCACTCGTAGATGATTTTCGACGGGAAATTTTGTTGGAGTTCCCGGGCCTGGCCGAGCGCTCGCAGGGCCGGCGCTTGCTCTACGAGACCATCCGGCGGATGCTCAATGCACAGGTTTATGACCTGACCGCCGCTAGCGCGCAGGCGCTACGCGAAGCTGAGCCGGCGGATGTGGCGGCGGTGCGTCAACTGCCTGGCCTGGTTCGGTTCAGCCCTGGCATGGCCGAGCGTTCCCAGGCACTCAAGACCTTTTTGCTGCACCAGTTGTACCGCCATCCGCGCGTCATGGACACCACCCGGCTGGCGCAACAGGTGGTGCAAGAGCTGTTTGACCTGTACCTGGTGCAGCCGCAGGATATGGCTGAGGGCTTTGCTGCGCGCAGCAAAGCTTTGGTCGGTTCGCCCGGTGCGGCGGCCAGCATGGCCCGGGTAGTCGCCGACTACATTGCCGGCATGACCGACCGCTTTGCCACCCGAGAGCACGAGCGGCTCAGCGGCCAGCGCCTGCTGCCATGATGTACCGGCCGGCCCATCCCGACGCCGCCCGTGTGCAACTGCAGATGCAGCGCTGGTTGGAGCGGGCCGTGATTGGCCTGAACCTGTGCCCCTTTGCCAAAGCGGTGCATGCCAAGGGCCAAATCCACTATGCGGTGAGCGCGGCCAGCGATGCCACCGAGCTGCTGGATGCGCTGCGCCAAGAATTACTCGATTTGCAGCAGGCCGACCCGGCCCTGCGCGACACCACGCTGCTGGTGGCGCCCGAAGCGCTGGCTGATTTTTTAGAATTCAACGCCTGTTTGGGACGGGCCGACCGTCTGCTGCGCAAGCTGGGGCTGGACGGGGTTTTGCAGATAGCCAGCTTTCACCCGCGCTACCAGTTTGCCGATGCCAGTCCCGAGGACATGAGCAACTGCAGCAACCGCGCGCCCTATCCCACGCTGCACCTCTTGCGTGAAGACAGCATCAGCCGCGCACTTCACACCTTTCCCGATGCTGCCGACATTTACCAGCGCAACGCCCAGACCTTGAACGCGCTTGGCGCGTCCGCCTGGGCCAAGCTTGGCCTGGACCAGCCGGTATGAACCGAGATTGTCCGGACAATCTCTTATGAAAGACAAGCAGTCCAAAGGCGCTATAAGGGTGGGCGACTCGAAGCAGCCCTTGGCCGCCGGCGACTTGCCGCCCGAGGTCCGGCCAGGCCAGTCGGTCGAACTGTTGCAAGCGCTGCACATCCTCACCCGCGAGCGCAAGCTTAACCAGGACTCGCGTCGCAAACTTAAGCAGGTCTACCACCTGTTCCAGTTCATCGAGCCACTGTTGCTGGCGCTGGGTGAGCCGGCCGGCGGCATCACCCTGGCCGACCATGGCGCGGGCAAATCCTACCTGGGCTTCATTCTGTACGACCTGTTTTTCAAGGCGCGGACCAGCGGGCATACTTACGGCATCGAGAGCCGCACCGAATTGGTGCAAAATTCACGCGAGCTGGCGGCGCGGCTGGGTTTTGAGCGCATGTCGTTTCTGAACCTGAGCGTGGCCGAGTCAAGCCATGCCGCCCAATTGCCAGCGCAGATGGACATGGTCACCGCGCTGCACGCCTGTGACACCGCCACCGACGATGCCATTGCCTTCGGCCTGGCCAAACAGGCCAAATACATGGTGCTGGCGCCCTGCTGCCAGGCCGAAGTTGCCCGCCTGCTCGGTCAGAACAGGGTGCTGTCGCTGTCGCGCACCCCGCTGGCTGAGCTGTGGCGCCATCCCCTGCATACCCGGGAGATGGGCAGCCAAATCACCAATGTGCTGCGCTGCCTGTATCTGGAGGCCCGTGGCTACCAGGTCACCGTGACCGAACTGGTGGGCTGGGAGCACAGCCTAAAAAACGAACTCATCATCGCCCGCCACACCGGCCAGCCCAAGCAAAGCGCCGCCGACCACCTGCGCGCGATCCTGCAAGAGTTCGGTCTGCTCAACCTAATTGGGGTCAGATTCCAATTAAATTAATTGGGGTCAGATTCTAATTATCATCTGGGCCTTGCTTGGAGATGCTATGGCCCGACTGCCCAGACTCACGCTGCCCGATTACCCGCACCATGTGATTCAGCGTGGCAACAACCGCCAGGCGACTTTTGTGCGGGCGGCCGATTACCAGCGTTTGCTCGATCTGCTTGACGAAAACGCCCGCCTTTTCGAGGTTGCCATTCACGCCTATGTGCTGATGAGTAACCACTTCCACCTGCTTGCCACGCCGCAGACGGCCGAGGGCCTGCCGCTGATGATGCAGGCGCTTGGCCGGCGTTATGTGCGCTATTTCAACGACTCTCAGGGCCGCACCGGCACTCTGTGGGAGGGGCGCTACAAGTCCACGCTGATCCAAACCGATCGTTACCTGCTGGCCTGCATGGCCTACATTGACCTCAACCCGGTGCGCGCCGGCATGGTCGCCCAGGCCGCCGACTACCCCTGGTCCAGCCATGGCCACTATATTGGCCGCGGCACCGACAAGTTGGTGACACCGCATGCCCTGACCTGGACTCTGGGTAACACCCCCTTCGCACGGGAGGCCGCCTACGCCGAATTGGTGCAATCGGGCGTCAATCCGGTGCAGCAACTGGCTTTGACGGCCGCAACCCTGCGCGGCTGGGCCTTTGGCGAGCCTGATTTTGTTGCGGATTTACAAAAGAGAACCCAGCGCCGGGTGAGTAAAGGGCAGGCCGGCCGTCCAGCGGCGGCGATCAAACCATGATGAAAAACCCATGCATGAGCAGGGTTGCCCCCTTAGCTCGCCGTGATTTTTGATCTGTCCCCAATAAAATAGGGTTTTGATTTAACGCCATTTAATTGGAATCTGACCCCAATTAAAGGGTTTGGTGTTTTTGTTGCAATGCAGTAATCTGCTTGCCCCGAGTTGTATTTAGGAGTGGGCCATGACGACGGCGGCTGAGATTGAGTTTGCTAAAAACCAGGGTTTATATGACAGTGCGTATGAGCATGACGCCTGTGGCGTTGGTTTTGTGGCGCATATCCGGGGTGAGAAGAGCCATTCGATTGTCAAGAACGCGCTCAAGATTCTCGAAAACCTGGACCATCGCGGCGCGGTGGGGGCTGACAAGCTGATGGGGGATGGGGCGGGTATCTTGGTGCAACTGCCTGATGCCCTGTACCGGCAAGAGATGGCGGCGCAGGGCGTGGCGCTGCCGCCGCCGGGCGAGTATGGCGTTGGCATGATCTTTTTGCCCAAGGAGCATGCCAGCCGGCTCGCCTGCGAGCAGGAGATGGAGCGGGCCATCCGAACCGAGGGCCAGGTGCTGCTGGGCTGGCGCGATGTGCCGGTCAACCGCGAGATGCCGATGTCCCCCACCGTGCGCGACAAAGAGCCGGTGCTGCGCCAGGTGTTTATTGGCCGCGGCAACGATGTGATCGTGCAGGACGCGCTGGAGCGCAAGCTGTATGTGATTCGCAAGACCGCCAGCGCCGCCATCCAAAACCTGCATCTCAAGCACAGCAAAGAGTATTACGTGCCCAGCATGTCCAGCCGCACCGTGGTTTACAAGGGTCTGCTGCTGGCCGACCAGGTGGGCACCTATTTCCGCGATCTGGAAGACCCGCGTTGCGTCTCTGCCCTGGGCTTGGTGCACCAGCGCTTTTCCACCAACACCTTCCCCGAGTGGCCGCTGGCCCACCCCTACCGCTATGTGGCGCACAACGGCGAGATCAACACCGTCAAGGGCAACTACAACTGGATGAA
Source organism: Comamonadaceae bacterium (assembly GCA_014190675.1). GTDB lineage: Bacteria > Pseudomonadota > Gammaproteobacteria > Burkholderiales > Burkholderiaceae_C > Rhodoferax. The sequence goes on along the minus strand of BJGT01000022.1, from coordinate 12,913 downwards.
GGCCCGGGAAGGCGTGATGTCCTCGCCGGTGCTCGGCGCCGACCTGCAAAAGCTCTATCCGATCAGCTTTGCCGGCCAGTCCGACACCGCCACTTTTGACAACTGCCTGGAACTGCTGACCATGGCCGGCTACCCGATCAGCCAGGCGGTGATGATGATGATCCCCGAGCCCTGGGAGCAGCACAGCACCATGGACGAGCGTCGCCGAGCCTTTTATGAGTACCACGCGGCCATGCTGGAGCCCTGGGACGGCCCGGCTAGCATTGTCTTCACCGACGGCCGTCAGATCGGCGCCACACTGGACCGCAATGGCCTGCGCCCCTCGCGCTACTGCATCACCGACGACGACCTGGTGATCATGGGCTCCGAGTCTGGCGTGCTGCCCGTGCCAGAGAACAAAATCGTACGCAAATGGCGCTTGCAGCCTGGCAAGATGTTCCTGATCGATCTGGAGCAGGGCCGCATGATCGATGATGAGGAACTCAAGGCCAACCTGGCCAACAGCAAGCCCTACAAGCAGTGGATCGAGAATCTGCGCATCAAGCTCGACGACCTGGCCCTTGTGGAGCGCCGCCTGGATGGCGCAAGCGCCGATCTGCCCGCAGCATTCGTGCCCAAACGCCTCACCGACAGCGTCAGCCTGCTAGACCGCCAACAGGCTTTTGGTTTCACCCAGGAAGACCTCAAGTTCCTGATCGCACCCATGGCCGGTGCCGGCGAAGAGGGCATTGGCTCGATGGGCAATGACAGCCCGTTGGCGGTGCTGTCCAACAAGAACAAGCCGCTCTACAACTACTTTAAGCAGCTGTTCGCCCAGGTGACCAACCCGCCGATCGACCCGATCCGCGAGGCAATCGTGATGAGCCTGGTGTCCTTTATCGGCCCCAAACCCAACCTGCTCGACATCAACCAGGTCAACCCGCCAATGCGCCTGGAGGTCAGCCAGCCGGTACTCAGCTTTGACGACATGAGCAAGCTGCGCGACATCGAGCGCCACACCCAGGGCAAGTTCCGCAGCCACACCATCGACATCACCTACCCGCTGGCCTGGGGCCATGAAGGCGTGGAGGCCAAACTGGCCTCGCTCTGCGCCGAGGCGGTGGATGCGATCAGGGGCGCCAAAAACATTCTGATCATCAGCGACCGCGCCATCAGTGCCACCCAGGTCGCCATTCCGGCACTGCTGGCCCTGTCCGCGATCCACCAGCACTTGGTGCAAGCGGGGCTGCGCACCTCAGCCGGTCTGGTGGTGGAAACTGGTTCGGCGCGCGAGGTGCACCACTTCGGGGTGCTGGCCGGTTATGGTGCCGAGGCCGTGCACCCTTACCTTGCCCTAGAAACCCTGCACAGCATGCACCAGGACCTGCCGGGGGAACTGGGTGCTGACAAGGCCATCTACAACTACATCAAGGCGGTGGGCAAAGGCCTCTCCAAGATCATGTCCAAGATGGGCGTCTCCACCTACATGAGTTACTGTGGCGCCCAGTTGTTTGAAGCTATCGGCCTGTCCAGCGCCACGGTGGCCAAGTATTTCAGCGGCACGCCCAGCCGGGTCGAGGGCATCGGCGTGTTCGAGATTGCCGAAGAGGCGATTCGCATGCACCGCGCCGCCTTCAGCGCCGACCCGGTGCTTGCCACTATGCTTGACACCGGCGGTGAATACGCCTGGCGCGTGCGTGGCGAGGAACACATGTGGACGCCCGATGCCATCGCCAAGCTGCAGCACAGCACCCGTGCCAACAATTGGAGCACCTACAAGGAATACGCTGAGCTGATCAACGACCAGAGCCGACGGCACATGACGCTGCGCGGTTTGTTTGAGTTCAGGTTTGAGCCGAGCCGGGCTATTTCGGTGGATGAGGTGGAGCCGGCCAGCGAGATCGTCAAGCGCTTTGCCACCGGCGCTATGTCGCTGGGCTCGATCAGCACCGAGGCGCATGCCACTCTGGCTGTTGCCATGAACCGCATCGGCGGAAAGAGCAACACCGGCGAGGGCGGCGAAGACCCGGCCCGCTACCGCAACGAGCTAAAAGGCATCCCGATCAAGCAGGGTGACACGCTCAAGAGCGTGATTGGCGCGGACGTGGTGGAGGTCGACCTGCCGCTGCAGGAAGGCGATTCGCTGCGCTCACGCATCAAGCAGGTGGCCTCAGGCCGTTTTGGCGTCACCGCCGAGTACCTCACCAGCGCCGACCAGATCCAGATCAAGATGGCGCAGGGGGCCAAGCCGGGCGAGGGCGGCCAGCTGCCCGGCGGCAAGGTGAGTGACTACATTGGCCGGCTGCGCTACTCGGTGCCCGGCGTGGGTCTGATCTCGCCGCCGCCGCACCACGACATCTATTCCATTGAAGACCTGGCGCAGCTCATCCACGACCTGAAAAACGTCGCACCGCATGCCAGCATCAGTGTCAAGCTGGTGAGCGAGATCGGTGTGGGCACCATTGCCGCGGGCGTGGCCAAGTGCAAGAGCGATCATGTGGTGATTGCCGGCCATGATGGCGGTACCGGCGCCTCGCCCTGGTCCAGCATCAAGCATGCCGGCAGCCCTTGGGAGATAGGCCTGGCAGAAACCCAGCAGACGCTGGTGCTCAACCGGCTGCGGGGCCGCATCCGGGTGCAGGCCGACGGCCAAATGAAAACCGGCCGCGATGTGCTGGTGGGGGCCTTGCTGGGCGCTGATGAGTTTGGGTTCGCCACCGCGCCGCTGGTGGTCGAGGGCTGCATCATGATGCGAAAGTGTCATCTCAATACCTGTCCGGTTGGCGTTGCCACGCAGGACCCGGTACTGCGCAAAAAATTCGCTGGCAAGCCAGAGCATGTGGTCAATTATTTCTTTTTTGTTGCCGAGGAGGCGCGCCAAATCATGGCGCAGCTCGGCATCCGCAAGTTCGACGACCTGATTGGCCGGGCCGACCTGCTCGACATGCGCCAAGGCATAGACCACTGGAAAGCCAGCGGCCTGGATTTTGGCCGTTTGTTTGCCATGCCGCCGGTCGGCCCCGAGGTGGCCCGGCACCAGGTCGAGCGCCAGGACCACGGCCTGGAGAAGGCGCTCGACCAGCGCTTGATCGCCAAAAGCCGCCCGGCCATCGACCGCGGCGAGCGGGTGCAGTTCATGGAAGTGGCGCGCAATGTCAACCGCTCGGTCGGTGCCATGTTGTCGGGCGCGCTCACCCAGGTTCACCCCCTGGGATTGCCGGACGACACCATCCGCATCCAGCTCGAAGGCACCGGCGGCCAGTCCTTTGCCGCCTTTTTGGCCAGCGGCATCACGCTCTACCTGATTGGCGACGCCAACGACTACACCGGCAAGGGCCTGTCGGGCGGCCGCGTGGTGGTGCGCCCCAGCATTGATTTTCGGGGCGAGGCGGTGCGCAACACCATTGTGGGCAACACCGTGATGTATGGCGCCACCAGCGGGGAGGCATTCTTTAGCGGCGTGGCCGGCGAGCGCTTTGCGGTGCGCCTGTCTGGTGCCACCGCAGTGGTTGAGGGCACTGGCGACCATGGCTGCGAGTACATGACCGGTGGCACCGTGGCCGTGCTGGGAAAAACCGGGCGCAACTTTGCCGCCGGCATGAGCGGCGGTATCGCTTATGTGTATGACGAAGACGGACAGTTTTCCGCACGCTGCAACACTGCCATGGTGGCGCTGGACAAGGTGTTGCCGCAGGCCGAGCAGCGGCAAAGCCTGCCACCGGCACTGTGGCACCAGGGACAGAGTGACGAGGTGCAATTGAAAAAACTGCTCGAAGACCACAACCGCTGGACCGGCAGCAAACGCGCCCGTGAACTGCTCGACAACTGGGAGCAGTCCCGACTGAAATTCGTCAAGGTCTTTCCGCTCGAATACAAGCGCGCCCTAGGCGAAATTCATGCCAAAAAAACTACGTCAGCCCCAGCCAGTGCCAGCGCTCATGCTGCCAAAAAAGAGGTCGTCGATGTCAAGTAGGCTGGCACACTGCCGTGGGTGCCCGGTCGTAGCCGGAGATGCCATCCACGCCGTCATGCCCGCGCACGCGGGAATCCCTGCACCGATGATCATTTGAGCGCGCCGCGCCACCGCCAAGGAAAAAAATATGGGAAAAATCACTGGTTTCATGGAGTTTGAGCGGCTGGAGGAGGGCTACAAGCCCGTGCCAGAACGGCTCAAAAATTACCAGGAATTCGTCCTCACACTGGATGACGGGCAGGCCAAGCATCAGGCCGCGCGGTGCATGGATTGCGGCACACCTTTTTGTAACAGCGGCTGCCCGGTCAACAACATCATTCCCGATTTCAATGAGCTGGTCTTTCGGGGCGACTGGAAAAACGCCATTGATGTTCTGCACAGCACCAACAACTTTCCCGAGTTCACCGGCCGCATCTGCCCGGCCCCCTGCGAGGCCGCCTGCACCCTCAATGTGAACGACGAGGCGGTAGGCATCAAGTCGATCGAGCATGCCATCATCGACCGAGCCTGGGCCGAAGGCTGGGTGCAAGCTCGCCCGGCTGTGCAGACCAGCGGGAAAAAAGTGGCGGTGGTGGGCTCTGGCCCGGCTGGCATGGCCGCAGCACAGCAACTCGCACGTGCCGGCCACGCAGTCACCTTGTTTGAAAAAAACGACCGCATCGGTGGCTTGTTGCGCTACGGCATTCCCGATTTCAAAATGGAGAAAACCCATATTGACCGCCGTGTGGCGCAAATGGAACAAGAGGGCGTGACCTTCCGAACCGGGGTGCTGGTGGGGGCGCTGCCAGACGGCTCCAAGGTCACCAACTGGGCCCACGAAACCATCTCTCCGATGCGTTTGCAGCAGGACTTTGATGCGGTGCTGCTCACCGGCGGCGCCGAACAGTCCCGCGATCTGCCAGTGCCGGGCCGCGACCTGGACGGGGTGCATTTTGCGATGGAGTTCCTGCCCCAACAGAACAAGGTGAATGCGGGTGATTTGCTCAGCGCGCAACTGCGTGCCGATGGCAAGCGCGTGATTGTGATTGGCGGCGGTGATACCGGCAGCGACTGCGTGGGCACCAGCAACCGGCACGGGGCGCTCAGCGTCACCCAGTTTGAGCTCATGCCAGAACCGCCGGTTGAAGAAAACCGGCCCCTGACCTGGCCTTACTGGCCACTCAAGCTGCGCACCAGTTCCAGCCATCAAGAGGGCTGCGAACGGGAATTCGCGATCTCGACCAAAGAGTTTCTGGGCCGCAATGGCCAGGTTACCGGCCTCAAGACGGTGCGCCTTGAATGGCGCGACGGCAAGCAGGTTGAGGTCGCCGGCAGTGAGCAGGTCCTGCCCGCCGATTTGGTGCTGCTGGCCATGGGTTTTGTCAGCCCGGTAGCCACGGTGCTTGATGCCTTTGGGGTGGAACGCGACACCCGGGGCAATGCCAAAGCCAGCACCGAGGCCGTTGGCGGCTATGCCACCAATGTGCCAAAAGTGTTTGCCGCAGGCGATATCCGGCGCGGCCAGAGCCTGGTGGTGTGGGCGATTCGCGAAGGCCGCCAGGCCGCGCGCGCGGTTGACCTGTTTTTGATGGGCGCCAGCGAATTGCCGCGCTAGAACTTCGCCCCGGCGGAGGTACCGGGCCGCCCCAATCGGCGGGGCTGACGCCCTGCGACCAGGGGGCAGAACCGTCAAGGCAATCCCTTATCATCGGCGCTCGGCGGGCATGCCCCCGCGACTGCTATATGCCTGTTTACACACCGCAACCCCTTGTTGAAATAAAGAATCTGAGCTTTGGCTACACAGAGCGGCGCATTCTGGACGACATCTCCCTGGTGGTGCCACGCGGCAAGGTGACTGCCTTGATGGGCGCCTCAGGCGGCGGTAAAACCACCCTGCTGCGTCTCATTGGCGGCGAGTACCGGGCGCAACGGGGTCAGTGCCTGTTTGATGGCCAGGACATCGGGGGCATGGGCCAGCGCGAGTTGTATGCGTCGCGCCGGCGCATGGGCATGTTGTTCCAGTTTGGCGCCCTGTTTGCTGACCTGTCGGTGTTTGAGAATGTTGCCTTTGCACTGCGCGAGCACACCGACCTGCCCGAAGTTCTGATTCGCGATATCGTGCTGATGAAGCTCAATGCCGTGGGACTGCGTGGTGCGCAAGCCCTGATGCCCAGCGAACTCTCAGGCGGCATGGCCCGGCGCATTGCACTTGCGCGGGCCATCGCACTTGACCCCGAACTCGTGATGTACGACGAGCCATTTTCTGGGCTCGACCCGATCTCTCTGGCCATTGCGGCCCGCCTGATTCGCCAGCTCAATGACGCCATGGGCCTGACCAGCCTGTTCGTGTCGCATGAGCTCGAACAAACCTTTGCCATTGCTGACCATGTCATTATTTTGGCCAACGGCAAACTCGCAGCACAGGGCCGGCCTGAAGACCTGCTGCAAAGCGCAGACCCGCGGGTCTACCAGTATGTCAATGCGCGCTTTGACGGGCCGGTGAGTTTCCATTACCCCGGACCTGCGGTGAACGCTGACTTTGAGGTGCCTGCGTGAGTGGGGGCGGGCTCGCTGGTGTCGGTTTTGCCCTGCGCCGCCAACTCGCTGGCCTAGGGCTGGGCGCGCGACTGTTTGGCCGCCTGCTGCTGACGCTGGGCCCAAGCTTCAGGCGGTTTGGCTTGGTACGAGACCAAATGCATTTTTTGGGCAATTATTCGCTGGCCATCATTGCGGTGTCGGGCCTGTTTGTCGGTTTTGTTTTTGGCTTGCAGGGCTATTACACCCTGCAGCGCTACGGCTCTGCCGAGGCACTGGGTCTGCTGGTGGCGCTCAGCCTGGTGCGCGAACTCGGGCCGGTGGTGACTGCCCTGCTGTTTGCCGGACGTGCCGGCACCTCGCTGACCGCTGAAATTGGCCTGATGAAAGCCGGCGAGCAAATCAGCGTGATGGAAATGATGGCGGTGGACCCGGTGCAGCGCATCCTGGCGCCGCGCTTTTGGGCCGGTGTGATCGCCATGCCCCTGCTTGCAGCGGTGTTCAGCGCCACTGGCATCATTGGTGGCTGGGTGGTGGGCGTGCTGATGATAGGGGTGGACGCGGGCTCCTTCTGGAGCCAAATCCAAGGCGGCGTGGATGTTTGGAAAGACGTTGGCAACGGGGTTATCAAGAGTCTGGTGTTTGGCTTCACCGTGACCTTCATTGCCCTGCTGCAAGGCTTTGAGGCCCAGCCCACGCCTGAGGGGGTGGCCAGTGCCACCACCCGCACCGTGGTGGTGGCCTCGCTCTCAGTGCTGGCGCTGGATTTCATCCTGACCGCCTTGATGTTCACGATTTAGAAAGACTTTTGCCATGCAACGCTCAAAAAATGATGTCTGGGTGGGTTTGTTTGTGCTGGTCGGGGCCGTGGCCCTCCTGTTCCTGGCGCTGCAGTCGGCCAATTTGTTGAGCCTCAGCTTTCAGGACACCTACCGCGTGGTGGCCAAGTTTGACAATGTAGGCGGCCTCAAACCCAAGGCTGCGGTGCGCAGCGCGGGCGTGGTGGTAGGGCGGGTTGAGAAAATTGTGTTTGATGACAAATCCTTTCAGGCCCGTGTCACATTGGCGCTGGAGAGTCGCTATGCGTTTCCCAAAGACAGCTCCCTCAAGATCCTCACCAGCGGGCTGCTCGGTGAGCAGTACCTCGGCCTTGAGGCAGGGGCCGATGGCAGCAACCTGGCGGCTGGCGACACCATCAGCAGCACCCAGTCGGCGGTGGTGCTGGAGAGCCTGATCAGCCAGTTTTTGTACAGCAAAGCGGCTGATGCCAGCCAGTCCGAGGCGGCCAAGGCCAAACCATGAGCTTGAGCGTCCGACGCTGGTTCGGCTTGGGCCCAGAGCCCGGTTTTTGGGCCTGGTTGGCGGCTCTGCTGCTCTGCGTGTCTGCCCTGGGCGGCTGTGCTGGCGGCGCGCCATTGGTGGCCCATGACCCGCTGGAGCCGCTTAACCGCCAAGTGTTCAAGTTCAATGACGCGCTGGATGCGGCAATTGTCAAACCGGTGGCCATCGCCTACCGCGACCATACCCCGACCCCACTGCGCCAGGGGATTGGCAACGTGTTCAACAACCTGCAGGACAGCTGGTCGGTGGTCAACAATTTGTTGCAACTCAAAATGGTTTATGCCTACGACAGCCTGGCCAGGGTAGCGATCAACACCTTGGTGGGTGTTGCCGGCGTGGTTGATGTCGCCTCCGAATTCGGCATTGAGCGCCACACCCAAGACTTTGGTCATACCCTGGGCGTGTGGGGCGTGCCGCCGGGCCCCTACCTGGTGCTGCCGATTTTGGGGCCCTCGTCGCTGCGCGATGCGCTGGCCCTGAGCGTTGACTGGCAGGGCGACCCGCTTGGCCAATTGCCGAGCGAGCCGGTGCGCGACGCGGCCCGTTTGCTGCGCGGGCTTGACACCCGTGCGAGCCTGCTCAAAGCCACCAGCATGCTTGAAGAAGCTGCCCTTGACCGCTACACCTTTGCCCGTGATGCTTTTCTGCAAAGCCGGCGCAACAGCATTTTTGACGGCAACCCGCCGCAAGACGATGTCATGCCGGGGCAGTAAGATTCGCCCAAATTTGAAAGCCCCGCCATGAACCGCCGCCACTTCAACTATTTTTCGTTCGGTTTTCTGCTGCCCGGCAGCCTGTTGCCGCTGGGTGCCGCCACCGCCGAGGAGGCTGCGGACGCCCTGATCAAACGACTGTCGGGCGAGGTGCTTGAGCTGATTCGGGCCGACAAGGCCATACAGGCCGGCGATGTGTCGCGCATCATCGCGCTGGTCGACACCAAAGTCATGCCCAGTGTCAACTTTCAACGCATGACTGCCTCGGCAGTCGGTCCGGCCTGGCGCACGGCCACGCCAGAACAACAAAAACGCCTGCAAGAAGAGTTCAAGACCCTGTTGGTGCGCACCTATGCCGGCGCCCTGACCCAGATCGTGGATCAGCAAATTGTCATCAAGCCGATGCGCGCCGCGGCAGATGACAAAGAGGTGATTGTGCGCACCGAAGTGCGGGGCCAGGGCGATGCGCTGCAAATCGATTACCGGCTCGAGAAAATCAGCGGCGAGGGGGCTGGCTGGAAGATCTACAACATCAATGTGTTGGGGGTTTGGCTGGTGGAGACCTACCGCAGCCAGTTTGCCCAGGAAATCAATGCCAAGGGCCTGGGGGGCTTGATCACCACCCTGAGCGAGCGCAACAAGGCCAACGCCAAAAAAGGCTGATGGTGTTGGCATTACCGGCGCAACTCACCCTGGCCGAGGCCAGCGTCTGCCTGCGCCAACTGGCCCAAGGCCTGTCCGAGCAATCGACCGAAGTGGCGCTTGACGCGAGCGCGCTGACGCGTTTTGATTCAGCCGCACTCGCTGTGCTGCTCGAGTTGCGCCGGCAAAGCCTGGCCCGAGGCCTGGGGTTTTCGGTTTTGGGCTTGCCAGCGCCCTTGGCCAGCTTGGCCGCCCTGTATGGCGTCTCTGATCTGCTTGGCCAGGCCAGCGCGGCCAAACGTTAAACTACGCGGCTCCTATGCCCGCGATCTCGTTTCAGTCGGTCTCAAAAAGTTACCCCTCACCGCGCGGCCCCAAGGGCAGCAATTTTCTTGCGCTCGATCAGGTTAGCCTGGACATCTTGGAGGGCGAGTTTTTTGGACTGCTAGGCCCCAATGGCGCGGGCAAGACCACCCTGATCTCCATACTCGCCGGCCTCACCCGCGCCACTGCAGGGCGGGTCGAGGTGCTGGGCAGCGATGTCCAGGCCGACTATGCACAGGCCCGGCGCAAACTCGGCGTGGTGCCTCAAGAGCTGGTGTTCGACCCGTTTTTCAATGTGCGCGAGGCGCTGCGCTTTCAGTCGGGCTACTTTGGCATCCGCCACAACGATACATGGATTGACGAGCTGCTCGATAGCCTGGGCCTGGCCGACAAGGCCAACGCCAACATGCGCCAGCTCTCGGGGGGCATGAAGCGCCGCATGCTGGTGGCCCAAGCGCTGGTGCACAAGCCGCCGGTGATCGTGCTCGACGAGCCCACTGCGGGTGTGGATGTGGAGTTGCGCCAGAGCTTGTGGCAGTTCATCGCACGGCTCAACAAGCAGGGCCACACCGTGCTGCTGACCACCCATTACCTCGAAGAGGCCGAAGCCCTCTGCGGCCGCGTCGCCATGCTCAAGGCCGGCCGTGTGATCGCGCTTGACCGCACCAGCGAGCTGCTCAAGGCGGCCTCGGGTAATGTGCTGCGGTTCAAGATTGATGGCGAATTGCCGCCGGCTTTGGCCCAGCGCGCCCGCATCACCGGGCGCATCGTGCAGTTTCCGGCCCATGATGCCCTTGACATCGAAACCTACCTCGCCGCGGTACGCCAGGCCGGTTTGCTGGCGCAGGACATCGAGGTGCGCAAGGCCGACCTTGAAGACGTTTTTCTGGCGCTCATGGGCCAGCAGCACGAGGGCGGGACTACGGCTGCGCCGGCACCATCATGACCGGCTGGCGCGCCCTCTTGTACAAAGAAGTGCTGCGTTTCTGGAAGGTCAGCTTCCAGACCGTGGCCGCCCCGGTGCTCACCGCCGTGATGTACCTCCTGATCTTCGGACATGTGCTGGAGAACCATGTCAAGGTCTACGACAGCATCAGCTACACCGCTTTTTTGGTGCCCGGGCTGGTGATGATGAGCGTGCTGCAAAATTCATTTTCCAACAGCTCCTCTTCGCTGATCCAGAGCAAGATCATGGGCAACCTGGTGTTTTTGCTGCTCACGCCGCTGTCGCACTGGAGCTGGTTTTTTGCCTATGTTGGTTCCTCGGTGGCGCGTGGCCTGGTGGTTGGCTCGGGCGTGTTTCTTGTCACTGTCTGGTTTGCAGCACCTGGCGTGGTGGCGCCGCTGTGGATCGTGGTGTTTGCGCTGCTGGGTGCCACGCTGCTCGGCACGCTGGGGCTGATTGCCGGCCTGTGGGCCGAAAAATTTGACCAGCTCGCCGCCTTCCAGAACTTTGTCATTATGCCCATGACTTTTCTCAGTGGCGTGTTTTACTCCATCCACTCGCTGCCTGCGTTCTGGCAGGGCGTGAGTCACCTGAATCCCTTTTTCTACATGATCGACGGCTTTCGTTACGGCTTTTTTGGCCAGAGCGATGTCTCGCCCTGGCTCAGCCTGGCCATCGTGGCGGTGGCCCTGGTGGCAGCCAGCGCGCTGGCGCTACACCTGCTGCGCATCGGCTACAAGATGCGCAGCTGAACCCCTCCCATCGGACTTACACCCCATGACAGCAGACCAACTCAAGACCCTGATCGCCGCCGGCCTGCGCTGCGAGCACCTCGAACTCGAAGGCGACGGCCGCCACTGGTATGCCACCATCGTCTCGCCCGAATTTGAAGGCCAGCGCCCCATCCGCCGCCACCAGAAGGTCTATGCCACACTGGGCGCCAAGATGCACACTGACGAGGTGCATGCCCTGTCGATGAAAACCCTCACGCCGGCCGAATGGGCCGCGCAAACTGCCACCTGAAGCTTCAGACCATGGACAAACTTTTGATTCGAGGCGGGCGCAGCCTACAGGGCGAAGTAGACATCGCCGGTGCAAAAAACGCCGCCCTGCCCGAGCTGTGCGCCTGCCTGCTGACCGCCGAGCCCGTCACCTTGCGCAATGTACCGCGCCTGCAGGACGTAGCCACCATGCTCAAACTCATTCGCAACATGGGCGTGCAGGCCGAGCGGGGTGAGGACGGCCTGCTGCGGGTCAACGCTGGGGCTCTGCACAACCCTGAGGCCCCTTATGAACTGGTTAAAACCATGCGAGCCTCCGTGCTTGCACTGGGTCCCTTGTTGGCGCGTTTCGGCCATGCCAAAGTGTCTTTGCCGGGCGGCTGCGCCATTGGCTCGCGGCCGGTAGACCAGCACATCAAAGGCCTCACCGCCATGGGCGCCGAGATCGCGATCGAGCAGGGCTATATGGTGGCCCGTTTGCAACCCGGGCGCTCCAAGCTGCGTGGCGCGCGCATTGCCACCGACATGGTCACCGTCACCGGCACCGAAAACTTTCTGATGGCCGCCTGCCTGGCCGAGGGCGAGACGGTGCTTGAAAACGCCGCCCAGGAGCCCGAGATTCCAGACCTTGCAGAGATGCTGATTGCCATGGGCGCCCGCATTGAGGGGCACGGCAGCAGCCGCATCCGTATCCAGGGGGTCGAGCAGCTCCACGGAGCCAGCCACCAGGTGGTGGCAGACCGAATTGAGACCGGCACTTTTTTATGCGCGGTAGCTGCCGCCAATGGCGATGTGCTGCTGCGCAATGGTCGTGCGGAGCACCTCGTAGCGGTGATTGACAAGCTGCGCGATGCTGGCGCGCAGGTCACCGCCGTGGCGGGTGGCATCCGGGTGCAGGCCGCCGGCCGCTTGCGTGCGCAGAGCTTTCGCACCACCGAATACCCGGGTTTCCCCACCGACATGCAGGCCCAGTTCATGGCGCTGAACTGCGTATCGGTGGGTACAGCCAAGGTCACCGAGACGATCTTCGAGAACCGCTACATGCATGTCAACGAACTGGTGCGCCTGGGTGCCAACATCCAGATCGATGGCAAGTTGGCGCTGGTAGCGGGCGTGCCCAAGCTCTCTGGCGCGACCGTGATGGCCACCGATTTACGCGCCTCGGCCAGCCTGGTGATTGCCGGCCTGGTGGCCCAGGGCGAGACCCTGGTCGACCGCATCTACCACCTCGACCGTGGCTATGACCAGATGGAGGCCAAGTTGCGCGCCCTGGGCGCCGACATCGAGCGCATCAAATGATCACCTTAGCCCTGTCCAAGGGCCGTATTTTTGAGGAAACTCTGCCGCTGCTGCGCGCCGCTGGCATCGAGGTGCTGGACGACCCGGACACCTCGCGCAAGCTGATTCTCGACACCAGCCAGCCCGGTGTTCGGGTGCTGGTGGTACGCGCCTCCGATGTGCCCACCTATGTGCAACAGGG
>BJGT01000021.1 GCA_014190675.1 Comamonadaceae bacterium | reverse complement strand
GCCGAGGCTGCCGGCCTGCGGCGCTTGATCGCAGTTATTGGCGACTCTGCCAACGCTGGCTCGATTGGCGTGCATCTGTCGGTGGGTTTCAGTCATGTCGGTGTTTTAAAGGCCTGTGGCTGGAAATTTGAGCGCTGGCTTGATGTGGTGCTGATGGAGCGCTCGCTCGGCCGGGCGGACAATGGTGCACCAACGCAGGCGCCGGCGTCATGAAAAACAAAACCCTGGCCGCCTGGCTCGCGTTTGTTGGCGGGCCCTTGGGCCTGCACCGCTTCTACCTGTTTGGCTGGGGCGATTGGATCGGCTGGCTACTGCCCGTACCGACTGCCCTCGGTCTGTATGGTTTAGAGCGGGTACAAGTACATGGATTGGAAGACACTTGGAGCTGGCTACTGATCCCTTTGCTAGGCTTCACAGTGTCGGGCTGCGCGCTCAATGCCATAGTTTATGGCTTGATGAATTCCCCAAGCTGGAACACCCGCTTCAACCCCCTGGTTGCCACCGATCACGCCGCCGGACAAACCGGCTGGCACACCATTGGTGCGATCGTGGCATCTCTTTTGGTCGGAACAACCGTGCTGATGAGCAGCATTGTGTTCAGCTTCCAGCATTATTTTGAATTCCAAATCGAAGAATCTAAGAAAATATCGCAGTAGCCTGGCTCGCCTGGGGCGCACCCTCCTAAACAAATCAATGCTGAGTCAATCCCCTTATAGGGCCTGCAGCACTTTGGCGTGATCAAGCGCTTCGAAAAATGAAATAGACCGCGCCCACCAGGCACACAGCGGCCCACAGGTAGTCGAGCTTGAGCGGCTCGTTCATGTAAAACAGCGCAAACGGCACAAACACAAGGAGCGTGAGCACTTCTTGCATGATTTTGAGTTGCGCCAAACTCAGTCCGGCCTGTTGAAAGCCAATTCGGTTGGCCGGTACCTGCAAGAGGTACTCAAACAGGGCAATACCCCAACTCGCCAAAGCTGCGGCATACCAGGGGGCAGCACTCAGGTTTTTCAGGTGCCCGTACCAGGCGAAGGTCATGAACAGGTTACTTGCCAGCAGCAGCAGCAGCGTTTGCAGTGGCAGGGGTATGGCAGTCAGGGTGTTCATTTCCCGGGCACTCCTTGGCGCGTGAAAAATCGCCCGCAACACAGGCTGAGGGGCTGGCTCGAAACAGGTACGCCGGTGGACCAGCTCGAATCAGGCTGGCAGTGACGTGGCAGCGGCCACGTAGTCTGGCACTCGGTCGAAGTTCAGATACTGGTAGATCTGATCGCTGGCACCTGCAAGAACACCCATATCGGCCATGTACTCGGCCTTGGTCGGGATGCGCCCGAGCTTGGAGCAGATCGCGGCCAGTTCGGCGCTGCCGAGGTAGACATTGCTGTTCTTGCCCAGCCGGTTGGGGAAGTTGCGGGTCGAAGTTGAGAACACTGTGGCGCCCTCTTTCACCTGGGCCTGGTTGCCCATGCACAGGCTGCAACCCGGCATCTCCATGCGCGCGCCGGCTGAACCCAGCACCCCGTAATGACCCTCCTCGCTGAGCTGCTTGGCGTCCATCTTGGTCGGCGGCGCCATCCACAATTTAACCGGAATGTCGCGCTTGTTCTCCAGCAGCTTGCTGGCGGCGCGGAAATGACCGATGTTGGTCATGCACGAGCCGATGAACACCTCGTCAATCTTGGCGCCGGCCACATCGGACAGGGTTTTGACATCGTCCGGGTCGTTCGGGCAGGCCACGATCGGCTCGTGGATGTCGGCCAGGTCGATCTCGATCACGGCGGCATACTCGGCGTCAGGATCGCCCTTGAGCAGCTGCGGGTCGGCCAGCCAGGCTTCCATCGCCTTGATGCGGCGGTTGATGGTACGCACATCGGCATAGCCGCTGGCAATCATCCACTTCAGCATGGTGATGTTGCTGGTGATGTACTCAATGATAGGCTCCTTGTTCAGGTGCACGGTGCAGCCGCCGGCACTGCGCTCGGCCGAGGCGTCGCTGAGCTCGAACGCCTGCTCAACCTTCAGGTCGGGCAGCCCTTCGATCTCCAGAATCCGCCCCGAGAAGATGTTCTTCTTGCCCTGTTTGGCCACGGTCAGCAGGCCGGCCTTGATGGCGTAAAAGGGGATCGCATTCACCAGGTCACGCAAGGTGACCCCCGGCTGCATCCTGCCCTTGAAACGCACCAGCACACTCTCAGGCATGTCCAGCGGCATCACGCCGGTGGCGGCACCAAAGGCCACTAGGCCCGAGCCGGCCGGAAAGCTGATGCCGATCGGAAAGCGGGTATGGCTGTCGCCGCCCGTGCCCACAGTGTCGGGCAGCAGCATGCGATTGAGCCAGCTGTGGATGATGCCGTCGCCCGGGCGCAGGCTGATGCCGCCCCGGTTGTTGATGAACTCGGGCAGCTCGTGGTGCATCTTCACATCCACCGGCTTCGGGTAGGCCGCGGTATGGCAGAAGGACTGCATCACCAGGTCGGCGCTGAAACCCAGGCAGGCCAGGTCCTTGAGCTCGTCCCGGGTCATGGGGCCGGTGGTGTCCTGGGAGCCCACGCTGGTCATGCGCGGCTCGCAATAGGTGCCGGGACGCACGCCTTGCTGCTTACCGCCCACCGTTGGCAAGCCGCAGGACCGACCAACCATTTTCTGTGCCAGGGTGAAGCCCTTGCCAGAATCAGCCGGATTGCTGGGCAGCCGGAACAGGGTGCTCACCGGCAGCCCCAGTGCCTCGCGCGCCTTGGACGTCAAACCACGGCCGATGATCAACGGAATGCGGCCGCCGGCCCGCACCTCGTCGAGCAGCACCTCGCTCTTGAGCTGAAACTCGGCAATCAACTGACCATTTTTGAGCGCCCGGCCCTCGTAGGGACGCAGCTCGACCACATCGCCCATGGCCATCTGGCTGACGTCGAGTTCAATCGGCAGCGCACCTGAGTCTTCCATGGTGTTGTAAAAAATCGGGGCAATCTTGCTGCCCAGACAGACGCCGCCAAAGCGCTTGTTCGGTACAAACGGGATGTCCTGGCCGGTGAACCAGAGCACCGAGTTGGTGGCTGATTTGCGCGAGGAGCCGGTGCCGACCACGTCGCCGACATAGGCCACCAAATGGCCGCGTGCCTTCAGTTCATTGATGAACTTGACCGGGCCACGCTTGCCATCTTCTTCGGGCGTGATGCCGGCCCGGGCGTTTTTGTGCATGGCCAGCGCGTGCAGCGGGATGTCCGGGCGACTGAAGGCGTCGGGCGCCGGCGAGAGATCGTCGGTGTTGATCTCGCCTGCCACCTTGAACACGGTCAGTGTGATGGACTGCGGCACTTCGGGCCGTGAGGTGAACCACTCGGCATCGGCCCAGCTGTGCAACACAGCCTTGGCGTGGGCGTTGCCCGCGTCGGCTTTTTCCTTGACATCATGGAACTGGTCGAACATCAGCAGCGTCTTTTTGAGGCCGCTGGCGGCCACATCGGCCACCGCCAGGTCGTCGAGCAGATCGACCAAGGGACTGATGTTGTAGCCGCCCAGCATGGTACCGAGCAGCTCGGTGGCCTTTTGACGCGACAGCAGCGGACAAATTTCGCTGCCATGCGCCACCGCTGCCAGATAACTGGCCTTGACCTTGGCGGCATCATCGACACCGGCCGGCACGCGGTAAGTGATCAAGTCCACCAGGGTGGACTCTTCACCGGCGGGCGGGCGCTTCAGCAACTCAATCAATTCACCCGTCTGCTTGGCCGACAGGGGCAGCGGCGGGACACCCAGGGCAGCACGCTCGGCCACGTGGGCACGGTAATTTTGTAGCATGACTTTCTCCTTTTCAATCAACAAAAATTGGCTTAGCACCGGCCTGAGCATCTGCCCAAAAACACCCTTGCCGCAGACCATGCATCATGGCCCGACCTGCAGCTGTACGTGCGACGAAAAAAAAGCGCGTGCCTGCTCTGGCAGCACGGTTCCGGTTTGCTGCGCGCGCTCCAGCACCTGCCAAAAATAGCGGTAACTGGCGCGGTCCTGCAAAACGCCTTTGTCCGATGTGGGAGCCCAATCCGCCTGTTGGGCTGCCACCAAAATGCGCGTCGCCTGCTCAAGCTCTCCCGAATCCGGGGCAAAGGCTGCCAGTATCGGCCTGATCTGGGCCGGATGAATGCTCCACATCCGGGTAAATCCAAGTGTCCGACAGGCCTTTCGCGCTGCAGCGCTCAACTTGGCAACATCTCCGAATTCAGCCACCACGCAGTGGGATGCTACCTTGCCAAAGGCGTGGCAGGCTGCCGCAATTTCAAGCTTGGCACGCAACACCAAGGGGTGGCTGAACTGACCCAGCGCAGCGTCGCCGGGTCCGTCATCCAGGCCCATAGCCGTGGCCGGTATGGCGCCGCCGTGCGCTGACACGAAATCCATCAGACCAAAACTCAGGGATTGCACACGCTCGTGCGCGGCGATCTCGAAGGCCTTCTGCACCGCGGCTGGTGACTCGATCAAGACATGTAGCGGCAGGGGCGTCAACCGCCCTGACTTGGCCGCTGCTTGATCGATCCACTGCACCGCCCGCTCCAGCGCGGCGAGCGACTCCAGCTTGGGTAGCATGACATGACACAGGGCATTTGCGGCCATGCCGACAATGGTCTCTACATCCTGCTCGAATGCCGGGTGGTCGACCGGATGCACCCGCACCGCCACCCTCGGCCGACAACGCCCCGGTTCAGCCGCCGCCTGCGCCAGGCTGGCGAGAGCCAGTTCGGCCACCATCAACGCATGATCAAGCTCGCCACCGGTCGGTGCGCCGTCCTCGCAGTCGAGCGTCACGTCGAAGGGGCAGGTGCCAAACTCTTCGGCCATCGCAGACTGCAGGGCCAAACTCTTGCGCATTCGGGTTTCTACACCACAATAGTGATCGCAGACCGGGACCGGACTCGCAGCACTCTGTGCGCCCAAGAGCACGTCACGGGGCGTCTGCATGGCGCCTGGTCGTCCCTTGCCCGACACCATGCTCGGTATCGCCGCTTAAAGTAGGTGTGCCACGCCAGCCTGCTCGTCTTGCAGCTCTTTCAAGGTCTTGTTGATGCACTCCTGGCTGAAGGCATCAACCGGCAGTCCTTCGACGGGCCGGTACTCACCACCCTCACAGGTCACGGCAAAACCAAACATGGTGTCTTTGGGAATGCCATACTGACCGTCGGAGGCGATCCCCATCGTGACCCATTTGCCATTGGTGCCGAGCGCCCAGTCTCGCATGTGGTCAATGGCCGCGTTCGCCGCCGAGGCGGCAGATGACACCCCCCGCGCAGCAATGATCGCCGCGCCGCGTTTACCCACCGTCGGCAAAAAGGTGTTGAGGTTCCAGTCGTGGTCATTGATGCTGTCTTTGACACTCTGGCCCCCAATGCTGGCAAACCTGTAATCGGCGTACATGGTGGGCGAATGGTTGCCCCAGACCACCAGTTTTTCAATCGCCGAGACTGGCTTGCCTGTTTTCTGCGCGAGTTGGCTCAGGGCGCGGTTGTGATCCAGCCGCAGCATGGCCGTGAAGTTCTTGCGCGGCAGGTCCGGCGCACTTTTCATGGCGATGTAAGCGTTGGTGTTGGCCGGGTTGCCCACCACCAGCACCTTGACATTGCGGTTGGCAACTGCATTGAGCGCCCTGCCCTGCGCCGTGAAGATCTCGGCATTCACAGCCAGCAGTTCGGCGCGTTCCATGCCGGGCCCGCGCGGACGTGAACCAATCAGCAGGGCGTAATCAACATCCTGAAAGGCCGTCATGGGGTCGCCATGGGCACGCATGCCAGCGAGCAAGGGGAAGGCGCAATCCTGCAACTCCATCATCACGCCTTGCAAGGCCTGCTGAGGCTTTTCCAGAGGCACTTCGAGCAGTTCGAGAATCACCGGCTGATCGCGGCCCAACATCTCACCCGAGGCAATACGAAACAGGACGGCGTAACCGATTTGGCCGGCAGCACCGGTCACGGCAACACGAACAGGCTTTTTGCTCATGATGAAAACTCCAGAATTGAATCAAAGAGGGTGTATCGGCCGACAGGCGGGCGAACCCAAGCGGCAGGCAGTGTAATCCGGAAAACTGGCAGGGCGCAATTTGTCTTGTGTCTTATATAAGATATGATCCTATGTGACTGAAGCAGGCCTTGGCCTGTCACCCCATGTCCCCAAGCACCACCCCCTCAAACGGAACCACTGCCCAGGGCTCAGGCATGCCCCCGGGTCCGGGTGAAGCAGCGTTGGCGCCCGCCTTCAGCCCCTTGTACCAACAAATCAAGAGCCTGCTACTCAACGGCCTGCGTTTGGGCGAATGGAAACCCGGCGAACTGATCCCCAGCGAAATCGAGCTTGCAGCGCGATTTCGGGTCAGCCAGGGCACGGTTCGCAAAGCCATCGATGAGCTTGCCGCCGACAACCTGCTAATCAGGCGCCAAGGCCGGGGTACCTTTGTAGCCACCCATGCTGAGCATCAGGTGCAATACCGCTTCCTTAAGCTCATGCCAGACAAGGGCGACGCCAGCAGCCAAGGCCAGGCGCAACGCCAGATTGTGGACTGCAAACGCTTGCGAGCGCCTGCCGATGTCGCGCGACACCTGGCCGTGCGCACTGGCGAGCCGGTGCTGCGCATTCAGCGCGTGTTGCACTTTGCTGGCAAGCCCACGATTCTGGAGGACATCTGGTTGCCAGGCACCCCCTTCAAAGGTCTGACCACCGAGCGCTTGCGCCAAGACCAGGGGCCCATGTACGCCATGTTCGAGGCTGAATTCGGCATCCGCATGGTTCGGGCGGACGAAAAAATACGCGCTGTTCTTGCCAGCGCAAGCGACGGTTTTTTGCTTGATGTCGCCGTGGCAACCCCGCTGCTGAGTGTTGAGCGAACCGCCTTCACCTACAACGACACCCCTATGGAGCTGCGCCGGGGCTTGTATGTCACCGACACCCATTACTATCGCAATGCCTTGAATTGAGTTCAGCAGTGTGACTTGCCAGTGGCTATCGCGCTGGCCGAGCCTGATTTGCTGCATTGCAATAGAATTTGTTTAAGCCGAATCGAACAAAGCTGACGCAGCGACCCAAGAAAGCCAACATGACTGACACCGTCACGCCCAGCCAGCGAGCTGAATTTCGCAACATCAACGCCTTCAAAGACCTGCCGACCTACCGACTGCCGCCTGCCGGCTGGGTGTCGATACTGCACCGTATCAGTGGCGCCCTGATGTTTGTCCTGATGCCCTTCGTGATCTGGCTGTTCGATGTGTCGGTGTCGTCTGAAATTTCATTCGCCAGGTTCACCGCCGTCTTTGAATCCGGCATGCTAGGACTGCCCGGTGTCGCCTGGAAGCTGCTCGCGCTGGTCTTGATTTGGGCCTTTTTACACCACCTGATCGCCGGTTTGCGCCACCTGTGGATGGACATACGGCATGCCGTAGACAGGGAGTTTGGTCGATCATCAGCTGTCTTCACCCTGGCCGCGGGTTCGGGCTTGACGCTGGTGCTCGGACTTAAATTATTCGGCCTGTACTGAAAGCGGATCAACCATGGCAGTGAATTACGGCTCAAAGCGCATCGTTGTGGGAGCGCACTACGGCCTGCGAGACTGGCTGGCTCAACGGGTCACAGCAGTCCTGATGGCCTTGTTTACCGCCCTGGTGCTGGCACAACTGCTGCTGTTCAAGGGAAGCATTGGTTATGTTAAATGGGCCAGCATTTTCTCAGCCCAGTGGATGAAGGTCATCACCTTCACAGTGATTCTTGCCCTGCTCTACCACGCCTGGGTTGGCGTGCGCGATATCTGGATGGATTACATCAAACCGCTGGCACTGCGGCTGTCCTTGCAGGTTCTTTCGCTGGTCTGGCTGGTCGGCTGCGCCGGCTGGTCTATCCAGGTCCTGTGGCGGCTGTAAAGAAAAACCAGCGCGGCGGCCCCACCCCAGTCTCACAGTCTTTAAAAATTCATGACTTATTCCGTAACCAGAAGAAAATTTGATGTCGTCATTGTGGGCGCTGGCGGCTCCGGCATGCGGGCCTCGCTGCAACTGGCGCGCGCTGGCCTGAATGTGGCAGTGCTCAGCAAGGTTTTTCCGACCCGCTCCCACACGGTGGCGGCCCAGGGCGGCATTGGCGCATCGCTGGGCAACATGAACGAGGACAACTGGCACTACCATTTTTACGACACGATCAAAGGCTCCGATTGGCTGGGCGATCAGGACGCGATCGAATTCATGTGCCGTGAAGCGCCCAAGGTGGTTTACGACCTTGAGCACATGGGCATGCCTTTTGACCGCAACCCAGACGGAACCATCTACCAAAGGCCGTTTGGTGGGCACACGGCCAACTATGGCGAAAAAGCGGTTGAGCGCGCCTGCGCAGCAGCGGACCGCACTGGGCATGCGATGTTGCACACGCTCTACCAACAAAACATCAAAGCCAGAACCAGTTTTTTTGTCGAATGGATGGCGCTCGACCTGGTCCGGGACGCTGATGGCGACGTCTTGGGAGTGACCGCGCTGGAGATGGAAACCGGGGACCTTCACATCTTGGAGGCAAAAACCACACTGCTGGCCACGGGCGGGGCCGGGCGCATCTTTGCCGCGTCCACCAACGCGTACATCAACACGGGTGACGGGCTCGGCCTGGCCGCACGTGCCGGGATTCCGTTAGAGGATATGGAGTTCTGGCAGTTCCACCCCACAGGGGTTGCCGGTGCGGGCGTGCTGCTCACCGAGGGCTGCCGTGGGGAGGGCGCAATTTTGCTCAACAGCCTGGGTGAGCGCTTCATGGAACGCTACGCGCCCACGCTCAAAGATCTGGCGCCGCGCGACTTCGTCTCGCGTTCCATGGACCAGGAAATCAAGGAAGGGCGGGGCTGCGGTCCAAATAAAGACCATGTGCTGCTCAAGCTCGACCATCTGGGCGTAGACACCATCATGAAGCGACTGCCCTCGGTGCTTGAGATCGGCCATAACTTTGCCAATGTCGACATCACCAAGGAACCCATACCTGTGGTGCCCACAATCCACTACCAGATGGGCGGCATTCCCACCAATATCCGCGGCCAGGTGGTGGTTCAGGCCAATGGCCGACACAACGAGGTGGTCAACGGCCTGTATGCGGTGGGCGAGTGCTCCTGCGTCAGTGTGCACGGCGCCAACCGTTTGGGCACCAACTCACTGCTCGACTTGCTGGTGTTCGGTCGGGCGGCGGGTAATCACATCGTCGAGTTCAACAACAGCAACCGGACGCACAAGCCCCTGCCAGCAGATGCCGCCGAGCGCACCCTGACTCGCCTCTCCCGCCTAGACCATGCAAGCACAGGAGAATACGCGCAGGATGTCGCCAACGAACTGCGCGCCACCATGCAGCAGCATGCCGGCGTTTTTCGCACCCAGGCGAGCATGGACGAGGGCGTGGCCAAAGTGGCCGGTCTGCGCCAGCGGGTCAATTCAATCAACCTGAAGGACAAGTCTAGGGTCTTCAACACAGCCCGCATCGAGGCCCTGGAAGTTGAGAACCTGATCGAAGCCGCCGAGGCCACCATGGTGTCGGCGGCGGCGCGCCATGAAAGCCGGGGCGCGCACAGCGTTGACGACTATGGTGACTGCCCGGAGCATCCAAACGGCCGCAACGACAGCGAATGGCATAAACACAGCCTGTGGTACCGCGAAGGCAATCGGCTGAGCTACAAACCGGTGCAGATGAAGCCCTTGACTGTGGCGACAGTTGAATTAAAGGTGCGCACATTTTGAGTTCAATGACCAAGACAGCCGTCGCCTCTAACGCCCAGACGCCAACCAGCCGGAACCAGCCATGAGTAAACGTACTTTCAAAATCTACCGCTACGACCCCGACCAGGACGCCAAGCCCTACATGCAAACCATCGAGGTGGAGCTTGACGGCAGCGAGCGCATGCTGCTTGATGCCCTGATGAAGCTCAAAGCAATTGATCCGGCCATCTCCTTTCGTCGCTCTTGCAGGGAAGGCGTTTGCGGCTCAGACGCAATGAATATCAACGGCAAAAATGGCTTGGCCTGCCTGACGAATATGCGCACCCTGTCCGGGACCATCGTGCTCAAGCCCCTGCCAGGTCTGCCGGTGATCCGCGATCTGATTGTGGACATGACCCAATTTTTCAAGCAGTACAACTCCATCAAGCCCTACTTGATCAACGATGCCGCCCCACCCGAGAAGGAACGCCTGCAAAGCCCTGAGGAGCGGGAAGAACTCAACGGCCTGTACGAATGCATACTCTGCGCCAGTTGCTCTACCAGTTGCCCAAGTTTTTGGTGGAATCCAGACAAGTTCGTCGGTCCTGCCGGGCTGTTGCAGGCCTACCGCTTTATCGCTGACAGCCGTGACGAAGCCACCGCCGAGAGGCTCGACAATCTGGAAGATCCCTATCGCTTGTTCCGATGCCATACCATCATGAATTGCGTCGATGTTTGCCCCAAGGGACTCAATCCCACCCGGGCCATCGGGAAAATCAAGGAGATGATGGTGCTGCGCACCGTTTGAAGGCGATATGACAGCGAGGCCACATGGAAGAATTGCTTGATCAACGAGGTTTGAGCAAGCTTCGCTGGCGCTGCCGACGCGGCCTGCTTGAGAACGATTTATTGATTGAGCGCTTTTTTAATCGCTTCGAGAGTACCCTGACCCGCAGCCAAGCCCAGGCCCTGGGCGATCTGATGGATTTGGGCGACCGGGACTTGTTGGATCTGCAGTTGGCGCGCAAGTCCTTGGGGCAAATCGATACTGCGCTGGATCGCACTGATACCCGTGAAATTTTGGCTATGTTGAGACAACCCCTTGAAAGGCTTTAAATGAAACTCGCTGACAACAAGGCTACCCTGTCGTTCAGTAACGGCAGCGCCAGCATTGATTTACCGGTCTACCGAGGCACTGTCGGGCCAGATGTGATTGACATTCGCAAGCTGTATGCCCAAACCGGCATGTTCACCTACGACCCGGGGTTTTTGTCGACCTCAGCATGCCAGTCGGCGATCACCTACATTGACGGCGACAAAGGCGAGTTGCTGTACCGCGGCTACCCGATCGAGCAGTTGGCAACCACCTGCGATTTCATGGAAACCTGCCACTTGCTTTTATATGGGCGTCTGCCTGACATCGCTGCCAAGGCCGAGTTCACCAAGCGCGTGACCTACCACACCATGGTCAACGAGCAAATGCAATTCTTTCTGCGTGGTTTTCGCCGTGATGCTCATCCAATGGCCATCATGACTGGTCTGGTTGGCGCGCTGTCGGCCTTCTACCATGACAGCACCGACATCCACAACCCCGAGCACCGGGATATATCGGCCCTGCGCTTGATCGCGAAAATGCCAACGCTGGTGGCCATGGCCTACAAATACAGTGCCGGCCAGCCCTATATGTACCCAAAGAACAGCCTAAGCTACGCGGGCAACTTTTTGCACATGATGTTTGCCACGCCCTGCGAGGACTATGTGGTCAACCCGGTGATAGAGCGGGCGCTCGACCGTATTTTTGTTCTGCATGCCGACCATGAACAAAACGCCTCCACCTCGACTGTGCGTCTGTGCGGCAGCTCTGGCACCAACCCCTTTGCAGCAATTGCGGCAGGCGTGGCCTGCTTGTGGGGTCCGGCCCATGGGGGCGCCAATGAAGCCTGCCTGAACATGCTCGAAGACATTCAGGCGATGGGCGGAATTGCCAAGGTGGGCCAATTCATGGAGCAGGTCAAAGATAAAAATTCGGGCGTCAAACTCATGGGCTTTGGTCACCGTGTTTACAAGAACTACGACCCACGCGCCAAGTTGATGCAAGAGACCTGCAAGGAAGTGCTGGCCTCGCTGGGCCTGGAAAATGACCCTTTATTCAAGCTGGCGATGGCACTGGAGAAAATTGCCCTCGAGGACGACTACTTTGTGCAGCGCAAGCTCTATCCCAATGTCGACTTCTATTCCGGCATCGTCCAGCGCGCCATTGGCATACCGGTGAGCCTGTTCACCGCTATTTTTGCGCTGGCCCGCACGGTCGGCTGGATTGCCCAGCTCAATGAAATGATCGGCGACCCCGAATACAAAATCGGCCGTCCGCGCCAGCTTTTTTCAGGCTCGATCCGCCGCGACGTGCTGCCGATTGCCCAGCGTTGACAGCGCAAAAGCCCGCATCCAGCAAAATCAAAGGAGTTGATTCGCCCTCAGGCCCAGCGGACTTGGGCCCCAGGGTACGGCTTAGTGTGAGAACGGGGTAGCGGCAGCCGCTTAAAATGCCGCAACACTAAGGAAAAACATGGGACGCACCCTCTACGACAAACTGTGGGACGCGCACGTTGTCCACACCGAGGACGATGGTACTGCCATCCTCTACATAGACCGCCACTTGGTGCACGAGGTTACCAGCCCGCAGGCCTTTGAGGGTCTGCGTCAGGCTGGTCGCACGGTCTGGCGCAACAGTTCCATCGTCGCCACAGCGGACCACAACACGCCCACCACAGGCTGGGAACAGGGCTATGCAGGGATCACCGACCCCACCAGCAAAGAGCAGGTGATGACCTTGGACAGCAATATGCAGCAATTTGGTGCTGCGGCTTATTTTCCGTTTTTGTCCAAACGCCAGGGCATCGTGCATGTGATCGGCCCGGAAAACGGCGCCACCCTGCCTGGCATGACGGTAGTTTGCGGTGACTCGCACACCTCTACCCACGGCGCCTTTGGTGCTTTGGCGCACGGCATCGGAACCAGTGAAGTCGAGCATGTCTTGGCGACCCAGACCCTGCTGGCAAAAAAAGCCAAAAATATGTTGGTCCGGGTGAGTGGCACATTGGCACGCGGCTGCAGCGGCAAAGATATCGTGCTGGCCATCATCGGCCGAATTGGCACCGCAGGCGGCACCGGGTACACCATCGAATTCGGCGGCAAGGCCATCAGCGCGCTGAGCATGGAAGGCCGCATGACAGTGTGCAATATGGCCATCGAGGCTGGCGCCCGGGCAGGCCTGGTGGCGGTGGACGACAAAACCATTGACTATGTGCGGGGCCGACCGCTGGCCCCCGGTCATCTGGCCTCTGGTGATGCGGCAACGCTTGAGTGGGAACAGGCAGTGGCTTACTGGAAAACCCTGCACTCTGACGCGGATGCCAATTTCGATGCCTTGGTCGAGCTCGATGCGAGCCAATTGATTCCCCAGGTGACCTGGGGCACCTCTCCCGAGATGGTGCTCGGCATCGACAGCCGAGTGCCCGACCCAGACAAAGAAAAAGACGCCAGCAAACGCAGTGCCATCGAACGGTCCCTGACCTATATGGGCTTAGAGCCTGGCAAGGCGCTCAACGATCTCTATGTCGACAAGGTCTTTATTGGCTCATGCACCAACAGCCGCATTGAAGACATGCGCGAAGCCGCAGCGGTGGTGCGCAAGCTTGGGCGAAAAGTGGCGAAAAATATCAAACTGGCCATGGTGGTTCCGGGTTCTGGCTTGGTTAAGGCGCAAGCTGAACAGGAGGGTCTGCACGAGATTTTTCGCGCTGCCGGCTTTGAATGGCGCGAACCGGGCTGCTCCATGTGCCTGGCCATGAACGCTGACCGGCTCGAGCCCGGCGAACGCTGCGCCTCGACCAGCAACCGTAATTTTGAAGGCCGCCAAGGGGCCGGTGGACGCACCCACCTGGTGAGCCCAGCCATGGCGGCCGCGGCGGCCATCCATGGCCATTTTGTCGACACCCGGCAGTTTGCCTGAGAACCGACGCACATGCAAAAATTTGACACGCTCAAGGGCCTGGTGGCCCCGATGGACCGGGAAAATGTTGATACCGATGCCATCATTCCCAAACAGTTCCTCAAGTCGATCCGAAAAACCGGATTTGGCCAAAATCTGTTTGACCAATGGCGCTACCTTGACCCCGGTTACCCCGGGCAGGACCCCAACAGCCGCCGCCCAAACCCCGACTTTGTTCTCAACCAGGCCCGCTACCAAGGGGCCTGCATCCTGCTGGCGCGCAAGAATTTTGGCTGCGGCTCGTCGCGCGAGCATGCGCCTTGGGCGCTTGACCAATTCGGATTTCGCGCCATCATCGCCCCGAGTTACGCAGATATTTTTTTCAACAACAGCTTCAAAAACGGACTGTTGCCAATTGTGTTGTCAGAGGCGCAGGTAAGCGCTCTGTTCGACGAGTCGGCCGCTTTTCCGGGCTACAGCCTGACCATTGACCTGCAGCGCCAAGTGGTTCTCAAGCCAGATGGGCAGGAGCTGCCCTTTGAGGTGCAAGCATTTCGTAAGTACTGCCTGATCAACGGTTTCGACGACATCGGCCTGACCCTGCGCCACGCCGATAAAATTCGTGCCTTTGAGGCCCAGCGTCTGGCCGAAAAGCCATGGCTGGCCCACAGCCTGATCACCTGAACCTTCCTCACAAACATTGTTACCAAGCCATGAAAATTGCGGTTTTGCCGGGTGACGGAATAGGCACTGAAATCGTCGCCCAAGCCGTGAAGGTGCTCGAAGCGCTGGATCTGTCGTTTGAGATGGAGACCGCGCTGGTCGGCGGCGCTGCCTACGACGCCCATGGCCACCCGCTGCCCGAAGCCACGCTGCGGCTGGCCCAGCAGGCCGACGCGGTGTTGTTTGGTGCAGTGGGCGACTGGAAATACGACACGCTTGACCGCCCGTTGCGGCCCGAACAAGCGATCCTAGGGCTGCGAAAACATCTGGGCTTGTTCGCTAATTTTCGTCCGGCCATTTGCTACGAGCAGCTCGTTGACGCCTCCAGCCTCAAGCCCGAGTTGATTGCCGGGCTTGATATCCTGATCATCCGCGAGCTCACTGGCGATATTTATTTTGGCCAGCCACGCGGTCGCCGAGTCGCCACAGACGGCTTGTTTGCAGGCGCAGAAGAAGCTTTCGACACCATGCGCTACACCCGGCCAGAAATCGAGCGCATTGCCCATGTGGCATTCCAGGCAGCACGTAAACGCAGCCAACGCGTCACCAGCGTGGACAAGGCCAATGTACTGGAAACCTTCCAGTTCTGGAAAGACGTGGTCAGTGACATTGGCAAGCAATATCCGGATGTGGCGCTGGACCACATGTATGTTGACAACGCCGCCATGCAATTGGTGCGCGAGCCCAAGAAATTTGATGTTGTGGTCACCGGCAATATGTTTGGCGACATCCTCAGCGATGAGGCAGCGATGCTCACCGGATCCATCGGCATGCTCCCTTCGGCCAGCCTGAATGCCACCAACCAGGGGCTTTACGAGCCCAGTCATGGCAGCGCACCAGACATCGCCGGCAAGGGCATTGCCAACCCCTTGGCCACGATATTGAGTGCGGCCATGATGCTGCGCTACAGCCTCAAGCAGGAGGCGGCGGCCCAAAGAATCGAAGCTGCCGTCAAGCGCGTACTGGTCCAGGGACTGCGCACATCGGACATCTTCAGCCCCGGCACCACCCGCGTGGGCACCGCCGAGATGGGCGCTGCGGTTGTTCGAGCGCTGGCATAGCGTCAAACTACAATCTAGCCATGTTTGATCAAGCTCGCGCGCCATGCACAACCGCTCTCCCGGGCTGGGTGTTGTCGCGCCAGTGCCGAGCTTGCGGTCGGACATTCACCCAAACCGACACCAAGGGCTAGTCGAGCCTGGTTCGTCGCGCCCCCACCGGCCAGACGAGCCGGGCAGATGCAAATCACTCACATACATCTGAAGGGGCAATATCATGAAAACAGGACATCTGGTTGGTCTGATCGGCTGGCGCGGAATGGTTGGCTCTGTGCTGATGGACCGAATGCAGATCGAGGGCGACTTCAGTCTGATCGAGCCACTGTTTTTCTCCACATCGAATGCCGGCGGCCAGGCCCCTGACCTGGCCAAGAACGAAACCACACTGCAAGACGCCTTCAATATCGATGCGCTCAAGCGTTGCGACATCATCATCAGCACCCAGGGTGGCGACTACACCACCGAAGTCTTTCCCAAGCTGCGCGCTTCGGGCTGGAAGGGGCACTGGATCGACGCGGCGTCCACGCTGCGAATGGAAAAAGACGCTGTCATTATTTTGGATCCGGTCAATCTGCCGGTCATCCACAAGGCCATGACTGCCGGCGGCAAAAATTGGATCGGCGGCAACTGCACGGTGAGTTGCATGCTGATGGGCGTAGGCGCCCTGTTCAAAGCGGGCTTGGTCGAGTGGATGACCAGCATGACCTACCAGGCCGCCTCGGGCGGCGGGGCTCAGCACATGCGGGAGTTGCTGACCCAGTTTGGCAGTCTCCATGCTGAGGTGCGCGGCCTGTTGGACGATCCCAAATCCGCCATACTGGAAATCGACAAGCGGGTGCTGGCCCGCCAGCGCTCGCTCGACTCTCAGGAAACCGCTAACTTTGGCGTGCCCCTGGGCGGCAGCCTCATACCCTGGATTGACAAAGACCTGGGCCTGGGCAAGCAATCGGACGAGGCGGGCTGGGGCGTCTCCCGCGAAGAGTGGAAAGGCGGGGCTGAAGCCAACAAAATCCTGGGGCAGGGTGCAGCATTTGGCAGCGCAGAGACCCCAGTCGATGGGCTTTGCGTGCGTGTGGGCGCCATGCGCTGCCACAGCCAAGCACTGACCTTCAAGCTCAAGAAAAACCTGCCTAGCGCCGATATCGAGGCCTTGATTGCTGCAGACAACCCCTGGGCCAAGGTCATACCCAACACGCGGGAAGCAAGCTTGAAAGGGCTCACGCCAGTGGCCGTGACCGGCACGCTGGACATTCCAGTGGGACGAATCCGCAAGCTTGCCATGGGCCCGAACTATGTTGGCGCATTCACGATTGGCGACCAGCTGCTGTGGGGCGCTGCGGAACCCCTGCGCCGCATGCTGCGAATTCTTCTGGCCCACTGAAAAAGCAGCGCTGCCGGCCCCCTGGCCGGCTGGCTCGGGCACGTAGAATCCGATTCATGGAGGCATCACCGTGACTGTCAAAATTCGGGATTGGCCGCGCACAGCGCTGGTGTGCGGCGTGCTGAGCCTCACGCTGTGGGCCTCACAGGCACAGGCCCTGTCCCTGGGCCGCGTGTTGGTGAGTTCGCTGCTGGGAGAGCCTCTTCGCGCCGAGATTGATTTTCTGGATATTTCGGCCGATGAGGCCGCCACACTCAGTGCAGCCATTGCTTCCCAAGAAGCGTTTCAGGCCGTCGGCATCAGCTACGGCACCATCGTCTCAGCCATCCAGGTGACTGTACAAAAACGCGCCGATGGCCAGCCCTTCATTCGGCTCATGAGCAGCGGGGCCATCAATGATTCCTTCATTGACTTGGTGCTGGAGGCCAAGTGGTCCAATGGCAGACTGCTGCGCGATTACACGCTGCTGTTCGCCCAAGCCAAAGCTGGCACCAGCCCCAAAGACGCCAGCCCGGACAAAACGCCCAAGCTCGGCCCAGACACAGTCACGGTGCGATCTGGCGACACTGCGGGTGCAATTGCCCTGTCCTTGAAGCCGCCTGGCGTATCTTTAGACCAAATGTTGGTCGCCCTGCTGCGCGCCAATCCGGGGGTTTTCCTGGGAGAAAACGTCAACCGGATCCAAGCCGGCGCTGTCCTGGTTATTCCAACTGCACAGCAGTCAGCCCAAACACCCGCGCCGATGGCCTCGCGCATCATTGCGGCGCAGAGCCAAGACTTCAACGACTTCCGGCGAAAATTCGCGGCGATTGCCCAGGCGACGCAAATCGAAAGCCAAAGCCGGCAATCCAGCGGTACCGTGCAGGCCAAGCTTGAAGACCAGCAGGCCGGCAAAGCTGGCGCCGACAAATTAACCCTGGCTAAAAATAGCGTCGAAGAAAGCTCAGCTGAGGACCGGCTGGCCAAAGAACGCACCCTGCGGGAGACCGCCAGCCGAGCCGACGAACTAGCCCGCAACATCAACGAATTAAGCAAATTAAGCGGCAGCACCGATGCCGCCAGCAGCGCATCAGCACCGGCCTCTGCAGGCTCAGCACCAGTATTAGTCCAGCCCGTGCCGGCTTTGCCCAGCGCTAGCGCGCCAGCCTCAGCACCCCAGGCGCCTGCCTCATCAACCCAGCCCGCCAAGAGCCCTGCAACCCTAGGCTATTGGGCCGAGCATCCGCTGGTGCCTTGGCTTGCGGCAGGCCTGCTCACACTGCTGACGAGTTTGCTGGCCTACCGCCTTGGCCAACGCCGGCAAAACGCCATCGACTCGGTGCAGCCGGCGGGGCCGGGCAGCCCGCTAGAGACCCTGGTCATGCGCCAAAAAGCAGCCGACCAAGAGGCCCTGCGTACCGCTGATGAGGCTGTAGACCGCCCTGCCCTTGCACCCATGCTGCAGCAGCCCGAGCCGCCCCCGATGGTTCTGCCAGAACCAACACAGCCCGCCCCAGACCCAGTGCGCGCACAGGCAGACCTTGAGGTCCAAGCTCTGCCCGATGAAGCAGCAGGTGCAGCGGTACAAGACAGCGAGCTCGATCCGCGCGAACTCGATCTTGAATTCGAACCCGAGCAGCCAGCGCAGCGACCAGAGGCAAGCCAGCAGTCCATGCCGACCAGCCTCGACTCACTCTCGCTTGACCTCGATGACCCGCCCGCCGATCGCAATCTTGACTTGCCAGATGACTCGGACGACCCCTTGCAAACCAAACTCGACCTGGCCGAAGAGTTCAGGGCCATTGGTGATGAAGACGGCGCGCGCTCGCTGATAGAGGAAGTCATCGCAGGGGCCTCGGGCGACCTGCTGTCCAAGGCAGAACGGGCGCTGGGTCGCTTAAAGTGAAACCTGGCCTGTACCGCCATGCCAAGCGACCGCTGGGGTTGACTTGAGGATGGCGCTGGGCGTCAGCTACAACGGCCAGCCGTACCAGGGCTGGCAAAGCCAGCTGTCGGGCCAAACCGTGCAAGACAAGCTCGAGCTGGCTTTGGGTAAATTTACCACGCAAAAAATCAGCACACTGTGTGCCGGTCGCACCGATACCGGTGTGCACGGGCTGATGCAAGTGGTGCATTTCGACACAGCACTTCGACGCAGCGCGTCCTCTTGGGTGAGAGGCACCAACGCCTTTTTGCCCGACACCATTGCGGTGGAGTGGGCGCAAGCCGTCCCTGGTGATTTTCATTGCCGCGCCAGCGCTCTGTCGCGGCGCTACACCTATGTTTTGCTGGAGTCTGCTGTGCGGCCAAGCATTGCTGCAGGCCGAATCGGCTGGGCATTTCGCCCGCTTGACCAATCAGCAATGCAGTCGGCGGCGGCCAGTTTGCTGGGCCAGCACGACTTCAGCTCGTTTCGAGCCGCAGCCTGTCAGGCCTTGTCGCCAGTGAAGCATTTGCACCGGCTTGACATCTCGCGGCGCGGGCACTGTTGGCGCTTCGACTTTGAGGCTAACGCATTTTTGCACCACATGATTCGCAACATCATGGGCTGCCTGGTCGCCGTTGGGCAGCACAAGCAAGAGCCCGCCTGGGTAGCAGAGCTGCTCAAGGCCCGCAACCGGCGGACTGCGGCGCCAACTTTCCCGCCAGATGGGCTGTATTTTGTCGGGCCACGCTATGCTGAGCACTGGGGCCTGCCCGATCGTACGCCCGCCTTCGACATGCTGCCATGAGCCTCACGCCTGCCCCTGCCCTCGGTACGAGTCCAAGTTTGCCAACACGTCTGCCAGCGGAGCGGACCCGCATCAAAATCTGCGGGCTCACTCGTGAGCAGGATGTAGACGCTGCTGTAGCTGCTGGCGCTGACGCCATTGGCTTTGTTCTGTATGCCAAAAGCCCGCGTTTCGTCACGGCGCAAAGAGCCGCTGCACTGGCTCGTCGGCTGCCGCCGTTTGTCACGCCCCTGCTGCTGTTCGTCAACGAAGCTGCCGAAAAAATAAGATCGGCCTGCGGCTTGGTTGCCGGCGCCAGCGTGCAGTTCCATGGCGATGAATCCCCGGCCGATTGCCTGCTGGCGACGCAGCCGGACGGGCGCGCCTTCTTGCGCGCAGCCAGAATTCCCATGGGCGCCGCGGCCGCAAACTTTGATCTCGTAAAATATGTTTTTGATTATCAAAGCGCCCAAGCCATTCTGCTCGACGCCCATGTGGACGGCTACGGGGGTGGCGGGCAAACATTCAATTGGTCACTGCTGCCTCCAAACGTCAACGCTCACCTCGTCTTGAGTGGTGGACTGACTGCTGCAAACGTGGCCGACGGCATTCTGCAATTGCGGCCACGCTGCTTGTCGCTGGCTGTTGATGTGAGTTCCGGGGTCGAACTGTCTGGCCCCGGCCACCAGGGTCTCAAAGACCCCCAAAAAATCAAGCAGTTTGTCACGGCCGTTCGGGCCGCCGATCAATATTTTGCAAAGAACACCGATGTTTGACTACCACCAACCTGACCCGACAGGCCATTTCGGAATTTATGGCGGCTCCTTCGTCTCAGAAACCCTCACGCATGCCATCAACGAGCTCAAAGCAGCCTATGCCCGCTACCAGCATGACCCGGCCTTCATGGCCGAATTCAAGTATGAGTTGGCCCACTTTGTCGGCCGCCCCTCGCCGATTTACCATGCGCAGCGTCTGAGCCTTGAGCAGGGTGGCGCGCAAATTTTCCTCAAACGCGAGGACCTCAACCACACCGGCGCCCACAAGATCAACAACACCATTGGCCAGGCCATGCTGGCCAAGCGAATGGGTAAACCACGGGTGATTGCCGAGACCGGCGCCGGCCAACACGGGGTGGCCACTGCCACCATCTGCGCGCGCTACGGACTGGCATGCGTGGTCTACATGGGCAGCGAGGACATCAAACGCCAAAGCCCCAATGTCTACCGCATGAAACTGCTGGGCGCCACCGTGGTACCGGTGGAGAGTGGCAGCAAAACCCTCAAAGACGCGCTCAATGAGGCCATGCGCGATTGGGTCGCCAATGTCGATGACACCTTCTACATCATAGGCACGGTGGCCGGGCCCCATCCCTACCCCATGATGGTGCGCGATTTTCAAAGTGTGATTGGGCAGGAGTGCCTGGTGCAAATGCCCGATATGCTGGCCCGGCAGGGCTGCAGCCGACCGCAGCCCGATGCCGTGCTGGCCTGCGTGGGCGGCGGCAGCAATGCTATGGGAATTTTTCATCCCTACATTGCACATGAGGCCACCCGATTGATTGGTGTGGAGGCAGCCGGTGAAGGCATCGACTCGGGCCGCCACTCGGCCTCGCTGCAGCGCGGCAGCCCGGGCGTGCTGCACGGCAACCGCACCTATGTGCTCCAAGACGACAACGGTCAGGTTACCGAAACCCACAGCATCAGCGCTGGCCTGGACTATCCCGGCGTCGGCCCCGAGCATGCCTTCCTCAAAGACATTGGGCGGGCGGAGTATGTTGGTATCACTGATACCGAGGCGCTGGCGGCCTTCCACCATCTGTGCCGCACCGAGGGCATCATCCCGGCTCTTGAATCGAGCCATGCTGTCGCGTACGCCATGCAATTAGCCAAAACCATGCGTCCCGACCAGTCAATCCTAGTCAACCTGTCGGGCCGTGGCGATAAGGACATAGGCACCGTGGCCGATCTCAGCCAAGGCGATTTTTACTGCCGCCCAAGTTGCCAGGGGCAGTCGGTAAAG
This sequence comes from Comamonadaceae bacterium, assembly GCA_014190675.1. Classification (GTDB taxonomy): domain Bacteria; phylum Pseudomonadota; class Gammaproteobacteria; order Burkholderiales; family Burkholderiaceae_C; genus Rhodoferax. The sequence goes on along the minus strand of BJGT01000021.1, from coordinate 13,796 downwards.
GGCGCAAGCGAGCACAGAATCGTCATATCCAGGCCGGTGGGCGTGGCAGCATGAGTCGCATTGGCGCGACCCTTGCGGCGCTGAAAAGCCAAGGGCGCAAGGCCCTGATTCCCTATGTCACCGCTGGGTATCCCTTCGCCGACATCACGCCCGAGCTGATGCATGCGATGGTGGCCGGTGGCGCCGACATCATTGAGCTGGGCGTGCCCTTTTCTGACCCCAGCGCCGATGGCCCGGTGATCCAAAAAGCCGGCGACCGAGCCCTGGCCCTGGGCATCGGCATGGTGCAGGTGTTGGCCATGGTTCGGGCTTTCCGCAAAAACGATGAGCACACTCCGGTAGTGCTGATGGGCTATGCCAACCCGGTGGAACGCTACAACCAAAAGCATGACCAGCACGACGGCCACAGAGCCTTTGTGCGAGACGCCGCTTCGGCAGGTGTCGACGGCGTACTGGTGGTTGACTATCCCCCGGAAGAGTGCGAGGGCTTCGCTGCAGAACTCAAGCGCCACGGGCTGGACCTGATTTTTCTGTTGGCCCCCACCAGCACCGATGCCCGCATACAGCAGGTTGCCCGCGTGGCAAGTGGCTATGTGTACTATGTGTCGCTCAAGGGCGTCACTGGCGCCGGAACGCTTGACACCGCCTCGGTTGAGGCCATGCTGCCGCGGATTCGCCAGTTTGTCAGCGTGCCGGTGGGTGTGGGCTTTGGCATCCGAGATGCCGCCACCGCCCGCGCCATCAGCCGGGTTGCCGATGCGGTGGTGATCGGCAGCCGCATCATCCAACTGCTCGATGAGCAGCCGCGCCAACAAGTGGCCGCTGTTGCACAAGCATTTCTGAGCGATATACGAATCGCCTTGGACTCATAATTGATCCTCAACTGCGGAGTACGCCCATGAGTTGGCTCGAAAAACTGCTGCCCCCGAAAATCCAGCACACGGACCCCGCCGAGCGGCGTACCGTTCCCGAGGGCCTCTGGATCAAATGCCCCAGTTGCGACACGGTGCTTTACAAGACCGACCTTGAACAAAACCAAAATGTCTGCCCCAGCTGCGGTCATCACCATCGAATTCGGGCACGGGCACGCCTTGACGGATTTTTGGATGCCGAGGGGCGCTACGAAATCGGACAGGAAGTGTTGCCCATCGATGCCCTTAAATTCAAAGACAGCCGAAAGTACCCGGACCGGCTCAAGGAGGCGCTTGAGAACACCGGGGAAACCGATGCTATGGTGGTCATGGGCGGAGCTGTGATGGGTATCGGCGTGGTTGCGGCCTGCTTTGAATTTGAGTTCATGGGCGGCAGCATGGGTTCGGTGGTTGGCGAGCGCTTTGTGCGCGGCGTGCATGCCGCGATTGAGCAAAAAGTGCCTTTTATCTGCTTCACATCAACCGGCGGTGCGCGCATGCAAGAGGGCTTGTTGAGCCTGATGCAAATGGCCAAGACCAATGCATCTTTGACACGCCTGGCCAAAAAACGACTGCCCTACATCAGTGTGCTGACCGATCCGACCATGGGCGGGGTTAGCGCTGGCTTTGCTTTTTTAGGTGATATGGTGGTGGCCGAGCCCAAGGCACTGATCGGCTTTGCCGGGCCGAGGGTGATTGAATCTACCGTGCGGGTGACTCTGCCGGAGGGTTTTCAGCGGGCTGAGTTTTTACAAACAAAAGGGGCGGTGGACTTCATTTGCGACCGCCGTGAATTGCGCAAAACCTTGGCCAGTGCGCTGGCGATGCTGCAAAGCCAGCCGGCTGATGCCGTCAGCTGATCAGGTCATTAAAAGCACCAGGCCTTGCACATGGCCCAACACAATAGCCACCACCTGCAGCAGCACCAGCAGCGCCAGGGGTGACAAGTCCACACCACCGACGAGTGGCAGCAGGCGGCGAATCGGGGCCAGCGGCGGTGCGCACAGGCGCTCCACCACATCAGCCAGCACCGAACCCGTCTGCATCCAAGACAGGACCGCGTAGACAATCAGCAGGCCAGTCAACCCTGAGACGGCCAGGCGAGCCAGGCCAAAACCCGCCAAAATAGGCACTGTCACCAAGCCGCCGGCAGAGCCACTGAGCAGCCATAACACCACAAACTGGGCCAACTGCAGCAGGTAGGCGGCCAACAAACTCGCACTGTCCCAAGTGCCTATGGCAGGCATTAAACGGCGCAGCGGCAGCACCAACCAATCCGTGAGGGCGAACACCAGCCGGCCGAACGGATTCCCAGAGCGCGCCGACATCGGAATTCGCTGCTGCTGCATATACAAACGCAGCAGGCAAGCGCCGCCGAGCACACCACCAAGAACGTCGAGCAGCAGGGAAGCGATCTGATAAAACATGGTCGGCACCGGAAGATTGTGCGCATCATAGCGAGGCAGTGCCTCAGAGGCGGGCCGGCGGCACGACCGGCGCCACTTAAAATCAGGGCTTTTGACAGCGCCTGCCCGGCGGCCAAGCCCTGCTCTGCCCGAACGCCTGCAGCCCAGCTTGTTTGCCTGTCACCCAAACAACCACAACGGTTTAATTCCCCATGAACCTCACCCCCCTGTCTGACCCGAACACCGCCATCGACCCAGAAGATGAAAACCAGTTGATGCTGGAGCGCCGGGAGAAGCTCAGGGCGCTGCGCGAGCTGCAAGTGCAGGGCGCGGGGGTGGCATTTCCGAATGATTTCAAACCAGCCGACCGCGCCGAGGCTCTGTTTGCAGCCCATGGCGGCCAGACCAGCGAGGACCTGCTGGCCCAGGGCAGCCTGGCCAAGGTAGCCGGGCGCATGATGCTCAAACGGGTGATGGGAAAGGCCAGTTTTTGCACACTGCAGGACAGCACCGGCCGTATCCAGATCTATGTCAAGGGCGAGGACGTGGGCGAGGCGGTCTATGCCAGCTTTAAGCACTGGGACCTGGGCGACATCGTGGCAGCCGTTGGCCGGGTGTTCAAAACCAAAACCGGCGAGCTCTCAATCCACGCCACCCAGGTGCGCCTGCTGACCAAAAGCCTGCGTCCGATGCCAGACAAGTTCCACGGCATTGCCGACCAGGAAGTGAAGTACCGCCAGCGCTATGTCGACCTGATGATCGACGAGACCACCCGCCAGCGCTTTATGGCGCGCAGCAAGGCCGTCAGCGGCATCCGCGAGTTCATGGTGGCGCACAACTTTCTAGAAGTGGAAACGCCGATGCTGCACCCGATACCGGGCGGCGCCAACGCCCGACCGTTTACCACTCACCACAACGCGCTGGACCAGCAGATGTTCTTGCGCATCGCGCCTGAGCTGTACCTCAAGAGGCTGATCGTGGGTGGCTTTGAGCGGGTGTTCGAGATCAACCGCAACTTCCGTAATGAAGGCATCTCGGTGCGGCACAACCCCGAGTTCACCATGATGGAGTTCTACGCCGCCTACTGGGACTACCAGGACCTGATGACCTTCACCGAAAGCCTGGTGCGCGACGCCGCGCGCAAGGCGGCGAACACGCTGCAGCTCAGCTACGGCGGCAAGCCGGTGGACCTGTCCCTGCCGTTTGAGCGGCTCACCATCCGCGAGGCCATCGTCAAATACACCGAAGCGGCACTGGCGCTGGACGACGGCAGCGGACTGCGGGTCGACAACCCCGCCTGGCTGATCAATGCCCTGCGCAAGCTCGGCCTGTCAGAGGCTAAGCACAAGCTCTCTGGCCGCTCACTGGCCAGCCTGCAGGTGCTGTACTTTGAGGAAACCGTGGAAGACAAGCTGTGGCAGCCGACCTTTATTTGCGAGCACCCGGTGGAGATCTCACCGCTGGCGCGCGAAAGCGACCACAAGCCCGGTGTCACCGAGCGTTTTGAGCTCTACATCACTGGGCGCGAGTTTGGCAACGGTTTCTCTGAGCTGAACGACGCCGAGGAGCAAGCGGCCCGCTTCCATGCACAGGTCGAGGCCAAGGACAGTGGCGACGACGAGGCCATGCTCTTTGACCATGACTTCGTGCGCGCGCTGGAGTACGGCATGCCGCCCACCGGCGGCTGCGGCATCGGCATCGACCGGCTGATGATGCTGCTGACCGACAGCCCCAGCATCCGAGACGTGATCTTGTTCCCTGCCCTGCGCCGCGAAGGCGGGCACTGAGCCGCACTTGAACTATCTGGGCCACTACGCCCCCGAGCTGCAGGCACGGGTGCAGGGGCTGCTCGGCCAAGGCGAGCTGGGCGCCTGGCTGCTGGCCCGCTACCCCATGGCTCACGGCCTGCGCACTGACCGCGCGCTGTACGACTACATCCAGGGCCTGAAAACCGAGTTTTTGCGCGGCGCAGAGCCGCTGAGCCGGGCCTGCTTTGACAGCAAACTGCACACCGTGGCCCACGCCCTGGGCACCCATACCACGGTATCGCGGGTGCAGGGCTCACGGCTCAAAGCCAAACGCGAGATCCGGGTCGCGGCGCTGTTCAAAGACACCCCGCTGCCGTTTTTGACCATGATCGCGGTGCACGAGCTGGCCCACTTCAAGGAACGCGAACACAACCGCGCCTTCTACCAGCTCTGCGCCCACATGACGGGCGACTACCACCAGCTCGAATTTGATCTGCGGGTGTACCTGACGCACCTGGAGGCCGGTGGTACCAAGCTGTGGGTGGCGCCGGGCGCGGAGGGGCGTTCAACGGACTGAGGTTTAGGGCGCTTCGGTTTTGATCGGGTCGGTCAGCCAAAGACGGGCGCCATGATTGGCGAGCTGCTGGGGCCGCCTGTGTGCCGCTGCTCGTGTCCCCCAGACACAGGCGCCCTTCTGGCCCCCGCGTCTTCCTCCTTGACCTCGCTGCGACACCCAGGCGGCCCCAGCAGCCGGCGAGGCAGTTGATCTACCAAAAGCAGGTAGATGCTTACGTCCCTCTGCAGGTGAACCCATGCGGCGCGCACCAACTATCACGCCAGATCAGGGTGGTGGGGCGTTCGGCGCAGCGGCATCAAGGAGGAGCCCGCAGGGCGGGGGACAGCCGCGGAGCCGAACGCCCCACCGCCCTGATCCCCCAAATAGCCGGTCGCCCTTGCTCGACCCCGAAATTACACGGCCGGAGCAAGAACCAAAAGGTTCAGCCGCCCGAACGTTTGACCACATAACCATGGGCGGTCAAGGCCGCCATTACCCGCTCCACATGGTCACCCTGCACCTCGATCACACCGTCCTTGACCGTGCCACCCGAACCACAAGCCGCCTTGAGCTGCTTGCCCAAAGCGGTTAGTTCAGCTGGCGCCAACGGCAGGCCCTTGACCAGCGTCACGCCCTTGCCGGCGCGGCCTTTGGTCTCACGCGAGACCCGCACCATGCCGTTACCAACAGGCAGGACGCTTCGGTTGCGGCAGACACATTGCGCCTGGGGTTGGCGGCATGCCGGGCACATGCGACCAGCTTCGGTGGAGTACACCAAGCCGCCAGATCCGGGACGCAGGGCCATGGCCTGTTAAAAACTTGCTTTGCAAGGCTCAGGGCAGCAGCCCGAGCGCGTGCATGTAATCGGGCTGCACCATCAGATCGTCCCAGGCCAGCGCCGAGCCGCGCGGCAGCAGGGCCAGGCGGCGTTCCTCGCTGCCCTCCCAGGGCTGCCACTGCTCTTTGAGCTGGGCCTCGGTCAGGCCGCTGATCAGGGCATCCAACACCGAACCGCCATCCGACGACTGATTGCACAGCAGCACCAGGTCACAGCCGGCATTGAGCGCGGCCACGGCCGCCTGGGCGTGGCTGACAGGTTCGCCATCAAGCACCCGGGCGCCGGCCATCGACAAATCGTCGCTGAACACCGCACCGCCAAAGCCGAGTTGGCCGCGCAGGATGTCGCCCAGCCAGCGCTGCGAAAACCCAGCCGGTCGAGCCTCGACCTTGGGGTAGACCACATGCGCCGGCATGACCGACGACAGGGTGGTGTTGAGCCAGCCGTAGGGGGCAGCGTCCTCAGCCAAAATAGCCTTGAGACTGCGCCGGTCCACCGGCAGGTCGGTGTGCGAGTCGGCCCGCACAAAGCCGTGGCCAGGAAAATGTTTGCCGCAGTTGGCCATGCCGCTTTGCAGCAGGCCATGCATCAGGCTTTTGGCCAGCAGGCTGACCATGCGCGGGTCGCGGCCAAAGGCGCGGTCGCCGATCACGCTGCTGGCGCCAAAGTCGAGATCCAGCACCGGCGTAAAACTCAAATCAACCCCGCAGGCCCGCAGTTCGGCGCCCAAGACGTAACCGCAGGCGGTGGCGGCGTTGGTGGCGCGCATGGCACCACTGCCCTGCCCACCCTGGCCGTCCTGCAGCCACATCTCGCCCAGGGCCCGCATGGCGGGCAGGTGGGTGAAGCCGTCGGTCTTGAAACGCTGAACCCGGCCGCCCTCATGGTCGACACAGATCAGCAGGTCGGCGCGCAACTGTTTGATGCTGCGGCACAGTGCGCTCAATTGCGCCCGGTCTTGCCAGTTACGCGCAAACAGGACCAGGCCGCCCACCAGCGGGTGCTGCAGGCGCTGCCGGTCGAGTTTGCTCAGGCTGGCGCCTTCAATGTCAATGATCAGGGGGGCTTGTTGGGTCATGGAGCTGTCCTACTTTATTTGCATATTTTTTTGGCTACAGCGCTATATATGGCGGGGCTTAGAGGCCAATTCGATCATTTTTTTCTACCACCACGAAGCTTGCGGCATAGTCGGTCTCGTCGGTCACGGTCACATGCGCCTGCAGGCCCTGGCCCTCAAACCAGACTTTGAGGCCGCCATGCAGAACGATCACCGGCTGGCCGCTGGGCAGCTTGCCGATCTCGCACAGGCGCCAAGTCATGGGCAGGCGCATGCCCAGTCCAATTGCTTTGCTGAAGGCCTCTTTGGCGCTAAAGCGGGTAGCAAGGAAACGTACACCTCGTTCAGGCCAGCGGGCACTGCGGCTTTTCCAGGTAGACAACTCGGCATCGCTGAGGATTTTTTGAGCGAAACGCTCACCGTGGCGCGCCAAGCTGGCTCGGATGCGGCGCACATCGCAGATGTCGGTGCCGATACCGTAAATCATCTGCCTTGGGACTCAGCCGGCTCAGGCCGTCGTGTGGGCGTCGGAGATACACCGCAGGTAATTCTGGACAGCGGCGCGGTAGCCCAGTTCCAGCGCATCGGCGATCAAGGCGTGGCCGATCGACACCTCTTGCACCCCCGGCACCTCGCGCAAAAAAGCGGTGAGGTTGTCACAGTTGAGGTCGTGCCCAGCGTTGATGCCCAGCCCAGCAGCCCGTGCCGCGCGCGCGGCGCCGGCAAAGCGCTGCAACTGCGTGGCCTGCGCCGGCGTACCCCAGGCGGCGGCATAGGGCTCGGTGTAGAGCTCGACCCGGTCGGCACCAACCGCGCGGGCGGCGGCCATGGCCGAGGCATCGGCGTCCATGAACAGGCTAACCCGCACGCCCAGTGCATGGGCCTGTGCAATCAGAGGGCCCAAGCGCTGGGCATCAGACGGGAAATTCCAGCCGTGGTCGCTGGTGAACTGGCCCTGTGCATCGGGCACAAAGGTCACCTGGTGCACCGGCAGCCTGCGGGCGCAGACATCGGCCACCACCTCCATCAGGTTGTGAAAGGGGTTGCCCTCGATGTTGTACTCGCGCCCAGGCCATTGCTGCAGCAGGGCCGCCAACTCCGGCACATCAGTGGCGCGAATGTGGCGCTCATCGGGCCTCGGGTGCACCGTGATGCCATGGGCGCCGGCCTGCAAGCACAGGGTGGCAGCGCGGGTCACGCTGGGAATGCCGAGGTGGCGGGTGTTGCGCAGGGTAGCAACCTTGTTGACGTTGACAGACAGGGCAGTGGTGTTCATAGGGATTGCAGATCAATCATCATTTGCCGGGTGCGCAGGGTATCCACCCCGCAATGGTAATTCAGCAGGGCTCGCAGCTGTGGCTTGAGCTCGGCCATCACCGCCGCACAGGCGCCCAGCGTGGTGGTGAATGGCGCGCTGCCGGCCAGCGCAGCTTGCAAACCGGCCCACTGCGCCCCGCTCAGGCTGGCCGGGTCAGACGCAGCAGTTTGTCGCAAACCGCCTTCGGGCACCAGGCTGTAGCGGGCATCGGGCTCCAGTGCGCCCAGGGTCAATGTCTGGGCGTCTAGCAGAGGCAGCAGACCGATTTCACGCAGCAGCAGCAGCTCGAAGGTCCGTAACGCCGACTGCAGCAACTCGCCATGGCCGCTGGCCATGACTTCGGTGACAAGGGCGTAAATATCAAACAGGGCCGGATGCGGGTCATCACGCGCCAGAAGTTTGAGCAGCAGCTCGTTGAGGTAATAGCCAGACAGCAGCGCGCCTCCTGTGGGCATCACATGCCCGCCCACCCATTCGGCGCCCTTGAGCGTGCGGATTTCAGCATCGCCGCCAAAGCTCAAGCGCAGGGGTTGCAGGGGCAGCAGCACAGGCCGAAAACCAGAACTCGGCCGCTTAGCACCCTTGGCCACCAAGGCCATCCGACCATAGTGGCGGGTGAAAACCTCCAAAATCAAGCTCGACTCGCTCCAGTCATACCGGTGCAAAACATAAGCCGGCTCCTCCGAAACACGCTGCGCAGCCATGTCCAGCCATCAATCAGAAAAGCTGCGCATCAACACAGCCCGCGCAGCGGCAAGCGTGGGGGCAACACCCCCGCCGCCGGGCCGCCCCAAGGTGGATTAGCCCCCTCGGGGGGCAGCGAAGGACACGCAGTGCCGAGCGTGGGGGCAACACCCCCACCGCCGGGCCGCCCCAAGGCGGGGTTCGCCCCCTCGGGGGGCAGCGAAGGACACGCAGTGTCGAGCGTGGGGGCAACACACACCCCGCCGCTACTCGTAGCCAAAGCTACGCACCCGCGCTTCGTCGTCGGCCCAGCCAGAGCGCACCTTGACCCACAGTTCGATGAACACCTTGGCATCCAGCAGCTTCTCCAGCTCGACCCGGGTTTCGGTGCCGATGCGCTTGATGCGCTCGCCCTTGTCGCCAATCACCATGGCTTTGTGGGTATCGCGCTCCACCACGATGGTGGCAGCAATCCGGACCAGGCGCTTTTGCTTACCGCGGCCGGCTTCTTCGCCAAATTGATCGATCACCACTGTGGAGGTGTAGGGCAGTTCATCACCAGTCAAACGAAAGAGTTTTTCACGCACGGTTTCGCTGGCAAGAAACTTCTCGCTGCGGTCGGTCAATTCGTCTTCAGCGTACCACCAGGCTTGCTCCGGTAAAAACCGCTCGCACAGCAGCAGCAGGCGATCGATGTCTTTGCTGCTTTTGGCCGACATCGGCACAAACTCAGTGAAGGCATGGCGCTGCTGCATCTCTTGCAACCACGGCGCGATGTCTGCGCGGCGGTGAATTTGATCAAATTTGTTGGCCACCAGCAGCGTCGGGATGTTCTGGCTGAGCAGGCCTAGCACCCGCGCATCTGCCTGATTGAACTGACCGGCCTCCACCACAAACAAAATCAGGTCCACGTCTGCGACGGCGCCCAACACGGTTTTGTTAAGCGCTCGGTTGAGGGCATTGTCGTGCCGGGTCTGAAAACCCGGTGTGTCGACAAAGACAAGCTGTGTCGCGCCCTGGGTTCGCATGCCGGTGATCCGGTGCCGAGTGGTTTGCGCCTTGCGCGAGGTGATGCTGATTTTTTGTCCAACCAGAGCGTTGAGCAGGGTCGACTTGCCAACATTGGGCTTGCCCACAATGGCAATCAAGCCGCAGCGCTGGCCAATCGCACCCTCGCCAGGGGCAGGCGCAGGGCGCAGGCCTTTGAGCATGCTGGTCAGTGCAATCTGGGGGTCTGGCGAGTCCTCAGCGTCCTTCAGACTGTCGGGTTGCGCGACTGTTTTTTGGACACTCATGCACCACCCCGAGCTTTGAGGGTTTGCAGCATGGCCGCCGCGGCGGCCTGTTCGCCGGCCCGTCGGGAGCCACCAATGCCGCGTTCGGCCAAGCCCAACTCGGTGATTTCACATTCAACATCAAAGGTTTGCTTGTGGGCCATACCCAGCGTGCCGACCACCCGGTACAGGGGCAGCCTCATTTTGCGCCCCTGCAGCCACTCCTGCAGTTCAGTCTTGGCATCTTTCCCGATTGCATCCATGTGCGGGTTGATCTCAACTGCCTTGAAAAGTCGGTGCACCAGCGCCTGCGCAGCGGCAAATCCGCCGTCCACGTGCACCGCGCCAATCACGGCTTCCAGAGCATCGGCCAGTATGGAGGGACGCTTTTGGCCACCGGAGCGGATTTCGCCCTCGCCCACGTTGATTAGGTCTCCCAGCCCCATTTCAAGGGCCAGTTGGTGCAAGGTGTCCTGCTTGACCAGATTGGCCCGCACCCGCGACAAATCGCCCTCAGGCAGTGACTCCAGCCGGTCAAACAACAAATCAGAGACTGCCAGGTTGAGCACGGAATCGCCGAGGAACTCCAGACGCTCATTGTGATCGGCAGAAAAACTGCGATGCGTCAAGGCCCGCTTGAGCAGTTCAGGCCGGCTGAAGGTGTGCTGCAACCGGCTCTGCAGTATCAGCAGGCGCTCAGTCATTTGGCGCTAACAGCCCGTCCAGCAAAGACAGGGGCGGCGAACCTTCTCAATTGAAAGGCCCGATGCGCTTGAGGCTGCTGAAATTCATCCACACAAAAAAAGCCCGGCCGACAATATTTTTGTCCGGCACAAACCCCCAGTAGCGGGAATCCATCGAGTTGTCGCGGTTGTCACCCATCATGAAGTAGTGCCCGGGCGGCACTTTGCAAACCACGCCTTCGACGCTGTAGCGGCAATTCTCCTTGAATGCGAACTCGTCGGCACCCGGCACAAAGGCGGGCCTGTCGTCGTCGTTGAGCAGGCGGTGCCGGCGCTCGCCAAAAGACTCTTCAAACTGCTTGTGATAACGCATCACGTCTTCGTCAAAAAAATCAGGCACCGCAGTGGTCGAGACTGGCTGCCCATTGATGGTCAGGCGCTTGTTCAGGTAGGCCAGTTCGTCCCCTGGCACACCGACCACGCGCTTGATGTAGTCCAGGCTGGGCTTGGGCGGGTAGCGAAACACCATCACATCACCCCGCTCGGGCTTGCTGCCTTCGGTCACCTTGACATTGAGCACCGGCAGGCGCAAGCCGTAGTGAAATTTGTTCACCAGTATCAAGTCCCCGATCAGCAGGGTCGGGATCATGGAGCCGGAGGGGATCTTGAAGGGCTCAAACAAAAAAGAGCGCAACAGGAAAACCGCCAGAATCACCGGGAACAGGCCGGCAGTCCAATCGAGCCACCAGGGTTGCGCCAGCACAGTGGCCCGGGCCTGGGCGCTGCTGTCATCAATTTGGGCAATGCCGAGCTTGAGGAGCTCCTGGCGCCGTTGCAGTGACTGGGCCTCCAGCAGAGCTGCTGCTTTGTGGCGTTGTGGCAAAAAATAAAAGCGCTCAGCCAGCCAATAGGCACCGGTGACGAGCGTGGCAAGAAACAGCAGCAAGGCGAAATTGCCCTCCACCTTGCCCAAATACCAGGACCCGGCATAAGCTAAAAAAGCCGTCAAAACGGCAGCGGTCAGCGCCTGCATCAACCGTCCACCTGCAGTATTGCCAGAAATGCCTCTTGGGGCACCTCAACCGAACCAATTTGCTTCATGCGTTTTTTACCTGCTTTTTGTTTGTCCAGAAGCTTGCGCTTGCGCGAAATATCTCCGCCGTAACACTTGGCGATGACGTTTTTTCGCAGGGCTTTGATTGTCTCACGGGCAATGATGTTCGCCCCGATGGCCGCCTGTATGGCGACGTCGTACATCTGGCGGGAGATGATCTCCCGCATTTTGGCCACCACCGCCCGACCCCGGTACTGCGACTGCGAGCGGTGCACGATGATGGACAGTGCATCTACTTTTTCGCTGTTCAGAAGGATGTCGACCTTTACCACGTCGGCGGCCCGGTATTCCTTGAACTCGTAGTCCATCGAGGCATAGCCGCGAGACACCGACTTGAGCTTGTCGAAGAAATCCAGCACGATCTCGGCGAGCGGCATCTCATAGGTCAGCATCACCTGGCGCCCATGGTAGGACATGTTCAATTGCACACCACGCTTCTGGTTGGCCAGGGTCATCACCGAGCCCACGTAATCTTGCGGCATGTAGAGGTGCACCGTCACGATGGGCTCGCGCACCTCGTCCAGCCGGCCCTGCTCGGGCATCTTGGACGGGTTCTCCACCATGCGCACTTCGCCGTCGGACTGAACCACCTGGTAGACCACGCTGGGGGCAGTGGTGATCAGGTCCTGGTCAAACTCGCGCTCAAGTCGCTCCTGCACGATTTCCATGTGCAGCAGGCCGAGAAAACCGCAACGAAAACCAAAACCCAGCGCTTGGGACACCTCCGGCTCGTAATGCAGCGAGGCATCGTTGAGCTTGAGTTTCTCCAGGCTATCGCGCAGGCCTTCGTACTGGTTGGCCTCTGTTGGGTAAAGGCCGGCGAAAACCTGCGGCTGGATTTCCTTGAAACCCGGCAAGGCTTCGCTGGCGGTCAGCGCCGCACCGCCAGTGCCGGGCTTGATGAGGGTAACGGTATCGCCGACCTTGGCTGCCTGCAACTCCCGGATGCCGGCAATGATGTAGCCCACTTCACCAGCTTCAAGTGAGGGGCGCGCTTCATTGGCCGGCGTGAACACGCCCAGGCTGTCCGCGTTGTAGGTGGCGCCAGTGGCCATCAGCTTGATACGCTCTCCGCGGGCCAGCCGACCGTCGACCACCCGCACCAGCATCACCACGCCAACATAGCTGTCAAACCAGCTGTCCACGATCATCGCCCTCAGCGGGCCACCAGGCCGGCCTTTAGGCGGCGGGATGCGAGCGATCACCGCCTCGAGAATCTCGTCAATCCCCATGCCAGTCTTGGCCGAACAGGGGATGGCGTCTGCGGCATCAATGCCAATCACGTCTTCGATTTCGAGCCTGGCATTCTCCGGGTCTGCGTTGGGCAAATCCATTTTGTTGAGCACTGGCACGACCTCGACGCCCAACTCCAGCGCGGTGTAACAGTTGGCCACTGTTTGCGCTTCAACGCCTTGGCTGGCATCAACCACCAGCAGCGCACCTTCGCAGGCGGACAGGGAGCGGCTCACCTCATAAGAGAAGTCGACATGGCCCGGGGTGTCTATGAGGTTGAGGTTGTAGGTCTGTCCGTCGAGCGCCCTGTAGCGCAGCGCAGCGGTCTGCGCCTTGATAGTTATCCCGCGCTCTTTTTCGATGTCCATCGAGTCAAGAACTTGGGCCTCCATCTCGCGCTCCTGCAGGCCGCCACAGCGTTGGATCAAGCGGTCAGCCAGGGTAGATTTGCCGTGATCAATGTGCGCAATGATGGAAAAATTTCTGATGTGATTCATCAAACGTCTGGTTCAAGTGATTGAATTGAAAGCAAGCTGCGCAGAAAAAAGGGCGCGTCGGATGAGGACGCGCCCTGAACCAACAGTCATTGGCAACTGCGAAAGTTGGAACTTCATTGTAGGCAAAAAGGGCCAATAGAACAGGCCCGGCAAGGATTTGTCTGTGCGTTGCGCCCTTGCCACATAAATATTATTCACAGTTTATTCACAATTTATTAGGGGCTTTTGGGGACAAAGTGTGCGCGAGCTGTGGACTAAGTGGCCTGGGCTAACTTCTTTATCGCATGGTGGATTGAAAAGGTTTCAATATGACTGAAACATCTATTTAAGTCTCGCCATTCTAACCAAAACAGAAGCATGCCCGACTTTAAGTTAGCGGGCACACACATAAAATTAGTTGCAAAACCTCTGGAAGAAGCTGCACCGCCCGATTTTTATGCCTCAGGTTTGAACTTGGCAAGCCCAAACCCGGTTTAG
>BJGT01000020.1 GCA_014190675.1 Comamonadaceae bacterium | reverse complement strand
TGCGCGACCAGTTTGGTGTGTTTACGGTGCGGCGTGCCGGTGTGGCCAAGGGCCAGTGCATTCGCGTGTCCCCGGCCATCTACACCTCTGAGGCCGATCTGGACCGGCTGGTGCAGGCGCTGCGCGCTGTGACCTCCGTTTGATTTGTGCTTGCCCGGCGCTTAAGGGTCGGGCAGGCCGCTCAATGACCGGTGAATTTTGGCGTTCGCTTTTCGAAGAACGCTGAGATGGCCTCTTTGGCATCATCGCTGCGCAGAACTCGTACCTGGTTCAAGGCCTCCATCGCCACCATGTCTTCGGCGGTATGAGTTTCTGCAGCATTGAGGTTGGCCTTGATGAATCGGTAGGCTAACGGTGGGCCGTCCGCCAGGCGCCGGGCGAAGATGGCCACCTCGTCGCGGAGCTCGGCATCGGGTACTACTTTGTTGACCAGCCCGATCCTTAATGCCTCTGCCGCGGGGACGCGGTCAGCGAAGAAGAACAGTTCACGCGCCTTGGCGACGCCAACCAGTTTGCTGAGGTAATAACTAGCACCCAACTCGCCCGAAATGCCGATGCGCGCGAAGGCCGTCGAGAAAAATGCGGTGTCAGACACGATGCGAAAGTCGCAGGCTGCTGCCAGTGCAGTGGCGGCTCCTACGCAAGCGCCGCGCACCATGGCTATCGTGGGCTTGGGCATGCCATGTAACAGCAGCGGCCCTTCGCTAGCACGGCGGGTGCGTTCAGCCGAGTTGTCGATGTCATTCCAAATGCGATCATCTTTCCATTTCAACCATTGCGGATCATGGCGGTCGATCGCTTCGAACTCCTTGATGTCGCCGCCTGCGCAGAAGGACTTGCCCGCACCGGTCAGAACGACTACACGCACATCAGGTGCTGCAGCGGCTTCGCGCAGGCGGTCGTTGAGTTCCCGCGTCATTGAGATCGTGAGTCCATTCATCGAAGCCGGACGGTTGAGTGTCACGGTCAGAATGCCACCTTCCAGGTTAGTCAGGATGTCGGTCTCCATTGGGCTCTCCAGAAGTCGAAGCGAATGTCAGTGTTGACGGGGTGGCCAAGGAATGAATGCGCTGGTCCGCCGGATGTAGTCTTGATAGCCTGGGTTTTTCTTGCCCAATCGGCGCTCCAGCAGGTTGGCGCCCAGCGGCCCGATGATCATGGCACTTAACAGTGCTGGGGCAAAGATGGTCAACATGCCGATCAGTCCAGTGTCGCATGCCATCAGATACAAGCCCCATTGAACCAGCATTTCACCGAAGTAGTTGGGGTGGCGAGAATAACGCCATAGGCCTTTGTCCATGACCTCGCCGGGCGATTGCCTTTGACGCCGGAAGCGAGCCATTTGCCAATCGGCCAGAGCCTCCACCGTGAGACCGGCAGACGACAGCCCAAAGCCGATCCAAAATAGCAGGCTGGGTGGGCTGGACGATGGCATAGCGATCGCGACCACGATGGGCATGGTGCACAAAAACATCAGCAGACCTTGCAGGCCAAAAACGGCGCGCAGGCTGTACAGGGCGTAGTTGCGGCCTTGCTCAGTCACGTGCTGTCGCAGCCGCGCATAACGGCGGTCTTCAGCACCCCAATTTCGGATGCCGATATACAGGCCAAGCCGCACGCCCCAAACGGTCGCCAGCAAAAGCACCAGCGTCGCACGGGTGCCGCCGCCGCCCACCGTGAGCCAAGCCACCCAGGCCACAGCGGCGCTACCCAGTCCCCAGAAGATATCGACGATACTTGAATCTCGCATTGCAACGCTGATCACCCACAGTGTGAGCACAAAAAACCCGGCGATGAACAGCGCGGTATTGGCGAACACTGGCATCATGGGCGTGATCAGTTCTGTCATGCGGTCTCCTCGGAGGGGTTTGTCATCGCGATTGGGGACTGACAAGTGCGCGACATCGAAATTCTTTACTTTCTTAGTCAAACTAACTATACTTGATTTGACAGGCCGCAAAGAGCCGCGTCAACGGAGGTGGTAACACGCCAAACCATATAACCAACAGGAGATGCTATGGGCTTTAAGAAGACTTCTCTCGTCGCCATTGCCGTTGTGGCCACGCTTGTGGCGGCGAACACCAGCGCGCAAGTACGCGGCGTTACCAAAGATGAAATCCTGCTCGGCAGTCACATTGACTTGTCTGGGCCAATCGCCGAACTGGGGCGAGCCGGCGTCAACGCCGGCAAGATGGCAGAGGAGGAGATCAATGCGGCTGGCGGCATTCACGGCCGCAAGTTACGCATTATTTGGGAAGATTCTGGCTATGACCCCAAAAAGGCGGTTCTGGTCACTCAGAAAATGATTGACAAAGATGGCATTTTTGCGCTGATCATGGCCACCGGCAATGCCCCCGCGGAAGCCACCTACCCGATGTTGATCAAGTCTGGCGTACCGAATCTTTTTGCCTGGGCGGGTAGCCCGATGTTCACCGAGCCGTTGGAGAAGATCAGTTTTGCATTCTTTCCAACCAACGGTGACACCATGGCCCCAGCTGTCAAGCACTTTGCCGATCAGGGCAAGAAGCGTTTTTGCTTCATCTACCAGGATGATGGTTTTGGCGCCGATGTGAAAGAGGGGGTGGAGCGTGCCCTCAAGGCCGCCAAGCTCCAGATCATTGAGGAGGTTGGCTACAAGCGCGGCACAACTGATTTCAGCGCTCAGGTCGCGCGCATGCAGCGAGGCAACTGCGACATGCTGCTGCTGGGCACAGTGCCTGCACCTGCCGCCGGCATTGTGCAGGAGGTGCGTCGCCGCAACTGGAATATACCGATCCTTGCCTCTTCCAACACCTATGATGAGTCAACGCTAAGACTGGGCAAGGAGGCCATGGAAGGTGTGCATGCTGCAGTTGTTATCCCCAACCCGGACCCCGATCGTTCTCCGCCTGCTGTCAAGGAGTGGCTGAAGAAATACCAAGCCAAGTACAACCAGCCCGGTTCCTTGTATGGGGCCTATGGCTATGCCATCGTACACCTGGCCGCTGAAAGCCTGCGCCGTGCCGGCCCGAACCTGACCGTAGACTCGCTGGTAAAGGGCGTTGAATCCATCAAGGGTTATAAAACTATTTTTGGCGGACCCACGGTTAATTTCAGCGACAAGGATCACAAAGGCATGCGTGGCGCCCTGCTCTACAAGGTAGAAGGTGGTCGTTGGGTTCCTGAAGGTGGTGAATTGCAGCCCGTTCAGTGACTATTTGCCGCGCCTTGCCCCGACGATGCAAGCTGTGGGGCGAGTGTTGCGTGCGTACGGATATCACCATCCGGGCCCGGTAGCATGCCGGGCCTGTTACAGGGGACGATGCCCGGCATCCTGAGCTTTTTTTTCAGCCAACCTGATGAACGAATTCCTGCAACAACTTGTCAGTGGAATCGCAGTAGGTTGCGTCTACGCCTTGGTGGCCCTGGGCTTTGTCCTGATCTACAAGGCCACCGATATCGTGAACTTCGCCCATGGTGAAGTCATGATGGTGGGTGCGTTCCTAGGCTTGACCTTCATCGAGATCCTCAAGATGCCCTATTGGATAGGGTTGTTGCTGGCAATTGCTTGCATGACCGTGTTTGGCATGCTGCTCAACCGCTTCTTGTTGCGCCCATTGGCTGGGCAAGGCATTCTGGCGGTGATCGTGGTCACCTTGGGCTTGTCGATCCTATTGCGTGCCTTTGCCAGTGTAATTTGGGGACCCGAGACCTTTACGCTGCAGACGCCGTTCTACAACCGCGTGGTTCGGGTTGGCGAGGTGGTGCTCAGTCAGGAACATGTGGCGATCATTGTGCTCACCATTGTGTTGGTGGCCGCCTTGTATGTCTTCTTTCGCTACAGCCGTATCGGCATCGCGATGCAGGCGACATCAGAAAACCAGTTGGCGGCCTACTACGTCGGTATCCCGGTGCAAAAAGTGCATTCCCTGATCTGGGCGCTTGGCGCGGCCACGGCTGGTGTGGCTGGCATCATGCTGGCGCCGATTGCCTTTGTACAGGTCAACATGGGCTATGTCGGGCTGAAGGCTTTTCCAGCGGCTGTGCTGGGTGGTTTCGGGAGTATTCCTGGAGCGATCGTCGGCGGGGTCATCATCGGTGTCGTCGAATCGATGGCCGTTCTCTACCTGCCTGAGGGCATCAACAATGTGGCTGCTTACATCCTGCTTTTGTTGGTGCTCATGGTGCGCCCCCAGGGCTTGTTCGGCATTCAGTCCAAACGTCGCGTATAGGCCTGCTTCACCATGTATTTCCCCAAACGAACCTCTTACCGGGATGATCTGCGGCTGTTTCCCGATCGTTTCACGTTGTGGCAATACCTGGCTCTTTTTGCCGGCCTGCTGTTGTTGCCCCTGGCTGCCGATGGCTACATCCTGAGCCAGGCCACTTTCGTTTTCATTTACGGCATCGTGGCTGTGGGCATGATGCTGTTGGTGGGCTACACCGGCCAGATATCGCTTGGCCATGCCGCTTTTTTCGCGGTGGGGGCTTACACAGCGGCGGTGTTGCAGTTCCGCGGTATGGCGTTTTTGCCGGCCTTTGTGGCTGCCGGTGCTTTGTCTGGTCTTGTTGGCATCATCATCGGACTGCCGGCCTTGCGTGTGAAGGGGGTCTACCTGGCCATGGCAACTTTGTCCTTCGCATTCATCGTCGAAGAAGTGATTGTGCGCTGGAGCAGCGTAACGCGCGGAAATCGCGGCATGACCGTCAATGACCCCGTCATTTTCGGTTTAAAGCTGTCTGGCCCGGTCCACATGTATTACCTCTCAGGCATCGTGTTCTGGCTGGTGATGCTGGTCGTTCTCAATGTGCTGAGATCGCGAACCGGTCGCGCCTTGAGTGCATTGCGCGACAGCGATGTGGCGGCTGAGAGCATGGGCATCAATCTGGCGAAGTTCAAAACTACGGCATTTGCTATTTCGGCGGTAGCGACCGGCCTAGCCGGCGCGCTGTACGCGCACAAGCTGTCTTACATCAGTCCCGAACAATTTGGCATCATGGTGTCGGTGGAGTTTCTCATGATGATCATCATTGGCGGCCTGGGCTCCTTGCACGGCGCGGTGTTTGGTGCCATGTTCTTTATTCTCCTGCCGCAGATCATCGTGGGCATCAAGAATTTTTTGCCGTCCGGAGTCGCTGAGTTGCCCGTTTTGGAATCCGTGAGCTTCGGGGTCTTGGTGATCCTTTTTGTGCTGTTTGAGCCGCGCGGACTCAATGGTTACTGGGTCCGCCTGAAGACCTACGTGTCGCTGTTTCCGTTCTACCGGCAAGGCATGTTCAAGCGCAACAAGATTGCCGCCAGCGACCTGATCAAGCATTGAAACTGAAATCATGAGCCTCTTCCAGGTCAAAGATCTTGCCGTTCATTTTGGTGGCATCAAGGCGGTCGACGGCGTCTCCTTTGAGGTCGAAAAGGGCAGTATTTTCACCATCATCGGACCCAATGGCGCCGGGAAAACCACCATTTTCAATTTGGTCAGCCGCATCAATGACCCTACCGCGGGCAGCATCCATTTTGAAGGGCGTGACATCACCCGGGTAGCTGCCAATCAGGTGGCCAGCCTGGGTATTGCGCGAACGTTCCAGAACATCGAGCTTTTCGACAACGCCAACGTCATGCAGAACATCCTGGTTGGGTGTCATGTCCATGTGGGGACCAGTTTGTTGAGCGAAATTCTGCGGCTGCCTTCTTTCAAGCGCCATGAAATTGAGTCGCGAAAAAACGTCGAGAAAATCATTGATTTTCTCGGGCTTGATGCCTACCGCGACAGCACAGTTGGTAGCCTGCCGTACGGAGTTCGCAAGATGGTGGAGCTTGGCCGTGCGTTAGCGGTCTCACCCAAATTGTTGCTGCTTGATGAACCATCCTCCGGCCTGAATGTCGAGGAGACGGACAACATTGGTTCCTGGATTCGCGATGTCCGCGATGTACTCGGGGTCACTATCCTGATGGTCGAACACGACATGCGACTGGTGTCTGCGGTTTCTGACCGTGTTCTGGCCTTGAATTACGGCAAACTGTTGGCGATTGGCACGGCCGCGCAGGTGCAGCGTGATCCGGCCGTGATCAGTGCCTACCTTGGCAATTGAGCAGGGAATACGCGACATGGCTCTGCTTGAAGTCAACAACATTGAAGCCGTTTACGGCGCTGTTCAGGCCTTACGAGGGGTGTCGCTGAAGGTGGAGCAGGGCCAAATCGTTGCCCTTCTGGGTGCCAATGGCGCCGGTAAGACGACAGTGCTCAAGGCCATCAGCGGGATCGTGGAGCCTCGTCAGGGCAGCGTGAGTCTTGAAGGTCGCGATCTTGCGGGCATCGAGCCCGACAAACTGGTGAGCTTGGGCTTGAGCCATGTGCCAGAGGGCCGGGAGATCTTTCGAATGCGCACAGTGCATGAGAACCTGGTGCTTGGCGCTTATCTGCGCAAGGACCACGCCGTCATCCAAGCCGACATGGCGCGCATCTTTACCTATTTTCCTATTCTGCGGGAACGGCAGCAGCAGCGCGCCGGGCTGCTGTCGGGTGGGCAACAGCAGATGCTGGCCATCGGCCGTGCCTTGATGGCCCGACCCCGGGTGATGCTCATGGACGAGCCATCTTTAGGGCTATCACCACTGCTGGTCAAAGAAATCTTCACCATCATCCGCCGACTACGTGATGACGGGATGACTATTTTGTTGGTGGAACAGAATGCCAGCGTGGCCCTGGATGTCGCTGATCATGGGTACATCATGGAGGTTGGCCGCGTTGTCTTGGAGGACAGTGCCCAAGCGCTGCGCAACAACCCAACTATCCGTGAGTTTTACCTCGGCATTGCGCAGGATGGTGCGCTGGCGTCCACGGGCAATCGCCGAAACCGGAAGAAACAATGGTGACCGCTTCAGACACATTACTCGCCCGTTTCTGGCGCGTGGCAGCTCAGCGCAAGGCTGGCGTGGCTTTGCGCTGGAACCACCTGGGCCTCTGGAATGACATCACTTGGACCGATTACGCCGAGGCTGCGCGAGCGCTTGGCTTGGGCTTGCTGGCCATGGGGGGTCGACGCGGTGACCGGGCCGTCGTGCTGTCCGACGTGCGCCCCGAGTGGTGTCAAATCGAATTCGGGACGATGGGTGTGGGCATCCAGTCGGTCGGGCTGCACAACACCGATTCCGCAGCCCATCTGGCACAGGCGGTCCAAGACAGCGCGGCGCGCTGGCTCTTTGTGCAAGATCAAGCCCAGCTCGAGAAGGCATTGTCCGTATTGGGCGAGATACCCGGGATCGAGAAAATCTTCTTTTTTGATGGCAGTGGTCTGCATGCCATGGCGCATCCTTTAGTTACAGACTTCGAGACAGCGCTGCAAGCCGGCCGTGCTTTCCATGGCAAGCATCCTGAGCGCTGGGAGACCGAGTTGGGTATGGCTCGCCCCGAAGACGTTGCCACCATCGTCTACACCTCTGGCCGCACTGGCGCCCCCAAAGGCGCTCTGCTCACGCACAGCAACCTAATGTTCCAAATGCAGGCACTGGGGCAGCTCTGTCCCAGCCAACCTGGTGACGACCAACTCGGCTTCCTGTCTATGGGCGCTGCCTTGGAGCGCTACTTCTCCCTCTACCGTGCGCTGGATCACGACATCGTCGTGCATCTGGGCAAAGGCCTGCCCACGTTGCTCGAAAATTTGCGCGAGATATCGCCTCACGTTGTGATGGCGGTACCCAGGGTCTGGGAAAAACTCTACACCACCGTATGCATGGGGGTAGCCGACGGCACGCCCACGGAGCGATGGGCTTACGCCAAGGCGATTGAGCTGGGACATCGCGTGGTGGCCTGTCGGCAATCCGGCCAGGCTGTACCGTTTGGGTTGAAGCTGCAGTATGCGTTGGCCCGCCAATTTGTTCTCAACCGAGTGCGTACCCTGATCGGCTTGCGGCGAGCGCGCCTTTTAGTGTCCAGCGCAGCGCCTATGTCGCCGGCATTGACCCGCTGGTTTGAGGCCCTGGGCCTCACCATGGTGGAAGCCTATGGCCAGACCGAATGCAGTGGAGTTGCCACCATCAGCTGCCCGGGTGAAGGCCCATCGGGCGCGGTTGGCAAGGCATTGCCAGGCACAGAGATCCGGCTCTCGCCCCAAGGTGAAATTCTGGTACGCGGACCGCATGTCTTCAGGGGCTACCTGCAACCGGCCCATGAAAAGGCGGCTAATCTGACCGATGGTTGGCTGCACACAGGTGACCGTGGCCGGCTCGACGCAGAAGGTAATTTGAATATCACCGACCGTATCGCAGACGCCATTGAGTTGCCGTCTGGGGTGCGCGTGTCGCCGGCGGACATCGAATCACGTCTCAAGCTCAGCCCCTACATTGCCGATGCCATTGTTCTTGGTAATGGACAGCCCCACCTCGCCTGCCTGCTGCTGATCGAGCAGGAGACCGTAGCGCGTTATGTGCGTGACCGGAAACTGGTCGTCACCGGCTTTGCCAATCTGACCAGAGCTGCCGAGGTACTGGCCTTGATTCAGCAAGATGTCGACCGGGTCAACCTCGAGATTGGCCCGCATGCCAGCGTCAGCCGCTTCGCATTACTTGAGACGGAAATCACGGTGCATGACGCCGAGATGAGCCCGACGCTCCAGTTGCGCCGCAAGATGGTGCTTGAGATCAACCGTTCACTGGTCGAGAGCCTTCTTGCGGGCCCGCTGACTGATCATTCAACCCCACAATCAACAGGAGACAGCGCATGAAAACCAAGAGCCAGATTTACAAGGATTCCCTGGACGCCTGGGGCCGAGGCGACGTGGAAGGCATGGCGGCGCCCTATCATGAGGACATTGTTTGGTATCCCAACCGCTCCATGCGACCGGTCAAAGGCAAAGCCGCCATGCTGGAATTCATGGCCAAGTTCGGCGCCGGTATGAGCAACCCCCACTACGACCAGACGCTCATGATCGAAAAAGACAATATGTTGTTTGTAGAGGGCACTGAGAACTACACCAAAAATGGTCGACAAATCAGCATTCCCTATGCGGGGGTGGTGGAGTTTCAGGGCGACAAGATCATCGCGTGGCGGGACTACTTCGACCTCAAGTCGCTGGAAAAGCAACTGGCGGGGTGAGTCGGCGCCGCGTGCGTCTTGGTATGTCAGCTGCTCAGCCGCTCGCGTTTGACCACGATGCCTGCGGCGTCACGGTCCCAGGTATCTGCGGTAACGCCCTCCTTGCGAAGCTCGGCTTTTTGGATCTTGTTGGTCGGTGTTTTTGGCAGCGACGTCACGATGCGCACATAGCGGGGCACCATGAAGTGTGCTATGCGCGGGATCAGGAACTGCAGCAGTTCTGCAGGGTCAATAACGACGCCAGGCTTCGGTGCCACCACAACCATCACATCATCTTCGCCCCCAGGGTTGGGGGCAGGGATGGCGCCTGCTTCCTGCACCGCAGGGTGTGCCAGCACTTCGCGCTCCACCTCCAGGGACGAGATATTTTCGCCGCGACGCCTGATCGCATCCTTGGCGCGATCAACGAAAAAATAGTTATCCTGCGCGTCCTTGCGAAAGACATCGCCGGTATGGAACCAGCCATTGCGCCAAGCCTTGGCGGTGGCTTCGGGCATGCCGTTGTAACCGGTGGTCATGGCCCACGGCAAGTCGGATCGCAAAATCAGTTCGCCCAGTTGGCCCACAGGTACCTCGATATCGTACTCATCGACCAGACGACATTGGATACCGGCACGTGGCTTCCCGCAACTCCCGAAGGCACGTGTATTAAGCTCTGCCACCAGGGGCACCGAGACCTCTGTCATGTTGAAACCGGTCATGTAGCTGAAGCCGTACCGCTCAGCCAGCTTGACAGTTTGAGGTGTTACCGGGCCCAGCGTCACGATCGTGAGGGGGTTGTCCTTCTCGCCGTCAGTCGAGGGTGCCTTGGCAAGAAACTCGGTCATCGCGCCGATCAGGCCAGACGTCGTGGTGCAACGGTACTTCTTGATCTGAACCCAGAAATTGCGGCTGTCGAAACTATCCACAAGATAGAAGGAGGCGCCACGAACCAATGCCGTGAAGATCGAATTCGTCCCGCCGACATGGAACATGGGCAGATTGACCAGGATCCGGTCGTCCGGCCCCATGTAGCCATAAGACAGCACTCCCGAAGCGTACAACTGCAGGTAGGTCGCGAGCACGCCTTTGGAGGGGCCTGTGGTGCCCGAGGTGTAGATGATGCCGTAGATGTCCCAGGGCTGCACTTCGGGCACCGTGCCCAGCGCTTGGGCATCGCCGTCCAAGGCAGACGTCGGAAGCAGGGTGCGGCCGCCGGGTGCAGGACCACCGTAGTCGCCCGACACGATGATGGTCTGGATCTGTGCCAGGTCCGCGTCATGCAATCGATCCATCAGACCGGCATGGCACACCAGGACCTGCGCCCCCGCGTTGCTGATCACGTGTGCCAGCAGGTTGCCACGGAAAGAGGTATTGATCGGGCAGTACCGGGCGCCCAGATAGTTGGCCGCAAACCAGACCAGCACCATGGTCTTGCCGTTGGGCAGCCAAACACCGACCGAATCACCTTGCTTGATCCCGAGTTGGCGCAGGGCTTGGGCGGTGGCCAGTACCTTGGTCCGGGTTTGCGCCCAGGTCCATTGTTCGCCGTCCTCGAACACCGCAAAAACCCGTTCCGGCGTGGTTGCCGCCCAGTAGTCAAGCAGTGGGCCAAGCACCGAGCGTTCCCGAGATGGCATAGCCGGGTTGAACCACGGGGGATTGAAATCTCCTTCGATGTACATGGCGGATTCCTGATGGTGAGGAAAGAGAAAGCCCGGCGGAGACCTGCTGGAAGACCCCCTCTAATTATGGTCTACAGCGCCGCTGGACGGGTAGCACCAACATGACACAACGCCAGCCGCAGTGGCTCGGCAAACTTTGAAAGCCCAAACAAATGAACCTGCAGCAACTGCGAAAGATCATGGTCTTTTATGGCCGTTTCACGCCGAGCTACACCCAAATTGGTTACCGGACTCGCGCCTTACTTTGGCGAGTGCTGAAACCGGACTTTGCCGGCCAGACCTGGCTGGTGACAGGGGCCTCTGGTGGCCTTGGGCGATTCATGGCATTGGAGGCGGCCCGACTGGGTGCCACAGTCATCGCCGTTGCCAGAAATCAGTCCAAGCTTGATCAGGTCGTCTCAGAGGCCCGGGCCATGGGAGCGGACCGACTTGAGACTGCTGTGTGCGATTTTTCGTTGCAGGCCGATACCCAGCGGCTGGTCAACGACCTGGTCGGGCGCGGACGCAAGATCGACGTGCTGGTCAACAATGTCGGTCTGCTAAGTCATGCACACCAGATCACGTCCGAAGGACGCGAGCAAACCTTCACCACCAACCTCCTGAGCCACTACGTGCTCACCGAAGGGCTGATACGCGGCGAGGTTTTCCAGATGACCCGCCCGCTGGTGATCAACATGACTTCGGGTGGCGGCTACAACGTGGCTCTCAGTACCCGAGCCCTCAACACCCTTGATCCAAAAAAATACAACGGGACACTCGCCTATGGCTGGCACAAGCGTGCCCAAATGGTGCTCAATCAGCATTGGCGCGACACCTATGGCCAGCGCGGGTTCAATTTTTATGTGATGCACCCGGGCTGGGCCGACACCGACGGCGTCAAGACCGCGCTACCGCGTTTTCGCGAGGTGCTCAAGGCCGTGTTGCGAGATGAAAAGTCAGGTACGGATACGGCCATCTGGCTGGCCGCTGTGCGTCCTGGGCAGCGCGAAGAGGAAAGCGTTTGGTTTGATCGAAAGCAGCGTGCTGCGCATGTTTACCCCCACACCCGTAGCAGCAAGGACACGCCTCAAACTCTGGTGGCATGGCTGGATGCCGAGGTAGCCCGCTTGGCCTGACAACGGATTTAGAAATTAGCACCTCGCCCTGAGTCACACCGCCAGTCGCAAAATGCCCCAGCGCCATGTCAGGAAAAAAGCAGACCAGGCTGTCTGTGGCCACCACCAGGTCGCGGTTGAGCACCCACTCAAAGCCACCGCGTAGCCGTCAGACCCTTGGCTTAAACTAAACCATGTTTGGAATCACCCCTTCTGCCCGCTTGCGGCCCTCTGCCTATTACGAGGCCACCTTGGCCGAGGGCGTGGTGGCCTTCACCACCTACAACAACATGCTCATGCCGACCAGCTTTGGCCAGCCCGAGGCCGAGTATTGGCGTCTCATCCATGGTGTCTCGCAGTGGGACGTGGCGGTCGAGCGACAGGTGCAGATTGACGGGCCTGATGCTCATCGCCTGGTGCAGATTTTGTGCCCACGCCAGCTCGCGGGTTGCAAGGTTGGCCAGGGCAAATACGTGCCCCTGTGCAACCATGCCGGTGTGCTGATTAACGACCCGATTTTGCTCAAGCTTGACGACGACCGCTACTGGTTGTCCATTGCTGATTCGAACATCTGGTTTTGGGCCCGTGCCATTGCTGCTGAGCGCGGCCTGCGGGTGAATGTGAGTGAGCCAGATGTCTCGCCTATGGCCGTGCAGGGCCCCAAGGCCGAGGACGTGGTCGCCTCGATATTTGGTGACTGGGTGCGCGCGCTCAAATACTTTTGGTTCAAGCGCACCGAGATCGAAGGCATCCCGGTAGTGTTGGCCCGCTCGGGTTGGTCCAAGCAGGGCGGCTTTGAGATTTACCTGATGGACGGCGCGCAGGGCAGCCGGCTGTGGAACCTGGTGCGAGAAGCGGGAAAGCCCTGGGACATTGGTCCTGGCAACCCAAGTTTTTGCGAGCGCGTTGAAAGCGGTTTGGTGTCTTACGGTGGCGATACCGATGGCAACACCAACCCGTTTGAGGTGCGCATGGGCAAGTATGTTGACCTTGATGTGGCAGACGATGTGGTCGGCATACAGGCTTTGCGCCGCATCAAACAAGAGGGCGTGCAACGCCAGCAACTCGGGGTGGTGCTGGAGGGCGATCAGCCTGTCGAGCTGGGCTTTCATTGGCACTCGATTTACCACCAGGGCCAACGGGTGGGCGACCTCACCAACTGCGTCTGGTCCTGGCGGCTCAAGCGCAACATCGGCTTTGGCCTGGTGGCCTCGGCCTGCGCTGTGGGTGATCCGGTTGAGGTGCAGCTGGCCGGCAAGCCCGTCGCTGGTACCCTGAGCGCCCTGCCTTTCATTTGAGCTCGCTGGCCTGCTTGCCACTAAAGTGTTTCGGTATGGCCGTCTACAGTGATGTCCTGGCCCGAAATACGGGCGCCAGCGGGCGAGGTCAAAAAAAGGATGGTGTTGGCAATGTCTTGTGGCGATATAAAGCTGCCCAGCGACATGCCTACGGTCATGCGCGAACGCACCACAGCGTCGGCCTCACCGGTTTTTTCGGCCTCGGCGGCAATCACCCGCTCAATGCGCTCGCCTGTGACCGAGCCCGGGCAGATGCAGTTCACCCGGATTCGGGCGGCTCCCAGTTCCTGCGCCAGGGTGCGGGTGAGGCCGCGAATCGCCCACTTGGCGGCAGCATAGGGCGCGCGACGGGCAAAGCCGTACTGCCCGGCAGTAGACGACATGTTGATGATCGAGCCACCGCCCTGTCGGCGCAGAATCGGCGCGGCCGCACGAGCGCACAAAAAACAACTGTCCAAATTGACCGCCAGACAGCGCTGCCACTCGGCGAAATTCATGTCTTCGAGCAAGGCGGTAGGGCCCGAAACGCCGGCGTTGTTGACCAGAATATCGAGCCCCCCCAAATGCTCAAGCGCAGCGGCAAACAGCGCTTCGACTTGGTTTTCGTTTGCCACATCGCACACCATGCCGGCGAGCCCCGGGTGCTGTGCCAGGGTGTTGGCCAGAGCAGGCGCATCAATGTCGCAGATATAGACCCGGGCGCCGGCGCTCATAAAATTCTGGGCCGTGGTCAGGCCGATGCCGTTGGCCGCCGCAGTGATCAACACGCGTTGTTCGGCGTGGCTGTTGGTGGCTGGGCTTGGCACCCAGTGGTTTGTGCTGGTACTCATGTTGCTCGGGAGAAAAATTTGACGACTGGCTGTTTTGAATTCATCTTACACGGGGCTGGCCGGGCCCCAGGCCAACTACGACGACCCGAAGGCCCAAACCCATGACACACGCAAAACAAGCCGCTGGCCTTAAGGCCTGCGACACCTGGGGGTTCAAGCCGGACGCCTCGGGACCGAGAGCCAACTATCTGAAGGACTGGCATGCTGGAGTTTGATGTCATCATCGTCGGCGCCGGCTCGGCCGGCTGTGTGCTGGCCGAACGCCTCAGCGCCGATGGATCCAAGCGGGTGTTGCTGCTTGAAGCCGGCGGCAGCGACCGGCGGTTTTGGATCAAGACGCCGATTGGCTACGGCAAAACTTTTTATGACGCTCGGGTCAACTGGCGGTACACCACTGAGCCAGACCATGGCCTGGGCGGGCGTAGCAGTTACTGGCCCCGTGGCAAGGTGCTGGGCGGCTCGAGCTCGATCAATGCCATGGTCTACTGCCGCGGTCTGCCCGGCGACTTTGAGGATTGGCGCGCCGCCGGTAACCCGGGCTGGGGCTGGTCGGATCTCGAGCCGGTGTTTCGGCGCTTGGAGCGCCGGGTGCGCGCCGATGGCACGGTGCAGGGCGATGGGCCACTGTGGGTGTCAGAACGGGCGCCTGAATACCATCCGGTCAAGCGGCATTTTTTGGCCGCAGCGCAAGAGCTCGGACTGCCGGCCAGCGCCGACTTCAATGGCGAGCAGCCTGAAGGGGTGGGCGCCTATGCGATCAATACCCGAGACGGCCTGCGCTATTCGGCTGCCGATGCCTTTTTGCGCCCCGCCCTAGGGCGCGCCAATCTGACTGTGCGTACCCAGGCCCTGGTGCAGCGCATTTTGTTCGACGGCCAGCGGGCCGTGGGGGTTGAATACCGTCACCAAGGCCAGGTGCTGCGAGCGCAGGCCTTGGGCGAGGTGCTGCTGGCGGGTGGAGCCGTCAACTCGCCCCAACTGCTGCAACTCTCCGGCATTGGGCCACCCCAACTGCTGCAAGACCTGGGTATCGGCGTGGTCCACGCCAATGCAGCCGTGGGTGGCGGCTTGCAAGACCACATCGGGATCAATTATTTTTACCGGGCGAGCGAGCCCACGCTCAACAGCGCCTTGGGCAGTTGGCCCGGCCGGCTGCGCGCAGGCCTGCGCTTTGTGTTGCAACGCAGTGGGCCCCTGAGCCTGAGTGTGAACCAGATGGGCGGCATGGTTCGCTCATCAAGCAGCCTGGAGCGGCCTGACACGCAGATTTATTTCAACCCATTGAGCTATTCGACCGAGTATGTTGGCAAGCGGCCCTTGTTTCGGCCCGACCCCTACCCCGGCTTCATTATCGGCTTCAACCCCTGCCGCCCCAGCAGCCGGGGCCGCATTGACATAGCCTCGCCCGATGTGGCGCAGGCGCCCCGCATCTACCCCAATGCACTGGCCAATGCGCAAGACATTGCCAGCGTACTCGCTGGGGCTCGCCTGATCGGCCGCTTGCAGCAAACCCGGGCCATGCAGGGCCTGATTCTGGGTCAACCGGTGGTCAACCCGGCGGCACTCGATGACGCCTCCCTGTTGGCTGACTTTCAGGCCCGCAGTGGCACCGTCTACCACCCCTGCGGCACTTGCCGCATGGCGCCCGAGGCGGCTGGCGGGGTGGTCGATGCCGCGCTGCGGGTGCACGGCGTGCAGGGCCTGCGGGTGATCGATGCCTCGGTGTTTCCCAACATCACCTCTGCCAACACCCATGCGCCCACGGTGATGTTGGCGTACAAGGCCGCCGACCTGATCACGGGTCGAATGGGGTGAGCGCTCAGCCGCCAGTCAGCGCTGGCCCGGATCCGGCATTGACCCTGCTGGTGCTGGCTGCGGGCCTGGGTGAGCGCTACGGTGGCCTCAAACAGCTCGAGCCGGTGGGGCCTGATGGCGAAACCGTGATTGACTACGCTGTGAGGCATGCCATGCAGGCCGGATTTTCCAGAGTTATCTTTGTAATTCGCGTCGAATTTGCCGCTGTATTTAAAGCGCAAATTGGCTCGAAGTACGAGGCAATACTGAGCGTAGGCTACGCGCTGCAAGATGTGGATGACCTGCCCAAGGGCCACACCCCGCCCCCGGGGCGCAGCAAGCCGTGGGGCACTGCCCATGCTGTTTGGGCGGCCCGCGCCCTGCTGGATGGCCCATTTGCCGTTGTCAATGGCGACGACTTTTATGGCCACCAGGCCTACCAAGAGGTGGCCGAGTTTTTACTGAAAGTCGGAACTCAGGCCAGTGGCACTGCGCAGCTACAGTGTTGCATGGTGGCTTACCGCCTTGGGCAAACCCTGTCGGCCCACGGCGGCGTGAACCGAGGCATTTGCCATAGCGCTGATGGTTGGCTGATGTCGGTGCAAGAGCACACCAGCATCACCATGGCGCCTGAGGGCATCTGCCGTGGCCGTCGGCTTGACGGTCAGATGGTGGCTTTGGCGCCGCAAGCGCTGGTTTCGATGAACTGTTGGGGCTTTAACCTGGCCGTGCTGCCCGCGATTGAGGCGAACTTCACGAATTTTCTGGGGAAATTTGGCGCCCATGACAGCGCCGAGTGCTTCATCCCCAGCGTCATCGATCAACTGCTTTGTACCAAGCGGGCCGACTGCCGGATTTTGAGCACCGAAGGCCACTGGTTTGGCGTGACCTATCCACAGGACAAGGCGCTGTGCGCTGAGCACATCAGACAGCTCGTGGCCAATGGCGCCAACCGCATGCACCGCGCGCCGCACACCCAATAAGCGCGTCGGGCCGGGGCGGGTGATGCGCACGTAATTGCGGCTTGTTAAGATTCTTTGCCGATTAACACTTGGAGACCGCTCATGAAAATCTCTCGTAGATGCCTTGTCACGCTAGCCCTGCTGCCTTTTCTGAGCGCCGGTGCCTTTGGCCAAAACCGGGTCACGATTTACACCGCAGCGCCGCAAGATTTGCTCGACCGTGTGATTCCGGCCTTTGAAAAAAGTGCCAATCTGAAGGTCGAGTTGATCAAGGGCGGCTCGGGTGACCTGATCAACCGCCTGAAAGCTGAAAAAGGCCGGCAGACCGCCGATGTACTCTTCAGCGTGGGAGCCGAGGGGATCGAGGCCAATCCCAGCCTGTTCACCAAATACACGCCCGATAACGCGAAGTTCATGGCCGAGGCCTTCAAAATCAATGATGCCGCAGTGCCCTTCACTGCAGTCACCAGCGCTATTGGCGTCAATACCAAGTTGCTTACGCCCGCACAGTATCCGCAAACCTGGGCCGATCTGGCCAAGCCCCTGTACAAGGGGAAAATCTCGGCGGCACGGGTTGACAAATCAGGCTCTTCCTACACCCAGCTGACCACGATTTTGCTGATTTACGGTGAGGAAAAAGGCTGGGAATTGTTCGCCAAGATTCTTGACAACATGGTTTTATCCAACAGCTCAGGGGCGGTGTCCAAGTTTGTCAATGATGGCGAAGCGGCCTTGGGCCTGTCTAACGAGGACACCCTGCTCAGGTTCAAGGTGGGCGGTGGGCCAGTCGAGATTCTTTATCCCCTCGATGGCACCTCAGCAATCTCTGATGCGATGGCCCTGATGGCCTCGCCGATCAACGCAGAAGGCGGTAAAGCCTTTATGAACTACATGCTGTCCAAGGAGGGGCAGGAGATTATTGACGCCGCAGGCCGTCGATCAGTGCGCGCCGATGTGCTCACCAAAAACCCGCTCACACCCTTGAGCAAAATCAAGCTCATTAAATATGATGTCGACTGGGCTGGCGCCAACAGAGGCCGCATCATGACCAAATGGAATGATTTGATGATGAACAAAAAGTAACTTTTGGTGCCTGAGAGTAGCCGATGTCCCAAGTTTGTCTGATCAACATCCACAAGTCTTATGGCCGCCACGCGGCGCTCAAGGGGATCAACCTGGACATTGGTTCGGGCGCTTTTTTCACCCTTTTGGGCCCCAGCGGCTGCGGCAAGACCACGCTGCTGCGGGCGATTGCTGGGTTTCATGCCCAAGATGCTGGCGACATCGTGGTCGGTGGAGAGTCAATTAGCTCTCTGAGTGCGAACAAGCGGCAGGTGGGCATGGTGTTTCAGGACTATGCGGTGTTTCCACACCTCAATGTGTTTGACAACGTGGCATTTGGGCTGGTGCAGCAAAAAGTGACAGCGGCAGACATCCGCCAGCGGGTTGCGGCGATTTT
Source organism: Comamonadaceae bacterium (assembly GCA_014190675.1). Taxonomy (GTDB): domain Bacteria; phylum Pseudomonadota; class Gammaproteobacteria; order Burkholderiales; family Burkholderiaceae_C; genus Rhodoferax. The sequence continues at coordinate 17,744 of BJGT01000020.1, read as the reverse complement.
GCAGACTGTGCAACTCGAGCAGTTGGCCCAGCGCATGCCGCACCAGCTCAGCGGCGGGCAGCAGCAGCGCGTGGGTCTGGCGCGTGCCCTGGTGACTCGACCTAAGGTGCTGCTGATGGATGAGCCGCTCTCCAACCTTGACGCCAAGCTGCGGGAGGAACTGCGACGCGACATCCGCCAGCTGCAGCAAGAGTTTGGTATCACCACCATTTATGTGACCCACGACCAAGAAGAGGCCCTGTCCATCTCGGACCAGGTTTGCGTCATGTTTGATGGCGTGGTGCAGCAGGTGGGCAGCCCCTGGCTGATTTACAAGGATCCACAAAACCGCTTCGTTGCGAGTTTTGTCGGCAGCAACAATTTCATGCAAGTGGGCAAGCTCGAGCAGCCCCAGGGTTTGCTGCTGGGTCAGCCATTAGCGCTGCCACCGCTGGTTTGGGCGCAGGCGGGCTGTGTGGCCGCCGCTCGGCCTGAAAAAATTGTCGTCAACGGACCATTGAGCGGCCCGGGCATCAGGGTGTATGGCACCCTGCGCCAAGCCATGTTCACTGGGCGGGAGTTGCAATTGTCGGTAGAGCTTGCTGGCCATGGCATGCTGGAGGCGCTTACCGCGCCCAGCGAAGCCATGGTGGCACTCAAGGCCGGCGACGATGTGGTGCTGGGGCTGCATGCGTCTGACCTGCAGTACTTTGCTCCGGGTGCAACCGGAGCGCGACTGGCATGACTGTGCCGGGCGTCATGAGCCTGGCCCGCTGGCGCAGCAAAGCCCGGCTAGATGTCTGGTCGCTGGTCATGCTCGGGGCTATCGGCCTACTCGGCTTGTTGCTGGTTTGGCCAATTGGCCAGGTGCTGGTGCTTGGTTTTCTTGATGCACAGACCCAGACATTCACGCTGAGCAATTATCAGAAAATCCTGACCCATCCCTACTATCTCGGCGCGCTGAAAAACACCTTGATTGTCGGTGGAGGCGGCATGCTGGGCGCCTGCTTGTTGGGCGTGTCTCTGGCCTATTGCACCGCCCGTTTTGTGGTGCGTGGGCGCAGCGTGATCGCCACGCTGGCCGTGCTGGCGCTGGTCTCGCCACCTTTTATTGGCGCTTATTCCTGGGTGATGGTGGCCGGTAACAACGGCTGGCTGACGCAAAACATCAAGACGCTGGGCCTGACGATGCCCACCATTTATGGTGCGCACGGCATTATTTTGGTCTTTAGCCTGAAATTTTTCCCCTTCGTCTACCTGATGACCGAAACCGCCTTGCGAAATATCAACCGGGCGTATGAAGAAGCGGCCGAAAATCTGGGCTGCAGCGCGACTGCACGGTTTTTCAAAGTCACCTTGCCACTCGTATTCCCGGCCGTGAGTTCGGGGGCGATTTTGAGCTTTGTTCTGTCGATCGCTGATTTTGGCACGCCCTCCATCATTGGCCGTGATTACCGCACCCTGTCGACCGTGGCCTACAACCAGTACACATCAGAGATGGGTGGTCCGCCAACAATGGCGGTCAGCATTTCTATGCTGATGATCTTGATCGCCATGTTGGCTGTGCTGTTGCAGCGCTACCTGATGGGCCCGCGGCGTTATGCTGGCGCGCTCACCAACCTGTCAGTACCCAAGCCTTGTCGTGGTGCCTTTGGGGTGGCGGTGCATGCGCTGTGCTACAGCATTGCGGCGCTGGCCACCATGCCAATCGCGGTCGTCATCTACACCTCGTTTTTAGAGACCAATGGGCCGGTATTTACGGGCGGCTTTGGCCTGAACAGCTACGCCCGGGTGATTCGGGAGGTGCCCGATGTGATTGCCAACACCTTCAAGTACTCACTTTTGGCCACCATGCTGATTACCCTGGCCGGGGGCTTGATCTCTTATGTCGTGGTGCGCCGTGAAACCGCTGCGGCCGGCCTGCTCGACGCCTTGCTGATGGTGCCCTATGTGGTGCCCGGGGTAGTCTTGGCTATCGGGTTTTTGCTTTGCTTTCAGTACGGCGCGTTTGACCTGATTGGCACCAGCACAATCATTGTGCTGATGTTGTTCGTCCGTCGGCTGCCCTATGGGGTGCGTGCTACCAGCGCGGTGCTGCGCCAAATCAAACCCTCGATCGAGGAGGCGGCAGTCAACCTGGGCGCATCACCACTCCAAGCCTTTGCCCGGGTGACCGTGCCCTTGATGCTGCCTGGCGTCATCGCCGGCGCGATGATGAGTTTCATCACGGCCATCAACGAGCTGTCAGCCACTCTCTTGCTGTACACCGCTCGCACAACCACCATGCCGGTGCGGATTTACAGTGCCGTGCTGGACGGCGAGTTTGGCATTGCCGCAGCCTTGGCCGCGCTGCTGCTGGCCAGTTCGGGCCTGTGCGTCTTTGTGGTGTTGCGGTTTTCGCAGTCTAAGGAGGCCGCCTTTGTCTGAGTGCAGGCCATGAAGATTGAATCCTGCAGCACACCCAAATGCCGCGACCTCTCGCAGCCGGGTGATGACATCCTGGTGGTGTTGCCGCAGTGCCTCTATGCGGTATTCGATGGCGCCACCGATACCTCGGGCGTGTCGGTGCAGGGCGAATCGCCCGGGCGGCTGGCGGCCCGGCTGGCGGCCATGGCGATGGTGCGCTACGCCAGCCCGCTCGACCACGCCCTGGGCTCTGCACAAGACCTGATGCGGGCGATGAACCAGTCGATTGCCAGCGGCCTGACGGCGGCGGGTGCCGGGCCGGTGCGGGCTGGCACCACGGTGGCCATGGTGGAGGATGCCGGTGACAGCCTGCGCTTGCTGATTGTGGGCGACTCTGGGATCCGCATCAATGGCACCGAGTTGCTGCGCATCAACAAGGACATTGACCTGATCTACACCGCCGGTCGGGTCGCGGTATTGCGCCAGCTACAGGCGCGCGGCTGGCGTGAGGATGCGCTGGAGCGGGAAACCCGGCAGCTGGTGTTCAAGGGCTTGGCGCAAGCGGATCCTGCCCTGCTGTCGGGGCAGGACGTCGCCCAGTTGCTGGCCCAGGCGCAGGCCGCCTGCGCGCCGCGGCTGCAGCCCGACGCCATCGACCAGGTGCCGCTGCTCTTGCTTGCCGGCATTGCCGGCGGGCAGTATGCTTACTGCAACCGCGTCGGCCATTCGTTGGGCTATGCCGTGCTGGACGGCACGCACACCCAGGGCCCCGATGTGCTGAGTCTGTCACGCCGCAAAAGCGAGGTGCACAGCATCGAGTTGTTCACCGACGGCTACCTGTCCTGCCCGGCCGGCACCAGCGTGCGCGACTGGGAGGATGAGTTCTTCCGGGTCGAGGCGCAGGACTTTCATAAGTGCGGCGCTTTTGCCGGCGTCAAGGGCTCGACCACCACCCTGTTCAGCGATGACCGGACGGTGCTGACGGTGCACTTTCACTGAGCAGCGAATCTGGCGTACGGCAAAGTTCAGCGGTGTGCAGCGCCTGAGCGTGTCCGTTGGAGCGGCAAGTTGGAAGTAGACGCTTCAAGACGCTCAGCCAGCCACACTTTAATTACAGATTGGCTGGTCACCCAGAGCTTGCGCCGTGGGCGCACAGCTCGCGTAAGCTGGCTGGTTTCAAGCCGGCGCGCCCAGGGCCTCCCAGCGCTCCAGCGCAGCCAGCAGTTCGACGTCGATCTGGGCGCTGCGTGCCGCCAGACCCAGTGCCCGGGCGTTGTCAGTGGCGTAAAGCGTGCCGTCCGCCAGCTGGGTGGCGATGGCTTGCTGCTCAGTTTCCAGGGCAGCAATGCGCTCGGGCAGGCCATCAAGCTCTCGTTGCTCCTTGAAGCTGAGCTTGCGCGCCTTCGGAGGTGGGGCGGCTGGCTCGGTGCTGGGTAGCTCAGGCCGGCTCATCGGCTCGTTTTTTGACAGCTGATCCCGCCCGTAATTAAAGGGCTGGGCGCCTTTTTGCCCCTTGCTTTTGGCCAGCTCTGTGGCGCGTTTACTTTGCGTCAGCCAGTCGGTGACGCCACCCTCGTATTCGCGCCAGCGGCCCTCTCCTTCAAAGGCGATGGTGCTGGTGACCACGTTGTCCAAAAAAGTGCGGTCATGGCTGACCAAAAACACCGTGCCGTCGTAATTTTGTAGCAGGTCTTCCAAGAGCTCCAGGGTGTCGATGTCCAGGTCGTTGGTGGGCTCGTCGAGCACCAGCACATTGGCTGGTCGGGCAAACAGGCGCGCGAGCAGCAGTCGGTTGCGTTCGCCACCACTCAAACTGCTGACTGGTGAATTTGCCCGGGCAGGCGAAAACAAAAAGTCGCCAAGGTAGCTTTTGACGTGTTTTCGCTCGCGGCCGATCTCGATCCATTCGCTGCCAGGGCTGATGAAGTCTTCCAGTGTGGCCTGCATGTCGAGTGCATTGCGCATTTGGTCAAAGTAGGCCACCTGCACATTGGCGCCCTGTCGTACCGTGCCCCAGCGGCTGTGGCCAGGCTCGGGTGCCGGGGCGTTGGCCGGCGCCGGGTCGGGCGCGAGTTCGCCCAAAATCAGCTTGAGCAGCGTGGTTTTACCCGCGCCGTTGGGTCCGAGCAGGCCGACCTTGTCGCCGCGCAGGATGGTGGCGCTGAAATCGCGCACGATCGCCCGCTCACCAAACGATTTGGAAACATGGGTCAACTCGGCCACCAGTTTGCCGCTGACGGCGCCGCTCGCTACGTCCATGTTGACGCTGCCCAGGGTTTCACGCCGCGCTTCGCGGCCGGCGCGCAGCCGGTCCAGCCGGGTGATGCGGCCCTGGGCGCGGGTGCGCCGGGCCTCTACCCCTTTGCGGATCCAAACCTCTTCTTGCGCCAGCAGCTTGTCGGCGCGCGCGTTGATCACCGCCTCCTGCGCCAATTGCTCTTCTTTTTGCGTCAGGTAGGCCGCAAAATTGCCGGGGTAAGAGAGCAGGCGCCCACGGTCCAGCTCCACAATGCGCGTCGCCACCCGGTCTAAAAAAGACCGGTCATGGGTGATGGTGATGATGCTGCCCCTGAACTCCACCAGCAGGCCCTCCAACCAGTCGATCGAGTCGAGATCGAGGTGGTTGGTGGGCTCATCGAGCAGCAGCACATCGGGCTGGGCCACCAGTGCCTGGGCCAGTGCCACGCGCTTTTTGGTGCCGCCTGAGAGGGTTGCCAAAATAGCCTCGGGATCCAGGTGCAGGCGCTGCAGGGTTTCGGTCACCCGTTGCTCCCAGTTCCAGCCGTCCAGTGCCTCGATCTCGCTTTGCATGGCATCCAGATCACCCTGGCCCAGAACATAGGCGTCAATCAGAGACACCACCTTGGCCAGGCCGGCGCTGACGGCCGAAAAAACACTGGCCTGGGCATCAAGCAGCGGCTCTTGGGCCACATACGCGATGCGGGTGTTGCCCTGTACTTGCACGCTGCCGTCGTCGGGTCTTTCCATACCCGCAAGAATTTTCAGCAGAGACGATTTACCCGCCCCGTTGCGACCGATCAGGCCAACACGCTCCTGTGACTCAAGGGAGAAATCAGCGTGGTCTAGTAGGGGGACATGCCCAAAAGCGAGTTGGGCGTCAAGCAGGGTGATGAGGGCCATGAGGCCGGGATTATCTACCGGCAGTTTCAAGCCACGCCATGACCTTTTATAAAAGTTTCAAGCTGCTTGATTTGGTCGCCCTGCTGGCTCATGATGTCTTTGACAATGTCGCCAATTGACACCATACCGACCACTTTGCCTTTGGTCAGCACCGGCAAATGGCGGATGTTGCGGGTGGTCATGATGCCCATGCAGGACTGCAGGCTGTCGGTGATGGCAACGGTGACTGGCGCTGGGGTCATGATTTCGGCCAGTCGGGTTTGCCGTGCATTGAGCCCCGGCAACAGCACCTTGATGGCGCAGTCACCCTGGGTGACGACGCCCACCAGGGTGCCATCGTCTATCACCAACACCGAGCGCACCCGGTTTGAGCGCATCAATTCGAGTGCCTGGTGCACCTGATCGGTGGAGCTCAGGGAAAACAATTGGCCGGATTTTTTATCCAGGCAGGCTTTGACCGACGACATAGGTTTGCTCTCTTTAAAAAATACGCAGAATTAAAGCGCGGGACCGCTATAACTCGTCCTGCTCCGGCGCACCGGGTGGGCTATTGAGTTTGATCAGGTTCCAGCGGATCACCAAGGCGGCGACTGCCAGCAGCAAGACAGCGCCGCTCTCGTAAATCAGATTGACCGCATTGGTCTCTTTGCCCTGCAAAATAATCAGCCGGCACAGCGCCGTGACGGCAATAAAAATCGGGATGGTGATAGGAATGCGGCGGTTCTTGTAAAAGCCCGCCACCATGCCAAGAACCTCTGCGTAAATGAAGAGCAGCAGCAGGTCCGTGAGCTTGACGGAGCGCGCCAAGACAATGATGAACATCTCCAGGCCCACAGCATAAACAGTGAAGCCGGCGATCAACACCAGGATGGCTTTTTCTATGCCGACGATGAATTCGTAAACTTTCATGAACCCTACCTTGTAACCAGCCGAACTAAGTTCGGACTTTAACCGAGGCGAGCCTGGCTTTGCCCAGCCGGCCTAATAAGCCCCGCTTGGGCCAAAGCCCGGTCCGCATGAGCGCATATGGCGCCTGGCGTGGTGAACCAGACCTGTCCGAGGTCCCGCGCCCGGCACAGGTGCTCCAAGGCTGCTCGCAAGTGGCGCAGCCGGTAGGGCTGCCCCATCAGGTAGGGGTGTAGCGCAATGCCCATCACCAGCGGCTGTTGGCGGGCTTGCAGCAGCATCTCGTCAAAGTTGTCGACGATCATTTGGCAAAAATCCTTGGCGTCCATTTGCCGCGCCATGATCATCGGTATGTCATTGAGTTCCTGCGGGTAGGGCACAGTCCAGAGCGCCTGGCCGTTGCGGGTGCGCATGGGCAGCGGCTGGTCGTCATGGCACCAGTTCAGGGTGTAGCGGTAACCCGTCTCGGCCAGCAAATCGGGGGTTAGCGTGGTCTCGGAAATCCAGGGCGATAGCCAGCCTTGGGGCGCCGCATGGCCGTGGGCCAGCATGCGATTACGGCAATGAACCAGCAACTCACGCTCGGCCACTTCGCCCAGACTGCCCTGCCGCTCGGCATTGCTGTGGCCGTGGCCAATCAACTCGTCGCCACGCGCCACCAGGGCCGCCACCAACTCCGGGCAGTGTTCATACAGCGCAGTATTGATCAATGCGCCGGTCGGCAGTCCGAGGGTGTCAAACAGTTCCAAGCAGCGCCAGGCGCCTACGCGGTTACCGTATTCGCGCCAAGCGTAGTTCAGCACGTCGGGTGGCGGTGATGCCGGCCCGATGCAGGCGCCCAGCCCCTGGCCAAACGCAAAGTGTTCGACATTAAAGCCCAGGTACACCGCCAAGCCAGCACCATTGGGCCAACGGTAAGAGGCCCGTTGCTCGATGCTGCAGTAGTCAAACCGCCCGTGTGTAGGCAGGGGGCCAAGATACTGGGCGGACATGTGAAGATGCTGGGCTTGCGGAGAGCGACGGGAGTGTGCGGAGTATAGATTTGGGGGAAACCGCGCCACGGTTTATTAAACTGCAGCAACACCCGGTTGCTGTGATGAAGAACAAAAGCCCTCCATGACGCCCAAAAAAACTCTGCTGCGCATAGGCGCGGGCGCTGGCTTTGCGGGCGATCGCATCGCCCCGGCCCGCGAGCTGGCGCAACAAGGGGAGCTTGATTACCTGGTGTTTGAATGTCTGGCCGAGCGCACCATTGCCCTGGCGCAACTCGAGCGCAGCCGGCATCCGATGCTCGGCTTTGACCCGCTGTTGGCGCAACGCATGCGAGCGGTACTGGCGCCCTGTTTGAGCCAGGGTGTTCGGATCATCAGCAACATGGGAGCAGCCAACCCGCTGCAGGCGGGCCATGAGGTGCTGCGGATCGCCGCTGAGCTTGGGCTGCCCCAGGTGCAGGTGGCTGTGTTGCTCGGTGATGATGTGCTGGAGGTCTTGCGCAACCGCGGGCAAGGTCTGGCGGTACTTGAGTCATCGGCAGCTCTGGCAGACCTGCTGCCGCGCGCCCTGTCGGCCAATGTCTACCTGGGCGCTGAGGCCCTGTTGCCTGCACTTCGTACCAAGGCGCAGGTGATCATTACCGGCCGGGTTGCCGACCCGGCGCTTTTTCTGGCGCCGCTCATACACCACTTCGGCTGGCGTTTGGACGATTGGCAACGCCTGGGCCGTGGTGTGCTGGTGGGGCATTTGCTGGAGTGCGCCGGGCAAATCACCGGGGGCTATTTTGCTGATCCGGGTTTCAAAGATGTGCCCAAGCTGGGGCGCTTGGGTTTTCCCCTGGCTGAAGTTCAGGCCAGTGGCGATGCCGTGATCACCAAGGTGGCGGGCTCGGGCGGCTGCGTTAGCGTCGCCACCTGCACCGAGCAGCTGCTTTATGAGATTGATGATCCGTCACTTTACCTGCAGCCCGATGTGGTGGCCGACTTTTCCGCAGTGCGCTTTGAGCCAGCCGGCCCAGACCGAGTGCGGGTGAGCGGGGGGGACGGGCGGGCCAGGCCCCAGACCCTCAAGGTCAGCGTGGGTTACCGCGATGGCTTTATCGGCGAGGGCCAAATTTCTTATGCTGGGCCGGGCGCGCAGGACCGTGGACAGCTGGCACTCGAGCTGGTGCGCGAGCGCCTGGACGATGCCGGTCTGGGCGACTTTGACAGCCGCTTTGAGCTGATTGGCCTCAACGCCCTGAGCGGCCCGGTGCAACAAGCCTTGCACCCGCGCCGGCCAGAGCCGACCGAGGTGCGAGCCAGGGTTGCCCTGCGCGTGGCCACTGAGCAACAGGCACAGGCAGTAGCCCATGAAGTCGAGGCGCTCTACCTCAACGGCCCGGCCGGCGGCGGCGGCGCTACCCGCTCGGTCAAGGAGGTGATCGCAGTGGCCTCGGTACTCATCCCGCGTGAATGGGTCAGCACCCGGATTGAGCTCCTTGGCGCAGGGCCAGGGCCATGAGCCGCCCAAAATCTGTGCTGCTGCGCGACATTGCCCACGCCCGTAGCGGTGACAAAGGCTGCCGTGCCACGCTGTCGGTGATCGTGTACCGCCTGAAGGATTTCGCTCTGATCGAGCAGGCGCTCACCGCGCAGCGGGTGCGCCTACACTTGTGCGCCATCGTTCACGGCGCGGTGGAGCGCTACGAGCTGGCGCATCTGGGCGCCCTGCACTTTGTGTTGCACGACGCTTTGGGCGGCGGGGTCACCCGATCGCTGGCGCTTGATGCCCATGGCAAGTGCCTGAGCGCCATGCTGCTGGGCATGCGCATTGAGCCGACCCGACCTGACAATTTGTACAACCCGATGGAGACACCATGACACACAAAATCAAAAATCTGCTGGCCCTGCTGTTGGCCCTGGGCGCCTGCGCGGTGCAAGGGCAAAACTTCCCGACCAAGCCGATCAAGGCCATCATCCCCTTTGCGCCCGGCAGCGCCACCGACCAGATTGGCCGTGCCTTTGCCCAAAAAATGTCCGACACACTGGGCCAAGCCGTGGTGGTGGAAAACAAGGCCGGGGTCAATGGCATGTTGGGCGCCGACGCGGTGGCCAAAGCCACGCCAGACGGCTACACCATTTTGATCGGAACCAACAGCACCAACGCTGCCCTGAAAAGCCTGATGAAAAAACTACCCTATGACCAGGACACGGCCTTCGCACCAGTGGCCTACATGGGCTCGGTGCCGCTGATTGTGGCGGTCAACAATGATGTGCCGGTGCGCACCCTGCGCGAGCTCACGGAACTGGCCCGCGCCAAACCCACCGTGCTGACCTATGCCAGCGCCAGCACCTCGCAGCGGGTATCGACCGAAATGCTCTCCAGCATGGCGGGCATACAGATGACTTATGTGCCTTACAAAAGCGGCCCGGCCGCCATGACTGACCTGATCGCTGGCCAGGTTAACCTGTTCACCGCCGACTTTGCGGTGATGTTGCCGCAAGTCAAGGGTGGCAAGGTGCGCGGGTTGGCGGTGACCTCCAGCCAACGTTCCAAGGCCGTGCCTGATCTGCCAACCGTCAACGAGGCGCTGGGCCTCAAAGACTACGAGCTGATCGCCTTCTTTGCCATTTACGCGCCCGCTGGAACCCCGGCCGATGCGATCCAAAAACTCAACCGGGCGGCCAACGCGGCGGCGGTCGACAAAGATTTGCTGGAGCGTTTTTCGGCCCTGGGGTTTGAGACCGCGCCGGCCTCGCCCGATGCGCTGGGCCAGCGCACCGCTGCCGAAACCATCAAATGGGCCAAGGCAATTCGAGAAGCCAAAATCGAAACCGAGTAAGCCCCAGGTCTTTGACAGCCAAAGGGGCAGCGCCGTGTCGAATATTTGGCGTTGGCTGGCTTGGGGCCTGCTGGCCCCTGTGCTGCTGGCCGCGCTGGGCTTGCAACTCTCTGGGCACGGCTACATCTGGCGCGCTTTGGCCGCCACTTACCTGCAAGGCCATGCCACTGCGCACATTGACGATGCCAACAACTTCGAGCAACGCCTGATTGCCGCGGGGGCGGCGCAAGACTGGCCGAAAGCCCCCCGCTACAACCAGCAGCCCCTGGCCCCCGAGATGCAGGCCTACCTCAAGCAGTACGGCACGGCCGGCTTTTTGGTGTTGCACAACGGCGCCCTGCTGCACGAGCAGTACTTTGCGCCCTACGACCAAAGCAGCCGAACCAACGCATTCTCGGTCGCCAAGACCATTACCACGATGCAGGTTGGTATGGCGATACAGCAGGGAATCATCGCCAGTTTTGATTCAGCCATCACCACCCGGCTTCCTGAATATGCCGCCAATGCCTGGGCTGCCAAGGCCACCCTGGCCCAGCTCTCGAGCATGACCTCAGGGCACGACTGGACCGAGAACTACTACCTGCCGATCAACATCACCACCGAGCTCTACTTTGGCAAGAACGCCCGTGAACTGGTGCTGGGTCAGGGTTTTGAGCGGGAGCCGGGCAGTGCCTACGAGTACAGCAGTGGCAGCGCCCAACTGCTGGGGGTATACCTGCAGCGGGCCTTGGATGCCAAAGAAAAAGACCTGACCATCAGCGCGCACCTGTCGCGCAGCCTGTGGCAGCCCTTGGGCATGCTACGCGACGGTATCTACACACTAGACCGCGAAGGCTCCCAGGGAGGCATCGAGCGCACCTACTGCTGCATCTTCGCCACAGCCCGGGACTTTGCAAAATTCGGCCAACTGCTGTTGCAAGACGGCCGCTGGCAGGGCCAGACCCTGCTTGACCCAGCCTTTGTCGAGCGCATGCGCAAACCCGGCCTCAAGCCCTACTACGGCCATTCGCTATGGCTGGATTGGCAGTACCAACATCCTTTCTACCTGATGCAGGGGCACCAGGGCCAGTATGTGATTGTGGTGCCCTCCAAGCAGCTGGTGGTGGTGCGTCTAGGCCAGTTCCGCAACAAGACCGACAAAGGTCCCAATGGCATCATTCCCAGCGAGGTTTACCGCTTTGTTGACCAGGCGGTGGCGCTGGCGCAGTGACTTCATGCGGCCAGCCCGCCTGCCCCAGATGCGATACTCAAGACCATGCCTGTTTGTTGTTTGCTCCCGGCCCTGCGACTCACCGCCCGCCCATGAAAGACCACTACGCCGCCCTGCGTTTGGGTAGCGATGCCGCGCTGGCCGACATCAGAAAAGCGTTTCGCCAACAAGCGGCGATTTACCACCCCGACCGAAACAACGCTGCGGATGCGCCCGCCCGTTTCCGAGCGGTACAAGAAGCCTACGAGGTGCTTTCTGACGAGCTCAGGCGACAAGCCTACGACGACAACCGCCGGCGTAACCTGCTTGATGATCCCCAACAAACCGCCAGAGAGATCTGGCACAACTACTTTAAAACCATTCTTCAAGATCGATTTTGATGGGCACAACACTGTGAGTATTTCGCCTTTTTTCCACAATCTGGCCAGCGCTTACCAAGCCGAGATGGATGACTTGAGCTCGGACTCCGAGGGCAAAGACGTGTTGCGCCAACGCCTGACAGACAAGCGCCAGGAGATTGGGTTTTTGCGCCAGATGATCGAAGTCAGCCCCGAGATGGTGGCGGTGGTGTTTCATCAGGGTTTTGAGTTCAAACGCCCAGGGCTGATGGAGCAGGTGGTTAGCCAGGGTTCTGACGAACTTCTGGCTTGGGGCGGCCTAGCGGACGCGGTGGTTTTGCGGCCCTGGGCGCAGACCCTCGCCACAGAAGTCTTGAAAGAGCCCAGGGGGGCTTGGTTCATGAGCTTGGCAGCTGGGCTGGAATACCTCTACAGCAAACCCGGATCAAGTCCAAGTTCGGCCCAAGACGAGGTCGAACGCGACCCGCATGGCCAGGACTCCGACGATGAGCAGGACCCGCAAGAGCAAAGCCTCGACGAGGCGGGCGCAGATTGGCTGGCTGAGCAGGGCTTTGACCGCAAAGACTGAGCCCGAGCGCCAAACCACCGATTCTTGAACCGAAAGCGCCCATGAACCAACTCGCCCTGATCGCCAAAACCCAAAGCCTGATTGCCTCGGGTGACATCGTGGGCGCCGAGTCTGCCCTGGTGGAGCTGGCCGATGCCGAGGGCGATCAAGCCCTGATGGTGGTGCTGGCGCAACTGCCGCCCAAAGACATTCTGGCGGTGATCCGGGAATACGACAATTCCCGGGAGTCTTTGATCAACCTGCTTGTCACACCCGAGCAATTTGCTCGCGCGGTGGTCATCGAAAAACACTACAAAGACCTCACGCACACCCACTTGCGCGGCATGCTCAACTCGATCATTTTTCGGGACGGCGCCGACCCGGCCGAGTTCATGCATGCGATCGGCAACCTAGAGGGTGGCGCCGAGGCGCTGGCCGACTACTTTGCCGAAAAGCGCAGCCGGATCGAGGCCTTTGCCCGCAGCGGCACCTTTGATACTGCTGAAGACGATGGCGAAATACTGACCGACAGCGCCTTGTTGGCCTCGGCCTACATCAAGCCCCGTGTCGAACAAGACGAGGTGGCCGACCAAGACTGGATGGAGCTGGCCTGGATTTTGCGGTACCAGTGCGCCGACCTGTTCATTGAAATGCTGCTGGTATTGCGCGCCAAGGCACGGGCATTTGATGCCGGCCTGGTGGAAGAAGATGAGGCGGAGGCTGACGACGACAAGGTTGATACCCGAGACACCGACCGCGGAACGGCCACGCCGGCGGCGCGTGAGTCTGACGAAGAGTCAGCCATCTGACCGACCCGACCACCGACCGATCCACTGGCCAGCCTTTCGCACCCATGTCCACCGTCTCCTTGTTTGACGCCAGGCCTTTTTTTGAAAAAGCCCTGGCCTATGGCGTGCAACACAGCATCATCTCGAACGACAGAATCGAGGCCATGGGCCAAGAGGCGCCCAAAGGCATGGTGCAGATTGCCCGCTACTTTGGCAGCGAATTCTTGCGCCCCGAGCTTGAACAAGCGCGCGCGCGCCTGGTCAACCTGGCCAGCCTGCATTTAGAGCACAACAGCGGCGGCGATCTGCGGCTGGCGGCCCAGGCGCTGTGCGAGCACTCGCTGCTCTCGCGGTCCAAAGGTGGTGCCGACCTACTTAAAGCGCTGATCGTCATGCCGCAAAACAGCCACTTCGGCATGAACGAGGGCGGTGGTTTTACCGACGAGCACATTCCCCAGCTGGCCAAATGGTCGCTGCGAGCACTGGCCGATTACCAGGCTGAGTTGGCGCAGCGCAGTGCGGTGGCCCTGGTGCTTGATGCTGCCACCTGGCTGGCCCAGCGGCTGGGCGTTGAGGCAGAAGACCTCCAGGATGCCGGCAAAGACGCCGAGGCGGTGATACGCACCGCGCTTCTGCTGGCGGCACTCAAGCGCACCGAGATGCCCGACTGGGCCCGCTTTGAAAACCTGATTGTGGACCTGCGGAAAAAACACAGCGCAGGCCAAACCAGCGTCGGTAGGGCCACGGCTTCTGCCAAAAACCTGGCCATTGCCCTGCCCAAAAACCTACCCGAAGCCTTTGTGCCGGTGGTGGTGGCGGTGCGGGCCTCTGTGCTGACCGACCTGCCTAAGATTCTCGACCCGGGCCTGACGGTGCGCAAGTTGTTTGACCAGACACCGGCCTTCATTGGCCGGTATTTCTGGATCGAAGACAGTTTGAGCGAGGTTGACCACTTTGACCGCAATGTCAGCGCGGCCTGGCACAAAGCCACGGCCGGCCATGAGGACGAGAGCGCGCTCTTGACCCTCTTCCTGTGCGTGGCGGCCGGGTCCAGCCCCAAGACCCTGCTGACAGAAAAAAGCGCTGCTGCACTGCTGCGCAAAATACGCAAGACCGGGTTGCAGCCGGCACTGGCCAGAGGATTTATTGCCGAACACGCGCCGCAGCAGCACCAGCAGGCCTACCAGGCCCTGTGGGCCAGTTTTCTGGAAGAAGCCCTGCCTGTATTGACCAGCGACCACGAATACACCTTGGCCGAGGCGCTGGCGCTGCTGCGGCGGGAATGTCAGGTCGGCGCGGGCAATTAGGCCCAGTCACGAGCCATCGCGCTGGTTTGTCCCCTCACCAGCTCCCAACCCGGCACTGGGTCCAAACCCTCACCGACTTGCGCATCGGCCCCAGCCCAGAGCGGCGGCCCGCGGCCTGATCGGCGGCAACGGCCTGCCCGTCTCACCACAGCAGTGGGGGCGCAGCCAAGAGGCGTTTGCTGCGCGCTTAGACAGCCGGAAATGGCGGGCGTGGTGGGCTTGAGTGGCTGGTTGGAACGATTGACATATGGTGCCATTAATGGCACCATTAGCGCCTATGGCACAAATCGAAAAAATCCTGGAGATGATGCGCCGGGAGCCGGGAAATGTAAGTTTCAATGATTTCAAGAAGGTGTGCGTTTCTTACTTCGGCAAGCCTAGGCAAGACGGTAGTAGCCACGCCATATTCAAAACCCCTTGGCCTGGCGATCCACGCGTCAACATCCAGAACGCCAGAGGTAAGGCGAAGCCCTATCAAGTCAGACAAGTTCTTCACGCTATTGAAAAATTGGGAAACAAGCAATGAACATTCGACACTACACCTACCGCATTACTTGGTCGCCAGAAGATGACGAACATGTAGGCTTGTGCGCCGAATTTGCTTCCCTGAGCTGGTTGGCGAAAACGCCCGAAGCAGCCCTCAAAGGCATCCAAAAGGTGGTGGGCGATGTTTTGGCCGACATGCTGGCGAATGGCGAATCCGTTCCGGTGGCGATGGCCGAAAAAAGCTACAGCGGCGAGTTCCGCGTTCGCATTCCGCCGCTGCTTCATCGAAATCTTGCGCTGATGGCTGCTGAGCAAGGCGTAAGCCTTAATCGTCTTGCGAGTGCTAAGTTGGCAGCTTAAACAGCCTTTCCAACCCGTTGACGGTGGCGGCCTGATGGCGTGGAGTCAACCCTGGCGGTAAATTACTGCTGTGCGAGCCTACCCATCGGGGGCTGGTTTCCTTGATTGACTGCGTGGATGTGAACACCCGGCCCTGGGATGCGGTGTACCGGCGGATGTCAGGCGCCGACATGCCCGCAATGCCCGAGACGTTTTCCGGGGCCAAGTGACGCTGGTTGCGGTAGCGGCGATGAAGGCAGGCATGGATTCCCACCTTCGCGGAATGACGGATAAGCGTCATCCCCGCCCCCCCGTCATCCCTTGTCGGATCGGGGGTCCATATAGTCCTGGATTCACGGTCCTAGCCGGCAATGACGGTTCCGGGCAGACATGGTGTGAACAAGCAAGAAGCCGTTTCTTGCCACAGCGCGGTTACCCGATTTTTGGCGCGCCTATTTTGTGTATTTTTGTGGAAAAATAGATCCAAGAAAAGTGCTGGCATCATCAAAAAACTAAAGTCTGATGGCTGGTTTTTGGTGCATGTTGTGGGTTTGCATCACCAGTTCAAGCACGCCACCAAGGCGGGCAAAGTGACGGTGCCGCACCCCAAAAAAGATTTACCGCTGCCCACGGTGCGCAGCATTTTTAAACAAGCAGGCCTGTGAGGCCTTTTGAAAGGGGTTGACATGCTTTATCCGGTTTACGTGCACGTGGGCGGTAGCAAGAATGCCCATGGGGTAACTTTCCCTGACTTTGCGGGCTGCTTTGCTGCGGCCGATGAGTGGGCTGCCTTGCCCGGCGCGATCCAAGAGGCGGTGCAGGCGCACTTTTACGGCGAGCCCGAGTCTGTGCCGGCGCCCACTGCATTAGAGGTGTTGGTAGCTGACCCCCAATACAGCGGCGGAGTTTGGCTGTTAGCTGATGTAGATATGACCCGCATTGACACCCGTCCGGTACGCTTAAATGTGAGTCTGCCGTCTAACCTGGTGCAGCAGATTGACAGTTGGGCCAGCGCACACCACATGACGCGATCGGGCTTTTTGGCTAAGGCTGCTCAGGAGGCGATGCGGGCCTGACATTCACAGCTACCGCGGCGGCGGTAAAGGCTTCCACAGTGCCCGCCGCCACAACCAGTTCAGGCTACGCGGAATATCAAGCGCCACGTTCATTTGCTAGGTTGGGCCAGGGCCACTGTATTTCTCAAGCACTTGCCTCGTTGGCCACGGCCAAAAACGGGTTGACGATGCGCAGGCGACCGTCAATCAACTGGTTGTGTTGTAGGTCTTCGGTGTACAGAACGTTGGCTCCGGCTTGCAATGCGGCGGCAATCACGAGGCAGTCGTAAAAGCTGTAGCGGGTTTCATCATGCAGGTTGAGAGCCGCTTCTAAAAGCTCCGGGCTGCTTGCCACGCGGTTGAGGGGTTGCATAGCAGCGTCAATGAACTGTTTGCATTCGTGCACGCTAAAACATTGCGCAAACTTGCGCAAACCCACGTTGGCAAATTCCTGAATCACTTGATAGCTAACACAGCCCGTGTGGCTGGCCAGGGCTTGCTCCAGCAATTGCACCGCACGCAGCTTTTTGCGTGGCTCGCTGGCCAAATGGGCGTACACAAAAATATTGGTGTCTAGAAAGAACAGCGGGTTCTCAGAGTGGAGCGTAGCCATGAGCGCAGTGCGGTGGGGGCTTAGTGCGGGATGCTTGGGCTTCGGCTTGAGCCAGCGGAGGTGGCGTTGAGTGATTGAAGCCCGTAGCCTAACGCTGGTTCATCTCATCGCGGGTGAAGGTTTGCCCGGCCTCAACATGCCCCAGCTTGGCCATCACACCGCGAAAGTGGTCGACCGCTTTAGTGTCTTGCTCGGCGGTAAAGCTGACCAGCCATTTACGAAATTCAACATTCAAAGAGGATTGCCTTGCGGCTGCTTTGTCGCGGGCGCGAGCGATCAAAGTAACTTCGGCGGATAGGGTGACATTACGCAACATCATATTAAGTGTACACGAACTATTTATTAGTGCGCAATTCTATGGGTTATTTGATTATTTAACCGTGTTTTCAGTCTCTTCAATCTCCCGCTGCGCATCTGGAGGTCGACATTGATAAAGCCGCAGTCTGTGACGGCAACACCGGCTTTGTCGGCAGTGATCTTCTTGGCAGTGCGTTAGGGCCTGCCTCTCACTCCCACAACCAGGGCTGAACAAAGGCAGCCCAGCCACCGATCACGTAGAAGGTTGCGCTCAAACCATGCACCGCAAACGACCTCTTGCGAGTTCGCAGGCAAGCATGGCGCAAGGCCGGGTCGGTGGGGCAGGGTGCATGCCGGTTGCGCCAATGAAATACGCCACCACCCGCCATCATCAAGCCAGCCAGGGAAAAGACCGCTTCTTTGTGTTCACTGAGCCAGACCACCTGCGGGTATACCGAAACAAAGGACGACAGCGCGGCCCCGGCGCCCAGCGC
>BJGT01000019.1 GCA_014190675.1 Comamonadaceae bacterium | reverse complement strand
CACCATCGTCCATGGCCGGGCCTGCGGCACCAATCCAGTACATGGTGTCGCCGCGCGGACTAAGTTGCTGGATGACCGCCTCAGCCGCATGCCGGCGCCCCAAGCGACAGCATTGGACCGGTCCGATAGCCTCGTAGGGCAGGTTTGGAATATTGACATTGAGCAGCCAAGGATTGCTGCCGACGAGCTGCTGCTGCGCGAGTTGCAGAACCAGGTCCCGCGCCTTGCGGGCGGCTGCGGCCAGCTCCACCCATTGGCGTTCTACCTGCGAGAAAGCGATGGCCGGTATGCCAAACAAGAAGCCTTCCATGGCAGCGCCCACGGTGCCCGAATAAATGGTGTCGTCACCCATATTGGCGCCGTTGTTGATGCCAGATACCACCAGGTCCGGGCGATAACCAAGCAGGCCGCTCAGTGCCACATGCACGCAATCAGCCGGCGTGCCATTGATATAACGAAAACCGTTCTCGCCCCGGTACACATAAAGCGGTGAATGCAGTGTTAGGGCGTTGGACTTGGCGCTGTTGTTTTGCTCCGGTGCGACCACCTCCACCTCAGCGACATCTTTGAGCGCCTCGTAGAGCGCGATGATTCCAGGGGCCAGGTAGCCGTCGTCGTTAGAGATCAGGATTTTCATGTTGTCCCATGGTTGCTTCGGATTGTAGGGTTGCAACCCAGCGAAAAAAGTGGTCACCCGGGGGACATTTTGCCGACTGCCGGCCCTCTATGATCGGGGCGATTATTTGGAGTGAACACCATGCATGCTTGGCTCTGCAGCAACCCGGTGGGCGTTGACGCTCTTACCTGGACAGAATTACCCACCCCGCAACCCGGTGCAGGTGAGGTACTGCTGAAAATTCATGCCGCCAGCCTGAATTTTCCGGACTTGCTGATTGTGCAAAACAAGTACCAGATCAAGCCGGCGCTGCCCTTTGTACCGGGCGCCGAGTATGCCGGTGTGGTTGAGGCGGTTGGCCAGGGGGTCTCGCACCTCAAGATCGGCCAAGCCGTGGCCTGCCTCTCCGGGACTGGTGGTTTTGCCACCCACACCCTGGCTCCAGCTGCGTTGTGCATGCCCCTGCCCCCAGACTTCGCCGCGGTCGATGCCGCCGCCTTCATCATGACTTATGCCACCTCGCACCATGCCTTGCTCGACCGTGCTCAGCTCAAGGCAGGTGAAACCGTGCTGGTTTTGGGTGCTTCCGGCGGCGTAGGAACTTCGGCCATCCAGATCGCCAAGGCCTGTGGCGCCACAGTGATTGCGGCTGCCTCCAGCGCCGACAAATGCGCGCTGTGCATCTCGATTGGCGCTGATGCGAGCATCAACTACAGCAGCGAAAATCTGCGTGAGGCTGTCAAAGCGATGACCAAGGGCAAAGGCCCCGACGTGATTTACGACCCGGTGGGGGGCGACTACGCCGAACCCGCGTTTCGCTCGATCGCATGGCGCGGACGCTACCTGGTGATTGGCTTTGCGGCCGGCCCGATTCCGTCGCTGCCGCTTAACCTTGCCCTGCTCAAAGGCGCGTCTATTGTGGGCGTGTTCATGGGCGACTTTGCCAAACGCGAAGCCCGGGCCAACGCGGCCATGATGGGTGAGTTGGCGCAGTGGTACAGCCAGGGGAAAATCAAACCGGTGATCGACCGCACCATGCCCATGGCCGAGCTCAAAGCGGCTTTTGCCCACATGGGCTCGCGCGGTGTAAAGGGCAAGCTGGTGATGGTCAACTAAGCTGCAGATGGTCCGCCGATGTGGCGGGCCGAACAGTCGCCAAACATTCGGTTTATAGTTTTTTCCAACAATCAATTCTTTTAGTCTAAGGACGGTCAATATGCTCACTCTGCAGGTTCGGAAAATCGTCATACAACTCGAAGAAACCATGCAGGAGATGGGGCGTGAGGTCATCCCACCGTCGCGCAAGGTGACGGTGGCAGCGGTGATCACCAACCCCTATGCCGGCCAGTATGTGCAGGACCTGTCACCGCTGTACGCCCTGGGTGCCGAAATCGGGGGCCTGCTGGCCAAACGCGGCGTCGCCGCTCTCGGCGTTGCGCCTGACGATGTGCAGAGCTACGGCAAGGGCGCTATCGTTGGCACGGCGGGCGAACTCGAGCATGCCGCAGCGCTGATCCACCCCAGCTTTGGTGCCCCGGTACGCGCAGCCGTGCACGAGGGCAAGGACATCATCCCATCCACCAAAAAAATGGGCGGCCCAGGCGCCGTGATCGTGATGCCGGTAACCAACAAGAACCGGATCTGGAACTTTGATGACATGGACGCCGCCGAAATCGTCATCCCCGATGCACCCCATGCCAACGAGGTGGTTGTGGCACTGGTGCTGGGCATTGGCGGGCGCCCCCTGCACCGAATCGGGCTACCCGAATAGACCAACACAAGGACACACCACCATGGGCAAAAACCTCAATGCCGAGTTGCTGGCACGCGATCACCGCCACCTAGTGCACTCTTTGCACAGCGAGAAAACACACCTCGACGGCAAGGTGTGGGTGAAGGGCGAAGGCTGCGAGCTGATCGACGCCGACGGCCAGCGCTTTATTGACGCCATGTCTGGCCTGTGGAATGTCACCCTGGGTTACAGCCAGCCCACGCTGGTGGCCGCCGCCGCGGCCCAAATGGGAACGCTGGCCTATGCCTCTGGCTACGCTGGCAGCAGCAATCTGCAGGCCATGGCCCTGGGCGAGCGGCTGGCCGGCCTGACCTACCCCAACATCAACCGGTTTTTCTTCACCTCAGGCGGCGGCGAGTCGACCGATAGCGTCATCAAAACCGCGCGCTACTACTGGAAAGCGCTGGGGCAGCCCGGGAAAATCAAAACTATCAGCCAGCTCGGCGGCTACCACGGCACCACCCTGGCCGCCATGTGCGCCACCGGGCTGCCGGCCTACTGGCCTTCATTCGAGCCCCGTATGCCGGGCTTTGTACACATTCCCAATTACGACCCCTACCGCTACGCCGTGCCTCCCGGGCAGGACCCGGCCACCGCTGCGGCCAACGAGCTGGAGCGAGCCATTCTGGCTGAGGGACCAGATACCGTGGCGCTGTTTTTGGTCGAACCGGTGTGCGGTGGCGGCGCCTATGTGCCGCCGTCGGGCTACTTCAAGCGCGTCCGTGAGATTTGCGACAAATACCAGGTGCTGCTGGCTGCCGATGAAACCATCACCGGCTTTGGCCGCACGGGCCGGATGTTCGCGCTAGACCATTGGGGCGTGCAACCCGACCTGATGCAGTTTGCCAAGGGCATCACCAGCGGCTATGTGCCGCTGGGCGGCATCGGCCTGTCCGACCAGATTGCCGATGTCTTTGACCGGGCCGGCTCCGACCCCTGGATGCACTGCTACACCTACAGCGGTCACCCGGTCACCTGTGCGGTGGCGCTGGCGGCGATCGATGTCATCGAGCAAGAGCAGCTGGTGCAGGCGGCAGAAGTGAATGGCGAGCGGTTTTTGGCAGACCTGCGCGCCGCACTGGGCCAGCATGTTCATGTGGGCGACGTGCGCGGCCTGGGTCTGATGGCAGCAGTCGAACTGGTGGAGGACAAGGCCAGCAAGTCCAGTTTTGCTGCCAGCCGCAAGATCGGCCCGGCCGTGATTGCCGAAGCCCGCCGGCGCGGCTTGGTCACACGCGGACGCGGTGACACCATTTACCTGGGCCCAGCGCTGGTGATGCAAGAACCCATGCTCAAACGGGTGGTGGAGATCATCGCCGAGTCGGTCCACAGCGTGCTGGCAACCAGCCGGCATTGAGCCCGGCAGCGGCTGCGCGCAGCAAGGGGGTTTATCGATTCAGAGCGCAGCCCGGCGACTTGAGCGCCATTCAAGCAGGTGGCGCAGCGCCATGGGCAATGTCATGACCAGACCGATCAAGGTACTCCACAGGCCGGGCGCCACCATCAACAGAGCGGCAACAAAGCACAACAGCTGCTCCCAGCGCCGCATCTCCACGAGAAAGAACTTGGACAGGGCCGCCGCCAGCATGGTGATGCCAAGCAAACATCCGGTGAAAGTGACCGCGAAGTCCCAGCCATTGAAGCCCTTGGCAACCAACAGCAAGGAGGGCGAGAACACAAACACAAACGGCACCAGGGCCTTGGCCATGCCCAGGCGAAACGCCGTGTTGCCGGTCTTGAACGGATCACTTCCGGCCATGCCAGCCGCAGCATAGGCGGCCAGCGCCACAGGAGGCGTGATGTCCGCCAACACGCCGTAATAAAACACAAAAAAATGCGCCACCAAAGGCTCAACACCGAGCTGCACCAGGGTCGGTGCCGCCACCGTGACCATGATGATGTAGTTGGCCGTGGTTGGAATGCCGCAACCCATCAAAATACACACCAAGGCGGTCATGATCAGCGCAAACAGCAGGGTGAGCGTCTGTGGGCCGGCAAAACTGCTTGGTATCAGCCCCCCCACAAAGCCGGCCATGCTCTGCGCCGCTCCGGTGATGATGAAACTGATCTTGAAACCCACACCGGTCAGGGTGACCACCCCAATCACTATGCCCACCGTGGCTGCCGCAGCACCCACCGCCAAGGCATATTTGGCGCCGGTCTCAAAAGCCTCGATCAGCACCCCTGGCGCCATGCGGCCCCGGACACCACCCCAGCCGATAGCCACAGCTGCCAATGCCACGGCCAAAGCGAAAACCGCCAAACGGGGGCCCTCCTCCAGGCCACCAAAGCCAATCACACATAGGGCCAGGTGCAGGGCGACCAGCAAAGCCCAATGCTTGGCCGTGTTGCCAGCGACCCGGGTCGACAGCCCCACAATCGCGCAGGAACTGATGCCCAGAAAAGCCGCCAGGTACGGGGTACGACCGGCCACCAGTGCAGCAATCAGCAGCGCCAGCGGGATCAACGTGGGCCAACGCGCCTTCAGGCTCTGCCCGAGCTTGGGCATCTCATCTTCTGTGAGCCCGCGCAGCCCGAAGCGCTTGGCTTCAAAGTGCACCTGCATGAAAACGCCGAAAAAATGCATGAAGGCGGGCACCACAGCAGCTGCAATGATGGTGTGATAAGGCAGGCCCAAAAACTCGATCATCAAAAATGCTGCTGCGCCCAGCACTGGTGGCGTGATCTGTCCGCCGGTAGAGGCTGCAGCCTCGACAGCCGCTGCAAAATGGCGTTGGTAGCCCACGCGGATCATGGCCGGAATCGTGAGCGAGCCCACCGTCACCGCATTGGCCACCGACGAGCCAGAGAGCATGCCAAACATGGCCGACCCAAACACACTGACCTTGGCCGGACCGCCGGCATAGCGGCCAGCCACGCTTGACGCGATGTCTAAAAACAGCTGCCCCAGGCCAACCCGGGTGGCCAACACGCCAAACAGGACAAAATGAAACACATAGGTGGCGACCACGCCAACTGCCACCCCGTAAATACCCTGGCTGGTCAGGTATTGGTGGTTAATAAACTGGCTCCAACTGCTGCCCGCATGCTGCAACAGGCCAGGAAATACCCGCCCGAACAGGGCATAGGCTGTGAACCCGAGCGCAATCAGGGGCAGAGGCCAACCCATGCTGCGTCGGGTTGCATCGAGCAGCGCCACAAACAGGACCGTGCCCATGAGCACATCCCATTGGTTCGGGTTGCCCACACGAAACGCCAGATCGTCAAAGGTGTAGGGGATGTACAGCACGCTGATGGCACAGCACAGGCCCAGCAGCCAGTCGATCAGCGGAATACCGCCGGGAGAAATCAGGCTATGGACGGCCAAACTTTGGGCGCGCCGCTGCGTGCCGGCAAACACCAGAAAAATCAAGCCCAACACAAAGGCCAGGTGAACGCCGCGGTGGGTTACTTCACGCAGCAGGCCAAAGCCAGCGGTGTAGTAGTGAAAGCAACTCAAGCCAATGAGCAGGTATTTGATCAGCAGCGTGGCCGGCGGCACCGAAGGCCGAAAGCGCATCTCGGGATCAAATTTTTGCTCCAGGGCTTGCAGTTCTTGCTGGTCCGGCAGCGTGCTGCTAGCAGTCATTGGCATTGGGGCCTGAGTGACCAAAAGGACGGGCCAGTGGGCCCGTGGTTGAAAAGGCGAAACCAGCCAAAGACTACTTCAGCACGCCCGCTTCGCGGTAGTATTTTTCAGCGCCGGCATGGTAGGGAATACCAACCCCCTGAACCGCATTTTGCAGAGTAATGAACTTGCCTTTGGCATGACCTGCGGCCAGCGTTTTTTGGGTCGCCTCGCTAAACAGCGATTTGGTGATCTGGTAAACCGTTTCGGTATCGGCCTTGTCACTGGTCACCCACTGGGCGCCTACGGCCAGGGTTTTTACGGCGCCAACGCCTTTGTAGGTGTCAGCGGCAATGCTGTCAACTGCAAAAAACGGGCTTGACGCACGCAGGCTATCGGCCTGGGCGCCGTCAATCGGCAGCAGTTCAATGCCCGAGCCGCTGGTGGCGAGTTCGGCAATCGCACCGGCCGGCGCACCGCCGGTAAAGAAAAAGGCATCCAGCGAGCCGTCTTTCATTTTGTCACCGGCCTGGTTGGGCTTGATGTACTCCGGCCGGATGTCAGATTCTTTAAGCCCATAGGCGGCCAGCACCAGGCGCGCATTGATCAGCGTGCCCGAACCCGGTTCGTCAAGCGCCACACGCTTGCCCTTCAGGTCTGCCACCGACTTGTAGCCCGAGCCTTTTTTAACCACGATATGCAGGCTCTCGGGGTACAGGTTGGCAATCATGCGCAGCCCTGGCACATTGGGTTTGCCCTCAAAAATACCGGTGCCTTTCTGCGCCCAGGTCGCTACATCTGACTGGCTGAAGCCAGACTCCATGGCACCGCCCACAATGCCATTGACATTGCCCAATGAACCGCTGCTGGCCTGCGCAGTAGCCACAATTTTCCCGGGTTGCGAAACGGCGTTGGCGATCATGCCGCCAATGGGGTAGTAGGTGCCGGCGGTACCACCCGTGCCGATGCGAAAAAATTGCTGCGCGCTAGCGGGGCCAGCAAGCAAAGCGCTGGCAGCAACAAGTGCCGAGAAAAACTTCAAATTCATAGTGTCTCCTGGTTAAAAAAATTTGCTCAGGGTAAGTAAAACCCGTGCAGAACGAGAGCATAACCCAGGCGATTGGAGCTAGGTGATGACCATGAGCACGCTGCATGGCGCATGCTCCACCAGGGCGCTCGACCCCGACCCACCCCACCAGCGTGCCACCCAATTTTTTTCGTGCTTGTGGCCGACCACAATCAGATCGGCTGAAATTTTCCGCGCAAAGCTGCTGATTTCATGCACCGAATCGCCCACCAGCACCTCGCCTGACACCTTAAAGCCAGAATCGGTCAGACTTCGTAGACCCTGTTCGAGCACACTTTTGTAACTCTTTTTTTCCCGCGCATGGTTCTCGGGGTCGTAGAAGCCCCCCTCGGCAGCGGCAAAAACAATGTCTCTGGGCATCACCGCGACCAGGGTGAGTGCGGCACCACTCCACTGCACGATGTCCTGGCAGTCAAGCAGGGCCTTCTGCCCGGCTTGACTGCCGTCGTAAGCCAACAAAATTTGCTTGTACATGATGGGCTCCTTTGAATCAACAAGTTGCGGCAAGCTGCACAATTTAATCATTTTTGCGCTGCTTCAAGCCAGTGTTTACCCTAGCCGCCATGCCACGCAGCCTGCAACTAACGCTGTGATTTCAATGCCCGGCCAAGGCCTCCCGCCCAGCGCAAACCAACCCTGGCGGGTTAGCTTTGTTCAGTCTTGTAGGCCGCGTAAGCCGCATCAACACCTGCGCCACGGCTAAAGCGGTGCCCCTCGGCGGCCAGCACGGTCTCCAGCGCCCCCAGGGTTTGCAACACGCAGTCGAGTCGGGCGTTGTAGCCCATCGCACCAATACGCCACACCTTGCCGTGCAGCGGGCCAAAGCTGGTTCCGATTTCGATATTGAAATCATCGAGCAGGGCGGCGCGCAGTTTGTCGCCATTCACGCCATCGGGCACATAAACCCCAGTCACGTTGGGCATTTTGTGCGCCACATCGCCGTAGAGCTTGAGTTGCATGGCCTGCAGGCCGGCCACTACCGCACGCGAGGCGGCCGCATGGCGCGCGTAGACATGGGGTAGGCCCTCATCAACAAAGATACGGGCGCATTCACGTGCGCCGTACAGCATGGTGGTGGCTTCGGTGTGATGGTTCAAGCCCGCGTCGCTCCAGTAGTCCATGACCATCGCCAAATCCATGTAATTGGAAGCGATGCGCATGCCCGGGCCTGCCACATAGTTGGCCGGGCGCAAGCCGTCCTCGATGTGACGACGGGTGTAAATGGTGCTGGCCATGGCGTCAGACAGGGTGATGGGCGCAGCACCAGACGGCCCAGCCAGGCATTTTTGCAAGCCGGCAGTCACCGCGTCGACTTGCCAGGCATCCGCCGGCAGGGGTGTGCCGCCGCAGGAGGCGGTGGCGTCAACCTGCAGCATGGCGCCGTAGCGGTGACATAACTCACCCAAGCCCTCAAGCGGTTGCAGCATGGTGGTGGAGGTATCGCCCTGGCAAATCGCGACCAATTTGGGCGAAAACTCTTTCAGCGCGACTTCGATCTGCGCCAACTCAAACACCGTTCCCCATGGCGCTTGCAACACACGCACCTCGGCGCCGCAGCGTTGCGCTATTTCGTTGAGCAGTTGACCAAAGCGGCCGAAGCTACACACCAAAACCTTTTGGCCGGGCTCAATGGCCGAGAGCATGACCATCTCGATGGCAGCGCGGGCGGTGCCATCGAGCACCAGCGTCCAGTCGTTGCGGGTTTCGAAAAAGGCACGGTAGAGCGCCATGGTTTCACGCATCATGCGGCGAAACTGCGGATCAAACTGGCCCAGCAACTGGGTCGACATGGCTTTGAGAACGCGCGGGTCAGCGTTGATTGGCCCCGGACCCATCAGCAAGCGCGGAACGATGTTCAGGTCTTCAAAGGCACTGGAAGCGTTAGCCAAAGGGGACAAGCGCGGGAGCGAAGTACGCAGCATATGGCATGATGATAGCAAAATCGTATACAAAACCAAGCACGCTTTGCTACTCAGTTTGCCACCCATCTTGACCTCCCCCACATGACCACTCCCCGGCACACCAGCGCCTACATCAAGGCCAACCTGTACAAAGATTCTGTCGCCTTGATGCGCGTAGCCCAAGGCTTGCTCGCAATGCCCGGTGTGGTGAATGCCACGCTGCAAATGGGCAACCCGGCGAACAAAGAGATCTTGCAAGAAGCCGGACTGCTCACGGATGCAGTCAAAGACGCCGGCCCCAGCGATGTCATGGTGGTGCTGCAGGCGCTCACGGCCGCAGACTGTGCGGCGGCTGTGGCGGCATGTCAGGCACAGCTCGAGGGCACGGAAAAACCGGCAGCAGGTGCGCCGCAGGCACCAGGCGCGGCCGTCCTGCCCACCAGTCTGGCCATGGGACAAGCCGGCCTGCATGGTGCGAATCTGGCGCAAATCTCGGTGCCTGGCGCCTACGCAGCGGCTGAGGCACTCAAGGCGGTCAAGCTTGGGCTCAATGTCTTTTTATTCAGCGACAACGTGCCACTGGCCCAGGAGGTGACCCTCAAGCGCGAGGCCGCCCAGCGCGGGGTTTTGGTGATGGGGCCAGACTGCGGAACAGCCATCATCGGCGGTGTGCCGCTGGGTTTTGCCAACGCGCTGAGGCGCGGCTCGATCGGCTTGGTGGCAGCCTCGGGCACGGGGCTTCAAGAGGTGAGCAGCCAGATTCACCGCATGGGCGGCGGCATCAGCCATGCTATTGGCACTGGCGGGCGCGATGTCTCTGAGGCTGTGGGTGGCAGCACCATGCTGCAAGGCATTGCCTTACTGGCGCGAGACCCGGGCACCGAGCTGATTGCTGTCATCTCTAAGCCGCCTGCAGCCAAGGTGGCAAAGCAGGTGTTGGCTGCCCTGCGGGCCTCGGGCAAGCCAACTGTGGTTCTTTTTTTGGGCAGCAGGCGGCTCCAAACCAAGAGCCCAAACAGCAGTCCGCTGCAAGTGGCGCACACGCTGGTCGACTGCGCCGCCATGGCCGTCAACATGACGGGCATGAGCCCATCCAGCGCCAAGGGGCGGCGCACCCAGCCTTACCCCCTGCCTTTGAAGCCGGTTTTTGCCAGCAGCCAACAATACCTGCGCGCCCTGTATGCCGGTGGCACTTTCACGGCTGAGGCCCAAGTGATCTGGGCCCAGGAAGGCCTGAAAGTGTGGTCCAACGTCGCCCTGCACAAGGCCTTGAACCTGCCCAACCCCCGCCAGGCCAGCCGCGAACACACTGCTCTTGACCTCGGAGACGACGCCTTCACAGTGGGCCGCCCGCACCCGATGATCGACCAGGCGGCCCGCATCGAGCGCCTGCTGCTGGAGGCCGCCGACCCAACGGTTCGGGTGGTGGTGCTCGATGTGGTGATTGGCTGGGGCGCACACAGTAACCCGGCCGGCGAACTCGCAGCAGCAATCCGGCGGGCGAAAGCCATCGCCCGGCAAGGCGGGCGCCATCTGGCGGTGGTGGGCTTTGTCTGCGGCACCGAGTCTGACCCCCAAGTACTGTCGCGCCAAGAGGCCTTGCTGCGTGCGGCAGGCATGGTGCTGGCGGGCAACAGCGCCAATGCCGCTTGGCTGGCCGGACAATGGGTGCGTTAAGCAGCAGCCCGCTGACAGCGCGCAAGCGCGTGGTGGTCGCACTGGGGGGCAATGCCGCCTATCCGCCCACCATCAAGGGCACGGCCGAGGAACAACTGGCACTCATGCGACAGGTTTGCGCGCACCTGGTCGAGATCATCCGGGCCGGTTGGCAATTGGTACTCACCCACGGCAATGGGCCGGTGGTGGGCAATATTTTGTACCGCATGGCGCGCACCGCCGACGAGCTCCCGCCCATGCCCATGGATGTTTGCGTGGCCCACTCGCAAGGCGGTATGGGCTACATGCTGCAGCAGAGCTTTGCCAATGTGCTGGTTGATCAGGGCATGGACTTGGTGGTGTCCTGCGTCATCACCGAGGTCGAGGTGGATGCCAACGACCCCGCCTTTAAAACGCCGACCAAACCGGTGGGGAAATTCTTCAGCGAGGCAGAGGCCAGGCTGATGGCTGACAAAACCGGCTGGCATTTTGCTGAAGACGCCGGGCGCGGTTGGCGCCGCATGGTGGCAAGCCCAAAGCCAAAAAAAATCCTGGATTTGAAAACTATAGACGCGCTGCTCGATGCCGGCGTCATCCCGATCGCCTGCGGCGGTGGCGGTGTGCCGGTTTTGCTGGGTGACAACGGCCATTGGTCGGGCGTGGCAGCCGTGATCGACAAGGATTTGACCAGCGCCATGCTCGCGGCCCATTTGCATGCTGACGCGCTGATCATGCTCACCGGGGTTGATCGGGTGGCGCTGGACTTCAACAAAGCGACCCAGCGACCACTGGACCACATGACCCTGGCGCAGGCCCGCCAGCACAGCGCCGACGGCCAGTTTCCGCCAGGCAGCATGGGCCCGAAAATCGATGCGGCCATCAGCTACCTGCAAGAGTTGCCCAACGCCAACCAGGAGGGCGAGGTCATCATTACCTCGCTGGAACGCGCTTTTGACGCACTGATGGGACGCGCTGGCACGCACATCACGCTCAAAGCCCTCCCCCTGTGAGCGCAGCCGCACAGGCTCTGCCACGCGTGCCAGG
Organism: Comamonadaceae bacterium; assembly: GCA_014190675.1. Lineage (GTDB taxonomy): Bacteria > Pseudomonadota > Gammaproteobacteria > Burkholderiales > Burkholderiaceae_C > Rhodoferax. The sequence goes on along the minus strand of BJGT01000019.1, from coordinate 24,500 downwards.
TTTTGAGTGCACGGCCTACGCGCTGCTGCATGGGCGCATCGTCTGGGCGGGCGATGCAGGGGCCACCGATCACCCCAGAAATCTGCACCGGCCCTGGCACCCTGCTGCTGCCACCTACGAGGCCGGGCGCCTGCGCCGCGGCTCAAAACTCGTCTGGTCGGGCCTGGCAGACCACGACCTCAAGGGCTTGCTGGCCTGGCTGGTGGGGCGCCCGCTGGCCTTTGGACTCCAGCCAGCCCAGCCCCGACTGGAAGCCCTGCGCCAAGCCTTGGGACGGCATGATCTGAACGCCTTCGAAGCTGCGGCTTTGCGCCTGCTCGGCATCGGCCACGGCCTGACGCCCAGCGGCGACGACCTGGTCGGCGCCGTCATGTTCACCCTGGTCTACGCACCCATCAAGGCATGGCAACCCGCCATGGCGGATCTGCAGAACCGCCTTTGGCTGGCCGCCACGACCGCGACCAACCCCATCAGCGCGGCACTGCTTGAGGATCTGATGAATGGCGCGAGTTACCGCGCCCTGCATGACTTGTTAGAAGCACTGCACAGCCTGGACCAGCAGCTGATCCAAGCGGCTGTGCAAACATTGCTGCGCCTGGGCGCCACCTCCGGCGGAGATATGCTCGCCGGTGTGTTGCTAAGCCTGCAAAATCCAGAAACTGCCCCGGACTCACCATGACCCCTAACGACAACTCCCTGCTGAACCAAGCGCCCAGCGTGCTGAACATCGGCATTGACGGCTTCAACGACAGCATCAGCCAACACGGCGGCCGCGTGGAGCACCTGTTTTGGCGTCCACCGGGCAACGCTGATCCGGCCCTGGCCTGGGACTTGGCCCGCCTCATGGGCGACCCCCGAATTGCTGCGGCCAACCAAGAGGTCACCCAGCGCATTATCCAATCTCGGCCGATGTGGGAAGACATCGCCCTGCGCGCTGACAGCGTTTGGCCCGAGATGAAAGGCGCCCGCCTGCTGCTGCACGCTGGCCCACCCGCCGCTTGGCCCGAGATGTGCGGGCCCATGCAGGGCGCAATGATCGGCGCCTTGCTGTACGAAGGCTGGGCGCAAACCGCAGAGCAGGCTCAGAAAATGTTGGAGAACAGCGACATCGAGTTTGCCCAATGCCATGACTTCAAGGCGGTGGGGCCCATGACCGGCATCATCAGCGGCTCCATGCCCCTGATTGTGGTGCGCGACGGCACCCACGGCAACCTGGCCTACACCAACATCAACGAAGGCATTGGCCGCTGCCTGCGCTTTGGCGCCAATGGCCCTGAGGTGCTGCAGCGCCTGAAATGGTTTGAGACGGTTCTCGCCCCAGTGCTCAAGGCCGGCGTGCGTCACACCGCCGATAAAACCGGCGGCATAGACCTCAAAGCCATCCAATCGCAGGCTCTGCTGATGGGGGACGAAGTACACAGCCGCAATGCGGCGTCCACGGCGCTGTTTTTCATGGCGCTGGCAGTACCCCTGGCCGCCCTGGCCGGCACCCGCCCGGGCCCGCCACAAGATCACATCCACCAGACGCTGGACTTCGTCGCCAAAACATCACAGTTTTTTTTAAACTACTCCATGGTGTCCTGCAAAGCCACCATGGACGCAGCGCACGGCGTAGCCTTCAGCTCGGTGGTCACCGCCACCGCGCGCAATGGCAGCGAAACCGGTCTGCGCATCAGCGGCCTGGGCCAGCAATGGTTCACAGCCAAGTCTGACCTGCCCCAGGGCCTGTTTTTTCCAGGCTTCAAGCAAGAAGATGCCTGCCCTGACATTGGCGACAGCGCCATCACCGAAACCGCCGGCTTAGGCGGCTGTTCTTTTGCAGCCTCTCCTGCCTTGACCTTGCTGGCCGGCGGCAGCGTCAGCGACGCCGTGCGCTACAGCCAGGAGATGTATGAAATAACCGTCACCAAGAACCCGGCCCTCAGCCTGCCCGCCCTGGACTTTGCCGGTGCGCCCTGCGGCATCGACGTGCGCAAAGTGGTCGACACCGGTATTCGACCCGTGGTGACAACCGGCATTGCCCACAAACAGGCTGGCGTGGGCCAAATTGGAGCCGGCATCGTGCGCGTGCCGATGGCCTGCTATGTCGCCGCGCTTGGGGCCATGGCCCAGCAATTCTTGCCCGACTGAGAAGACCGCCATGCGCCAAACTTTGACCTCTTCGCGCGGTATGGTCACCGCACCCCACCACCTGGCCGCCAGCAGCGCCTGCGCCGTGCTGCGCGAGGGTGGCAATGCAGTGGAGGCGATGGTCGCCGCCGCGGCCACGATTGCCGTGGTCTATCCGCACATGAACTCGATTGGCGGCGACGGTTTTTGGATCATCTCGCAGCCCGGCCAGGCCCCCGTGGCGATTGACGCCTGCGGTCGCGCTGCCGGCGCGGCCAGCCTGGACTTCTACGCCAGCCGTGGGCTCAAGGCCATTCCCGGGCGCGGCCCGCTGGCCGCCAACACGGTGGCCGGTGCGGTCTCGGGCTGGCAAGAGGCGCTGCAGCACAGCCACAAACTCGGCGGGCGGCTGCCACTGTCGCGCTTGCTCCAAGACGCCATCTGGTACGCCCGTGAGGGCGCGCCCGTGACCCAAAGCCAGGTCAATTTCACTGCTAAGTTTTTACCCGAACTCGCCCACCTGCCAGGTTTTGCCGGGCAGTTTCTGGACGCTCCCCAAAGCCCGGGGCAAACCGCGCAGGTGCCCGGCGTGAACACACTACGGCGCTACCCGGCGCTGGCGCGCACCCTGCAAACCCTGGCCGAGCGGGGCCTTGACGACTATTACCGCGGCAGCATTGCGGCAGCCGTGGCGGCTGAGCACGAGCGCTTGGGCGGCCCACTGCGTCTGGCTGACCTGCAAGCGCAGCAGGCCAGCAGCGCTGAGCCCCTGAGCGCCAGGGTCAGCGGCGCCACCCTCTTCAACCTGAGACCGCCCACCCAGGGCCTGGCCTCGCTGATGATTTTGGCCATCTTCGACCGCTTACGCCTGCGCCACGGCATCGCACAGGCTGACGGGGCGCCCTACCTTCATGGTCTGGTCGAGGCCACCAAGCAGGCCTTCAAAGTGCGCAACCGCTGTGTCGCAGACCCGGACACCATGGCGCAGCACGGCCACTCGCCCGAGCATTTTTTGAGCGATGCCTTCATTGACAGCTGCGTGCAGGCGGTCGATATGCAACGGGCCCTGCCCTGGCCCGAGCCCAGCAGCCCCGGTGACACCATCTGGATGGGCAGCGCTGACAGCGCGGGGCGCATGGTCAGCTACATCCAAAGCGTCTACTGGGAATTTGGCTCGGGCGTGGTCCTGTCCGACACCGGCATCGCCTGGCAAAACCGCGGCTCGAGCTTTGTCCTGGATGCCAGCTCGCACCTGGCGCTGGCAGCCCACAAGAAACCTTTTCACACCCTCAACCCGGCGCACGCCCGGTTCGATGACGGGCGCCACATGGTCTACGGCAACATGGGCGGCGATGGCCAGCCGCAAAGCCAATCGGCTGTGTTTACCCGCTATGCGCTGTATGGACAGACGCTGCAACAAGCGGTCAGTGCACCGCGCTGGTTGCTCGGCAAGACCTGGGGCCAGGAAACCACCACGCTGAAGTTCGAAAACCGCTTTGAGCCACAGGTTTTGCAAACCCTCTGCGACGCCGGGCACGATGTCGAGGTGCTGGGCGACTACAGCGACACCATGGGCCACGCCGGCGCCATCGTGCGCCAGACCGATGGCCTGTACCAGGGCGCCGCCGACCCACGCAGTGACGGTGTGGTAGCAGCGTTCTGAGGCTGATCGGCGCTGATCGGCAATGTCCGGGGGCAGCGGGCTTGGCGGGCTCTATTCAGACGACGGTGGCATCCAAGGGTAAAAACCTAGATAAAAAAACCGGGAGCACCATCTCTTCTATAAGACATAAGACATAAAATCTGCGGCAACAGCAAAGCGCCAAAGCCGCAGGAGCGCCGCGGTGCGAGCGAATGCCAATTCAATTTTTAGGAGATGAGCCAGTGTCGACCAACTACAAAATACTGATCCTGGGGGCCTCCTACGGCTCACTGCTGGGCAGCAAGCTGCTCATGGCCGGCCATGATGTCAGCCTGGTTTGCCGAGCAAAAACAGCCGAGCTGATCAACCACGCAGGAACCCGGGTACGCATGTCAATCAAGGGTCGCAGCGGCCTGGTTGAAATCGATTCTCACCAATGCCCTGGCAAGCTGAATGCCTTGACACCGCTTGAGGCAAAAGCCGGGGACTATGACCTGGTGTGTCTGGCGATGCAGGAGCCGCAGTACAGCGATCCCGAGGTGCGGCACCTGATGCAGGCCATCGCGGCTGCCAAAGTGCCCTGCATGTCCATCATGAACATGCCGCCCCTGCCCTACTTGGCACGTATCGCAGGCATTGACACCTCGCTGTGCTGGTCCGCCTACCTCGACCCAGCGTTATGGGACGCCTTCGAGCCCGGGCTGATGACGCTTTGCAGCCCTGACCCCCAAGCATTTCGACCACCCGAAGAAGCACCCAATGTGCTGCAGGTCGGTTTGGCCACCAATTTCAAGGTCGCAGCCTTTGCCAACCCGGCCCACAACGCCATCCTGGCCCGCCTGGAGGCAGACATTGCTGCTGCCCGGCTTCGGGTGGACGGGGTAGACCTCGACCTGCCGGTGAAACTCAAGCTGCATGACTCGCTGTTTGTGCCGCTGGCCAAGTGGAGCATGCTCATGACCGGCAATTACCGCTGCGTGCTGGCCGATACCGTGCAGTCCATCGAGCAGGCCGTGCATGGTGATGTGGCGCAGTCGCGCGCGGTGTACGAGTGGGTAGCGAGCCTGTGTCAATTGTTGGGCGCAGCAGCCGCGGACCTGGTCCCTTTCGACAAATATGCAGGCGCCGCCACAGGCCTTCTCAAGCCATCCTCAGCCGCCCGCTCTTTGGCCGCGGGTGCGACCGCTATTGAGCGCATCGATTTGCTGATCAAACTGATCGCCAGCCAAAAGCACATGAAATCAGCCTCGGTGGACGACACGGTTGCCCGGGTGAATGGCTGGCTGGATCGCAACCGCGAAATGACCGCGAGCAACCCGGCCAGGTAGTTTGAGCCGCCCTGCCGGTGCTCGCCGGATGCTTCCAGGCCCCCGTAGACGGTTTTGACGGGCGCCTAATTTTTTGCTCTAAACCCGCTCAATCACCAGCGCAATGCCCTGCCCCACACCGATGCACATGGTGCACAGGGCGTAGCGCCCACCGCCACGCTGCAGTTGGTTGACAGCAGTCGTCACCAAGCGCGCGCCACTGGCACCCAGCGGGTGGCCCAGGGCAATGGCGCCGCCCCAGGGGTTGACGCGGGGGTCGTCGTCTTGCAAGCCGAGTTGGCGCAACACCGCCAGGCCTTGCGCAGCAAAGGCCTCGTTGAGCTCGATGACAGCCATTTGCGCCAGGCTCAGGCCAGTTAAAGCCAGCACTTTTTGGGTGGCAGGCGCCGGGCCTATACCCATGATGCGCGGCAGCACACCCACGCTGGCCATGCCCACGACCCGGGCTTTTGGCGTGAGGCCGTGCTTGGCTGCGCTCGCCTCGTCGGCCAGCAACAGCGCACAGGCGCCGTCATTCACACCCGAGGCATTGCCGGCGGTTACCGTGCCATCCGGGCGCACGATGCCCTTGAGCTTGGCGAGAGCCTCCAGGCTGGTCTCGCGTGGATGTTCGTCGTGGTTCACCAGCAGCGCATCGCCTTTCTTTTGGGCGATGCTTACTGGCGTGATCTCGGCCTCCAGGTATGCATTTTTCTGTGCCATCAGGGCGTTGCGCTGCGAGCGCCAGGCCATCTGGTCTTGCGCCTCGCGACCGATGCCGAAATCTGCGGCCACGTTCTCGGCGGTTTCGGGCATGCTGTCCACGCCATAGGCCTGCTGCATCAGCCGGTTGACAAAGCGCCAGCCGATGGTGGTGTCGTAGACCGCATTGCTGCGGCCAAAAGCGCTGTCCATCTTGGGCATAACAAAAGGAGCGCGGCTCATGCTCTCGACGCCGCCGGCAATCATCAGGCCGGCCTCGCCCGAGCGGATTGCCCGCGCCGCCGTGCCGACCGCGTCCAAGCCCGACCCGCACAGACGGTTGATGGTGGCACCCGGCACGTCAATCGGCAGGCCTGCCAACAGCGAGGCCATGTGCGCCACATTGCGGTTGTCCTCCCCGGCCTGGTTGGCGCAGCCAAACAACACGTCGCTCAAAGCACCCCAATCAACCTGCGGGTTGCGGGCTATCAGCGCCTTTAGCGGGATGGCACCGAGGTCGTCGGTTCGCACGCTGCTCAGGGCGCCAGCGTAGCGGCCAAACGGGGTGCGGATGGCGTCGCAAATAAAAGCTTGTTTCATGCCCTATGTTAGCGCGGCGATTGGTTGGCTGGTTTGCAGGAAAATAGCTATTTTTTGGAACATTCATGCATGCCCGACTCCGCAACACCGAGATCTATTTTGACGTTGACGGCATGGGGCTGGTACCCGATGGCCCAAGCATGCGCTACAAGCGTCCGGCCTTGGTCATCCACGGCGGGCCAGGCGGCGAGCACAGCGATCTCAAATCCGCCTTCAAACCCCTGTGCGAACAGCTCCAACTGATTTACTTTGACCACCGCGGACAGGGCAGATCGGCCCGCGGCGATCCAGCCCTTTACACGCTCGACGAGAACGTCGAAGACATGGAAGCCCTGCGACAGCACCTGGGCTTGGGGCCCATTGTCAGCCTGGGCACCAGCTATGGCGGCATGGTGGCCATGGCCCATGCGGCCCGCTATCCGGCGGCGGTCTCGCACCTGGTGCTGATGGTCACCGCCTCGCACGCCGGCTTCAATGCACTGGCGCGGCAACACGTGGCCCAGCACGGCACCTTGGAGCAGGTGGCTGTTTGTCAAGCGCTGTGGTCGGGTCAGCTCGACACGGTAGAAAAAATGCGCCACTACTACGAGGTCATGGGGCCGCTCTACGCCAAAAAATACGACGCTGTTGCGGCTGGCCTGACCCGGGGGCGCAGCATTTTTTCACCCGAGGCCATCAACCGTGCCTTCGCGCCCGGCGGTTTTTTACAAAGCTTTGACCTGCGCCCCGAATTGCACCGCATCACCGCGCCCACCCTGCTGTTGGCAGGTCGCCACGATTGGATTTGTCCGCCCGTGTTGTCCGAGGAGATCGCGGGTTTGATTCCCGGCGCTCGACTCAAGGTGTTTGAGCACAGCAGCCACTCGCTGCGTGTCGACGAACCCGAAAGACTGATTGCAGAAGTGGCCGCCTTCACCGCCAACTTAGACAGGCTGTGAGCATCACCGCGCTGGCCCGCTGGCTGGTCATTGTTGCGCTGCTGGTAAATGCGGCCGGGCTAGTCACGCCGATCGTGAATGCAGGCGACTCGGTCACGTTTGCTGCCCTGTCTCAGCACATCGCCCTGAACCAGGACTGGGTCAATTTAATACTCGATGGCCAAGATTGGCTGGACAAACCACACTTTCCGTTTTGGCTCACGGCGCTGTTCTTCAAGCTCTTTGGTGTGAGCGCCCTGAGTTACAACCTGCCGGGTTTTTTATTCCATGTTTTGGGCGCTTATTTCACCTTCCGCCTGGCCCGCCTGTTTTACAGCCCCGAGGCAGCCTGGCTGTCGGTGCTGGTGTTCGTGTCGGCATTTCAGGTGATGCAGACCTCCACCGACGTGCGGGCCGAGGCCTACCTTACCGGCAGCATCACAGGCGCCTGCTACTACTGGCTTCGCCACGACGCCACGCCAAGGCTCAAATTTTTGCTACTCGGCGCCATGTTCAGCGCAATGGCGGTCATGACCAAGGGGATTTTTACCCTGATTACCATTGGCAGCGGCCTGCTTGCGATGTGGATTTTTCAGCGCCGCTGGCATGAGATGGGGCGCGCTAAATGGTGGCTGGCCCTGCTGCTCACGCTGCTCTTTACCGGCCCGGAGTTGCTGGCGCTGTATCTGCAGTTTGACGCGCAAACGCAAAAGCAAGTGTTCGGTCAGACACAGGTCTCGGGCATCCGGTTTTTCTTATGGGACAGCCAGTTTGGACGCTTTTTCAACACCGGCCCGATTCGCAACACCGATGGCAATCCAGTCTTTTTTTTACATGTTTTTTTATGGGCATTCTTGCCTTGGACCGGTGTTGCGTTTGCCGCGGTCATCCGTGCCTGGCGTGAGTTTGGCTCAAGCCCGGCCGCACAACGCACGGCACTGGTGTACTTGGCTGCCTCGTTTTTTGTCACCTTCCTGCTGTTCAGCCTGACGAGCTTTCAGCTCGACTACTACGCCGTGATTTTGTTCCCCTTCGCGGCTGTTGTTTGCGGGCAATTTCTGGACCAATTGCTCAAAGGCTCAGGCCATCACCGGCCTTTGTACGCAACACAGATCCTGCTGTCCGTACTGCTGCTGGCCATGGCGTTTGGCATGGCGTTGTACACAGACAAGGCTGTGGTCGTTGGGACGCTGCTGCTCATGCTGGTGCTGGGTCTGGCCGGGGCTCAGCAGCTGCCGAAGCGCAGCCGCGTGCTGCTGGTGTTCCCGCTGCTGGGCGTGGCCCTGCTGTACACCAGCATCACGCTGCTGGTGACACTGAGCTATGTGTCACTGGGCCTGGCCTATAACGTGGACCAGGCCCTGGCAGCCCAGACGCGCAGCCCGATCTATGTGTGGCGAATGCCACTGGTGGCGCGCGAGTTGGCCCTCTACAGCCCGGAGCCTTGCCAGCTCGCGCGGACCAGCGCCGATTTGTCGCATGCAGGAAAGCCCTATTACCTGGTCATCCGAGCTGCCGAGCTGGCTCAGGTGGGCGAAACACTGGCGCAGGCCGAGCCGGTGGCGCAGGGACATTGGGCGCTTGAAAAAACCGGCCTGCTGCCACGCATGTTGCGCTTGGCAAAGGGCACTGAGGCGCTGGAGGATGTCCGTGTTTTTAGGGTTAAACCTGGCAGCCGCTAAGGCCTCGCACAGCCCTCGGAGGCGCTCCCGCTCGGACCACCCGCCCCGGAGCATGGCTTCACCATGGCCGTGTTGGATGGCACAGGTGTTCGTAGTGGCCGTCTAAACCCCAGCTACCCTTGCAATTTGACCTTCTGGCTGCCTTGCTCAATTAAAAAGTCACCGGGTTTGAATCGGCTTAAGCGTCGCCGCATGTACCAGGTAGTCCATGGCCAGTTGCTGCTGTTGTGGCCGTTTGTGTCGATGAAGTAGCTGCTGCAGCCGCTGTTCCAGACCCGGCTGTGCAGCGCGGTCTGGATCTGGCGGTTGTAGCTTTGGTATTTTTGGGGGTCAATGGCGACGCTGACAATGCCCTCCCGCTGCGCGGTCTGTATGGCCGAGATGATGAACTTCAGTTGTGCCTCAAGCATCACAAAGGCCGACGAGTAGGTGTAGAGGTTAGGCCCGAAGGTGAGAAACAAGTTTGGGCAGTCCTGGGTCATGGTGCCCAGATAAGCATCGGCTGAGCCCTGCCAGCGCTGGGCCAGCGGCACCCCCGAGAGGCCCACAATGCACTTCCCAATGGGCGGCTCGGCGACCTCAAAGCCAAGCGCAAAAATAATGACATCAGCCTCAAAGCGCTGGCCGTCGCTTGCCACAAGCGCCTGTCCCTCAATCCGGGCCAAGCCCGGCAGCACCCGCACATGGGCTTGAGCCAGCGCCGGGTACCAGGTGTTAGACATCAAAATACGTTTGCAGCCCAAGGCAAAGTCGGGTAACAAGCGTTCCCTCAAGGCTTTGTCTTTGACACTTTTGAAAATATTTCGCCTGCCAACAGACTCGATTCTTTTGATCAGGCTGGGGTATTTCAGGCTTAGGCTGAGCAACTCGAACTGCAGGTAAAGCAGCTTTCTGAACCCCGCCTGCACCAAAGGTATTTTTTCAAACAGCCGCTGCCAACCCGGCGAGATCGAGCCATCGATCTTTGGCAACACCCAAGGGGCGGTGCGCTGGAACACAGCCAACTGCGGCACTTGTTGTGCAATCAGCGGCACAAACTGAATCGCCGAGGCGCCGGTGCCCACCACGGCCACGCGCTTGCCCTGAAGATCTGGCTCTTGCGGCCAGTTCGCCGAGTGGAAACTGCGGCCCGGGAAGCTGGCCAAGCCGGGAATACTCGGCGCCACCGGCACATGCATGGGGCCACAGGCCATGATCACAAACCTGGCCAAGAACTCGCCGGCATTGGTCTGCAGTCGCCACAGCCTCTCGGCCTGGTCCCAGCGGGCTTGGGTCAGCTCGTGGCGCAGCCGAATCTGCTCGGTGACGCCAAATTTTTGAGCTGTGTCAATCGCATAGGCCTTGATCTCTGGCTGCTTGGCAAACAGCCGGCTCCAGTGTGGGTTAGGTGCAAATGAGTAAGAGTAAAAGCTCGAAGGGATATCGCAAGCGCAATCGGGGTAGGTGTTGTCGCGCCACACCCCGCCAACTTCGCCGGCCTTTTCGAGCACCAGAAAATCGCAGCCGGCTTGGCGCAGCTTGATGGCAGCACCGATCCCGGCAAAGCCGGCACCAACCACAATCACCGGGTAAATACGAGGAGTCTGCCCCCCCCGCTTTGGCGATGGCGTCTGGGCGCTGAAAAAATCCCCTGCAGGCATGGCCTTGTTCCTAAAATGGCGCCCAGTGTATAGACCGCCATCCTCCATCGTCGTTAGCCATGACCGTCCTGCATCGCATCACCTCTGAATACATCGAAGCCGAAGACCGGATTCGCATCTCTGGCGCATCACCCACCGGGGAGACAGTGAGCCTGTGGCTAACCCAGCGCCTGCTGGGCCGTTTGCTCAAGGCGCTGTTGAACTGGACCGCCGCCGGCGACGATGCACACACCGAGCTCAAGAACACCTTTGCCCAGCAAGCCGCACGGGCCGAGTTCAAGCACCAGTCGCCGGTGGCAGCCCAGGCAGCACCTTTTTTGGCGTCCATCGTCGACCTCAACCATTCTGCTGAAGTCATGACCATGAACTTTCGAGGCGGCGATTCGCTGAGCGCGCAGCTGACACTGCAGCGGCAAGACGTGCGGCAATGGCTCAATATCCTGCACGACCTCTGGCGCAATGCAGGCTGGCCCTGTGAGCTATGGCCCGACTGGATGGAGCCCAAACCCAGCCCAAGCATCGCGGCACCGCAAATCACCATGCACTGACTGAGCCGGCCGCATAATCTCACACTCAAATCAGCCTACGGAGCAAGTACGACCATGAATCAGCAATACCCAAATCTCTTTGCTTCGCAGTGCCAACCGCCCTTGGCCCGCGTGCGCCGATGGATGGTCTGCGCCGCCATCTGTGGCATGGGCGCTGGCCTGCAACTGCCTGCTGCATTGGCGCAAACCCAAAGCGCCACCGATTACCCCAACAAGCCGGTGAAGATCGTGGTGGGCTTTCCGGCTGGTGGCGGAACCGATGTGTTTGCGCGGGTGCTGGCCCAGGGCCTGTCGGCCCAGCTCGGACAGCAATTTGTGATTGACAACAAGCCCGGCGCTGGCGGGGTGATCGCCAGCCAGAGCATGCTGCAGCTGCCCGCTGACGGCTACAGCCTGCTGGTTGGCAGCACCTCGACCCAGGCGATTGCCCCCCTGCTCTACGACAAGCGGCCTTACGGGGCCCAGGACTTCACTGCCATTGCGCACATTGCCAGCGTAGGCATTGTGTTGGTGGCCCACCCGGCCGCACCCTACAACACGGCGGGGGAATTTATCGCCTACGCCAAGGCTCGTCCGGGGCAACTCAACTATGCATCGGGTGGCAATGGGGTTACCAACCACCTGGCAATGGAGTTGCTCAAGAGCCGCACCGGTAGCGCCATCACCCATGTGCCCTACCGCGGCTCGGCACCCGCGCTGCAAGATGTGATTGGCGGCCAGATTCCAGTCATGTTCGACTCGATTGCAGCCAGTGGTCCGCAAATTCGGGCCGGCAAGGTGAAGGCACTGGGCATTGCCGGGCTGGCACGCAGCGAGGCACTGCCAGGCGTGCCAACCATCAGCGAAAGCGCTGCTGGCCTTGGCCTCAAGGATTTCGACACCCCGGGCTGGATCGCCCTGTATGCACCCAAGGGCCTGCCTGTTGCGGTGATCACGCGGCTGCAAGATGCAGTGGCCAAGGTGCTCGAGAGCCCCGATACCGCCCAACGCTTTGCTGCCGCCGGCGCCCTGCCACGTTACATGGGCGCGGCGGCACTGGGCGCCTACGAGGCTGCCGAGATCGTCAAGTGGGGCGAGGCCATCCGCTTCTCGGGCGCCCGGATCGACTGAGGCTATTCTTGAACCGCGTTCTCGCCCACACCGGCGCCAAATACCCCATCATCCAGGCCCCCATGGGCTGGATTGCGCGCACCCCATTGGCCTCGGCAGTCTCTCGCGCCGGCGGCCTGGGGGTGATTGAGACATCCTCGGGCGAGACGCAGAACTGCCAGGCCGAGATCACAGCCATGAGCCAGCTGGGTTTGCCCTTTGGTGTAAATCTGCCAATCCGCTTCCTGAAAGACGACGCCATGCTGCGCTTTGTTTGCAGCTCGGGCGTCAAGTTTGTCACCACCTCGGCCGGCAGCCCGGCCAAGTTCATCGCGCCGCTCAAGGACGCCGGCATCGTGGTGTACCACGCTGTGCCCACCGTCGACACAGCCATGAAATGCGTGGACGCCGGCATTGACGGCCTGGTGGTGGAAGGCGCCGAGGGCGGCGGCTTCAAGAACCCCGAGGAGGTGTCCACGCTGGTGCTGCTGCAGGCCATTCGGGCCCGCACCAATGTGCCGCTGGTAGCCGCTGGCGGCATTTGCGATGGTCGCGGTATGGCGGCGGCCTTTGCGCTGGGCGCCGAAGCGATCCAGATGGGCACCCGCTTTGTCAGCTGCACCGAGAGTCCGGTGCATGCCAACTACAAAAACGCCATCCTGCAGGCGCGCGAAACCGGCACGCTGGTGCTGAACAAAAAGTCCAGCCCCTGCATCCGCGCGCTTAAATCTGCGCGCACCCAGGCCATCTACGAGGCTGGCCTCATGGCGCCCGACGCCTTGTCTGGCATCCTGCAGCTCTACTTTGGCGGCGACATGGAGGCCGCCCCCGCGTTGGCGGGCCAGACCGCTGGCTTGATTCACGAGATCAAGAGCGCGCAACAAATCATCGACGACACGGTGGCCGAGTTTTTCGCCATCACCGCTCGGCTGGGTCATCTGGCCGAAAACCGCTCCTTTGGCTGACACCCAAGCCAATAATCCGCCCCCTGCCCCTCCCCATTCCGGCCCCTGCCTCCCATGAGCCCCCACATCACGCCCCCCCAAGTCTTGGCCTTTGATGTCTTTGGCACCGTGGTGGACTGGCACAGCGGCATCGCCGCTGAGGTGCAGGCGCTGCGAGCGGGAGTCGACGGCGACGCCTTCGCGCTGGCCTGGCGCGCCGGCTACCAGCCGGCCATGCGCAGGGTGATGTCGGGCGAGTTGGGGTGGACCCTGATCGACGACCTGCACCGCTTGATCCTGGACGAGCTGTTACCCCGCTTTGGCTTGGGTGACATGGCCGAGGCAGAGCGCAGGCACCTGAACCGGGTCTGGCACCGGCTGGACCCTTGGCCGGACGTGGCGGCGGGCCTGCAGCGGCTCAAAACCCGCCACACCCTGTGCACCCTGTCCAACGGAAACCTGGGTTTGCTCACCAACATGGCCAAGCGAGCAGGCCTGCCCTGGGACTGCATTTTGTCGGCAGAGGTGTTTCGTGCCTACAAGCCCGACCCAGTCACCTACCTGGGCGTAGCCCGGGTGTTTGACCTGAACCCGAGCCAGGTGATGCTGGTGGCGGCACACCAGGATGACCTGGCCGCCGCTTGCGCTTGCGGCCTGCAAACGGCCTACATTGAGCGCCCGGCGGAATTTGGATTGAACAACCACAAGGACGTGTCACCTCACCCCGCCAACACCCTGCATGCGCGGGACTTTCTGGCGCTGGCAGACCAGCTCGGTTGCCGCTGAGATAGCGGTGACGGGCGAGGCAAGCTCTGTTCAAGCCGCTATAAGGTTTCCGCTCAACAAGTCTGGCAGGCGTTCTTTAGGCAAACGCATGCCACAGGCCTGGGCATGATGCCTCGGGCGGGCAAAACCACAACCACTTGGACGAGATCTACCCCGCAGGCCAGCCCGACATCCTGGACAACGCCTTTGTGGTGCTGGATGTCCCAGGCGGCAGGCGGGCCTTGCTGGAGCTGTGCATGTTTGCCGAAGGCTCGCGCTACCAAGAAGAAATCAGCGTGGTCGGACCGCAAGGCAAGCTCGAATGCAAAGTACCCGGCCCGGGCCGCTTCTGGCCGGGCGAGCTGCTGGGCGCAGCCCCCGTGGCGCAGCTGATCGTCAGCCCACGCCAACCGGCCGGGCCGCGTTTGCTGGAGATCCCGGTTGACCCTCTGCTGCTGGACGCTGGCGACCACAATGGCTCCACCTTCTACCAGCACCAAAAGTTTCTGGCGGTGTTGCAAGGCCAACAGGCAGTAGAAGTGAGCCTGACCGATGGCCTGAAAGCCGTGGTGATTGGCCTGGCCGCCGAGCACTCGGCGCAAACGGGTGAGCGCATTGACCTGACGCGGGGCGACTGGGCACTGAACTGGTGAGCGCATGGCTTATCGTCTGACACCGAGCTTGCATGGGTCAAGGTCACCTGAGTCGGCGCGCCCCTTAAGTCCACCCTTAGATCCACCCTTAGTCCACCCATTTGGTAAGTGCGTAGCCTCCGGTTAACATGGCGGCGTCCTACTTACGACAACCCTTAAACCCCTACTTGGCCATGAACATCCCACCACAATTCACCGACGGTATCGGCAACATCACCCTCATTGACGGCATCGTGCGTCTTGATTTGGTCGACCTCCGCACCGGCGCGGACAACAAACCAGCGCCAACGCACTCAGCTACCCTGGCCATGCCGCTGCCCGGTTTTCTTCGCGCCGTAGATCAGATGAACCAAGTGGTGAGCCGGCTGGTGGAGCAGGGCGTACTGACCCGCAATGCACCGCCCAGGGCTGACGCTGCCACACCGGCACCAGCCATCGGCAGCTGATACCGGCGCAAGGCGCCGGGTCGGTTTCATGCAAATCGCATGAACATCCTTTTCATTCACCAAAATTTCCCCGGTCAGTTCAAGCATCTGGCACCGGCCCTGGCCGCCCTGCCAGGCCACAAGGTGGTAGCGATGCACATCAACCCAAGCCCGCCCATGACCGGCGTGCAGCTGGTGCCTTACGCCGTGCCGCGGCAAGCGGCGGGCAAAATCCACCGTTGGCTGACCGACCTGGAGAGCAAGGTCATACGCGGGGAGGCTACCTACCGAGCCGCGCTGGCCTTGAAGCAAGACGGTTTTAGCCCTGACGTCATCGTGGCCCACCCGGGCTGGGGTGAGAGCCTGTTCCTGAAGGACCTGTGGCCACAGGCCCGCCTGGGCATTTACAGCGAGTTTTACTACCACGCCCAGGGCGCCGACATGGGCTTTGACCCGGAGTTTGGGCCGGTGAGAGACGACGACGCCTGCCGCCTCCGCATGAAAAACGCCAACTACGAGTTGCACTTTCCACAAAGCCAGGGCGGCCTGGCGCCCACCCATTGGCAGCGCTCGGTGTTCCCGGAGCGGTTTCGCAGCAAGATTTCCGTCATGCACGACGGCATCGACACCCAGCAGGTGCGGCCCAACGCCCTAGCCAGCATGGGGCTGCGCACCCGCAAGGGCAACCTGCAGCTCAGCTGGGACGATGAAATCATCACCTTTGTCAACCGCAATCTGGAGCCCTACCGGGGTTACCACATCTTCATGCGGGCGCTGCCGTCCATCCTGAAAGCACGCCCCAAAGCCCGGGTGTTGATAGTGGGTGGCGACGGCGTCAGCTATGGCGCGCTGCCCCCGGCGCCCGCCACCGCGCCGGGCGGCAAAGCCGAGGCCGCCCGGGGTTGGCGCCATGTGTTTTTGGATGAAGTGAAAGCCGAACTGGACATGGACCGCGTCCATTTCTTGGGCAAGATTCCGTACACCGACTTTGTGCAGATGCTGCAGCTGTCTACCGTGCACGTTTACTTGACCTACCCCTTCGTGCTGAGCTGGAGCCTACTTGAGGCCATGAGCGTTGGCTGCGCCATTGTGGCGAGCGACACCACGCCGGTCCGAGAGGCGATTGAACACAACAAAACCGGCCTGCTGGTCGATTTTTTTGATGTGGCAGGCTTTGCCAGCAACGTCATCGCGCTGTGCGAGGATCGCGCCGAGCGAGACCGGCTAGGCCAGGCGGCGCGGGAGTTCGCAGTTGGCCGGTACGACCTGCGCAGCCACTGCCTGCCGGGGCAGATGGCTTGGGTTCAGGCTCTGGCCGACTGACCCCGCCCACACCACCCCAAACTGCCCCACCGGCATACCAAAGATGCTGTTCAAAGCAGTAAAGTGCGTCGGGTCGATGGTGTCCAGATCCGTGCTGCCCGCAGTCGCTGCCCAGCTGCCGTTCACATCGCCCTTGAGCACACCCACCAGGTTCACCGTGCCAGTGGTGGCACCAGCCTGCAAGTTGATGCTGATGCTGTGGTCCCAGATGGTGGTGTTGCGGTTAAGTGTGAATTGGCCTGTGGTTTCGTTCCAGAAATCGCGGCTTTCTTCTACAAATATCCACTCCTTGGCCGGGGCTGTGGTTAGCTTGACCGCCATTTTGAGGATGGCCAACGCATCTGCACTCGTCACACGCCCGTCTGTACCCGTGGCGTCTGCGGCCAAAAACTGGTACGGCGAGACGACCGGTGCGCTGAGAGGCCCTGTGCCATCCGGGTCGGGGTTGGGGTTCAGTCCTACCGCCATCTTGAGCGCGGCCAGCGCATCGGCACTGGTGATGGCGTTACCAGGGCGTCGATTCAATAGGGCAGCGCCTGTGCCCCGTCGACATAACTGACGGATTCAATGCTAGACGGTAACTTGACAAAATTCACGCTGACAACAGCGGCATCTACCCCACCGCTGTCGTAAAGGTAAAAATTAGGGCTGGAAATTCAGTAGGTGTCCTCGCCATCACCACCAAGCAAGGTATCAATGCCACTACCTGCACTCAAAGTGTCATTACCTACTCCGCCGACCAAGCTGTCGTTGCCTCCATACCCACTCAGCGAATCGTTACCGTCGCCCCCGATCAGCGTGTCGGACGCCGTTCTTCCGAAAAGGAGTCATCGCCTGTGCCGCCGTCTAAAAGATCTTCATCTGTGCTTGTATAGTTGGAAAGATAGTCGTTGCCGCCGCCGCCGATCAGCGTGTCGCTGACAGTCCCGCCGGTGAGCGTGTCATTGCCGGCGCCACCGTCCAAAAGTTGGTTGCCTAGGCCGCCATAGGCGGAAAGAAGGTCGTCTCCGGCCTCACCATAGAAACTGTCATTGCCTTCGCTGACGCCTGCCGGTGCAGAACTGGACCGAGCGTAAACGCTGTCATTTCCGCCGCCAGCTCTTACAACATCATCGCCTAGAAGCGGAAAAATGATGTCCTCTAGGTCGCTTCCAAACAGCACATTTGAGCCGTTTGTCCCTTGAATTGCCATGTTTTGATCCCTTCCTTGCAGCTGACTTCACTCTGGATGGCCGGCTTAGCTGTGGTTGCATGCCGAGAGCCTCTGGGTCATCAGACAGGCTGAAAAAATAGGGTTACTATTTCAATCTACTTAAATATCGATCTGCCCGAGGTAATTGCAGTGCTTCATATTCGTTCCTGTTTCCTGATCTTATTAACTGTCGCCATGCTTTCCGCTTGCGGTGGCGGTGATGTCCAAAGTCCAGCGGTAACCGACACCTCTCAATCAGATTTTGAGCCGAAACTTCCGATTCCTCGGGCAGCTGCGGCGATTACGCCAGTCAGCACGAGTTCTGCGCTGGCGAGCCAAGCAGTTAATCTGCAAGATGCGATCGCCATTCTCAAGATGATCGTCGGGCTGGAGGTCAACGGTTCGGGTCAGTCGGTGACTGCGTATCAGGCTTATGCGGCTGATGTGGATGGCAACGGTAAAGTCGAGTTGACCGATGCGATTACTGTGCTCAAGCGAGTCGTTGGCCTTGAAACACAAACAGCCAATTGGCTGTTTTTCAACCAGTCAGGGGCCTCTGCCCCAGTCGTCAGCGACAAGCTCAAGCCAGGTTTGGCGCCTGATTTGAAAGCCTACGTGACAAGCTCAGCAACTGCTTCCAACGTGGGCTTGGTTGCAGTGCTGCGCGGCGATGTGGTGGGCAGTCAGTTCAGCTACGAATGGTCGCTGACCTCCAAGCCTGCCAACAGCAGCGCAGCATTGACGGGTGGCACGGCAGCCACGCCCGCCTTCACGGCAGATGTAGTCGGCTCATACGTGGCCGCGCTCAAAGTTTCTGATGGCAGCGCCAACACATCCTCTACCACTCTCACCCTGACCGCTGCGGTTCTTGTTTTGCCTGGTACGCCAACAATCGGTGCGGCCACTCCGGGTGATACAACAGCGAGCATTGCCTTCACGCCTGGCTCGACCGAGGGGCAAACAGTGACTTACACCGCCAGCTGCACCTCAACCGGCGGCGCCAATGGCACCGGTAGCGGCAGCGCCAGTCCAGTTGCTGTCACGGGTTTGACCAACGGCCTGACTTACAGCTGCACGATCACGCCTTCGAGTTCGGTCGGCACGGGCACCGCTTCCAGCGCTGTGCCGGTATTGCCGGTTGTTGCTGTGCCCTCTGCGCCCACCATTGGCGCAGCAACGGCGGGTAGCACCACGGCCAGTATCAGCTTTACCGCGGCGAGCACTGGCTCCACCGCCACAAGTTTCAGTGCAACCTGCACACCCACCAATGGCAGTGCTGTGACTGGCACTGGCAGCGCAAGCCCCATCTCCATGGCGGGCCTGACCAGCGGAACAAGTTATTCCTGCGCTGTAAAAGCGGTCAACGCTGGGGGGCTGAGCCCAGCATCCTTGGCGGTGACAGTGACGCCAGTGGCAGCCACAGTGGCCGTGACTTATTCAGCCCCTGCCAATTTCCTCGTGGCTGTGCAGCGCAGCTATACCGCAGGCCCACTGGTCTCTGTCAGTGCTTTCACAAACCGCTCGCGCTACATGATCTCTGACACGGCCACCGCCAGCAGCACGTCAAACTACCTCACCATTGGTTCGACCTACAGCGCCACGGCGGGTTATGCCGTCGAATCAGCCACCATCCCTTCGCAAGCAACTTACAACAGCTACCTGTCAAAACTGGTGCATGTGGTTACCGATTCATCAGGCTATTTCCGCCTGGATTCGCATTTGCATCCGAACAATTCCATCGACTTTGACGCTGCTGATTCCAATAAGCTCAAGTTCCGTAATAATTTTGGCAAGGCCGCGTCACTCTATGGCTATGTGACGTTTTCTTATGACGCCACAACACAATTATTGCAAGCCAAAAAGCGTTACAAGTACAGCTACACCCCTGGAACGGCCACCAATGGCAATGCGACCTACACCCCGCTTTGGACGGAAGATACAGCTTTCAGCAGCAGCGCCCAAAATTATTATGTGAACTACACGGGTGGCGTTTATAAATTAGTGTCTGCCCCAAGCTCTGCCACGCCTCTTTATTTATTCAATTCACCCATCGATTTGGGCATTCCAAGCTTCATGAATCCCAACGCGCTTGCTTTTGTGACCAACAGTCCAGCCCCTTTCATGTCCAAAGTCACCACAAGTGCTGTTGAAGGAACAAGCGGCAGCATTTATAGGCAGGTCAACTCTACCTACCTTAATCAGGTGGCAACACCAGGAAGCGACGCCACCACCAAGCTTTATGCCGATGCTTATCTGGCAACCATCAAGAGTGCGGTGGAGGCTGCCGGTGGCAAGCTGCGCTACGCGCCCGAGGTGTATACAGCCTACAGGGACGCCGCATTAGCAACCAAGCTCGTGAGCGATTCCATAGCCGATGGTGCGCCTGGGCAAAATTTGGTGCCCTATGTGTACTTCACCAATGAGAAAGATACGGTCGGTGCTTACCACCCGTTCATGATCGTTGTCACCTACGGTAACCAGGCCTCACCCAACGGGCTCGTCGACATTCCTCACCCCCCAGGTGACGGTTCGGGCGAATATCCTGCATCAAAGGTCACCCGATTTTCTAATCTTGAAAATTACATCACGATGATTCCAATGAAAGATTACGGACTCGTTACCTCCGTATTGGACAACGCCTCCGTCATTACGAAAAATCTCTGGACCGAGCGCACCCTCAGCACTTTAGAGGCAAATGTTTATACCTATGCAGACAGTGCAGACAACGGATTGCTGATTGACGGTTCGGTGATGTTCCCGACCTACAACAACGCGCTGGTTCCATCGCATCTGCAGGGTGAGTTATCGGCCAGCGGTTGCCACGTGGGCCAAGGCGGCGGCGGCCCACACTGCCACAGTGATGGCTATCAATCAGGGTTTGGCCTTGCGCTTTACAACGACAGTGATTACTTGAATAAAACGCACCCACCGTTGCTAGGGTTTGGCTACGACGGCATTGCGCTTTTTGGCATCTATCGAAGCCCGACCGACAGCGCCATGCTGGGCGCGAGCACGGCCCTCGATGCCTTCGGTGCACACAACCATGACAGCATTGGCTACCACTACCATGCTCACACCGTGAGCAACTACAAGCCTGAACTTCTCAGTTACACCACGACGATGCATGTTTTGATGAAAGGCGCGTACATCGGCAAAGTTACCAGCATCCCATTTTTTAGGCAAAATTCAGCATTCAATAACAACAAATACCTGGGTGGTACCGTCAAATAACGTTTTTGAATTGCATCGCCTTGAAACTCAGAATATTTCTAGTTGGTTTGTTTTTTGGGGTTTACAGCCTGCAGACTTGGGCGGGAGAGCTTCACTTCAATCAAGTCGAAGTGAAGCGCGAAACCAAAGAAAAACTCATCTTTGTTTTCAGTCTGAATTTGACGCAAGCATTGCATCAACTTTTGGCGCCGCAATTGCCCTTCGCTGAGTTTTTGACGAAATACGCAGAGCTACCAGAGCTTGATTTCCAAAATGGATTGAAGTCGGCAACCAGCCAGCTGTCTGGAAGTTCATTTCTTATCGTGTCATCAGGGGCTAAAGTGATTTTGAAAAATTGGCAATTGCCTTCAACCAATGCCTTGCGCGAATCGTTAAAGACAAATCTTTTCTTGCTTCAATTGCCCCCTGGACCCCAATCTCACTTGCCTCCTTCTGTGGTGCAGGCTGAAACGCAAACCAAAACTGGAATCAACCGAGCACAATTGCAACTGCACAAAGCACTGCATCCGATATTTGTCAAGGTACAGCAAGACCAATTTTGGCTTACCAACCAGATCCCGATGGCGGTGGTTAATTTCGAATAAATGCTAGCTGGTGCCCGCCATCATCGCGCAGCTGCTTTCACACTGGCAGCAACGCTGCTGTGCCTCTTGGTTTTCAGCTCGGCGGCCTTTGCGCATTGGATGCCGGCTCAGCAAGGCTCAATCAACCTGGTGGACAACGATGTTTTTGTGATCGCTGCGCTGCCAGTCTCGACCTTATCGGGGGTCGATGATGACCGAGATGGCCGACTTTCAGACGCAGAACTGCAGGCGCATACGCAGAGAATCAAAGACCAGATCTCTCGGCGCTTGAGGTTATTGAATGACCAAGCAGCAGGTCAGCTGGCTTTTTTGCAGCTGATGCCAGACCCCGATGGCGCCGAACACTTTGTGGTGTTGATGAAAGTCAGTTTTGCAGGGGCGCCTGAAAACTTGCGAATTGAAACAGACTTGTTTGGCAATGCTGACAAAGAGAGGCAACTGACCCTGAAGGTCACCCGAGGGGCAGACACAGAAGCTGTTGTTTTAACCCCGCTGCATTCAAGCCACATTTTTTTCCGCTCGCCTGCCTTAGTTTTGCTGGACTACTTGGTGCTGGGCGTTGAGCACATCTTGCTGGGGATTGACCACCTGCTTTTTCTGCTGACAATCCTTGTGGCTGCAGCAGGTTGGCGTTATTGGTTGGGGGTGTTGACCAGTTTCACCATAGCGCACAGCATCACGCTGACCACCTCGTTAATGGGATGGTTCCATGCACCAGCCGTTGTGGTGGAGCCAATGATCGCGGGCAGCATTGTGCTGATGGCGGTTCTGAACATGACGCAGCGATCTGCTGCGCTTCATCAGCGCATGGCCATTGTGTTTGCTTGCGGTCTCTTGCATGGCTTAGGCTTTGCTTCGTCCATGATGGACATGGGCCTGCATGGAGCCTACCGCGTGACCAGCCTGGTGGGGTTTAACTTAGGCATTGAGCTTGGGCAAGTTTTATTTCTAATCGCTACCTTGGCACTTGTGCGTAGCATGTGTGCGCTTGGATTGCCCGGCTTGCTGCAGAAAATGGGGGTGAGCATGCCCGCAGGAAAAATAGCGTCCGTGTTTGCGCTGTGTGTGGGTGGATTCTGGTTTTTGCAGCGTTTGGGCGTCTGACAGCTCGCCGCGTTGGTCAGGCGCTCAGTACACCCCAAACTGCGCCAAACTAAGCTCAGTGCGGTGCGCATCGACCAGGGCATCAAAATAAGTTTTGGTCAGGCTGCTGCTGCTAGTCGCCCCGGCAAAGCTGCCGTCTACATCGCCAGTCAAATACCCCACCAGACCCACCTTCACAGGGCTGCTGGCACTCAAGCTTGCATTGATACTGGTCTGTGCAACACCGGGGCTGAGGGTGGTTTTGCTCGGCACCGTTGCATCGAGTTCGTTGACAAAGCGCCAGACCGGCTCTGGGGCGGTCAGGCCCACCACGTGCTTGAGCACGCCAATGGCATCGGTGAGCTGCACCAGGCCGTTGCCGTCGTAGTCGGCTGCCAGGGCCTGGTAAGGTGACAAGGCTTTACCGGTGCCGTTGACCTCTAAACCCACAATCATCTTGAGGATGGCAATGGCGTCTTGCAGGTTGACGGCGGCTGATGTGGCTGTGGCTTCTGCGCCGGGGATGGCTCGGCTGGCACTGAGCGTCAGGGCCTGGCCCTTGACAGCCTCTAAACTTGCGGCGCCGTTTGCCGTGGTGGCTTGGCTGAACGAGCCGTTGGACAGTGAAACATCGTCCAACAGGGTGTGGGCTTTCCAGCTGTAAGCAAGCAGCTCCGCGCTGACCAGGGCCGCCGTGTTGTAGGTAAGCGCCATGCTAAAACTACCGGTGCTGGCGTTGCCTGCTGCGTCGATTTGTTTGATTTGAATGGTGTTTGCCGCATAACTACCCGCCGGCAGGGCCAGGTTGGTACCACTGCCGGCAAGCCAGGTACTGCCGCCATTCAGGCTGTAAGACCAGGCCGCGCCCGGCTCAAGCCCGCTCACCGACAGGCTGCTGCTGCTGGCCAGCAGAGCACTGCCAGTTGCGGTTTGCTGCAGCGATGTGATGGTGATGTCTGTCAGCGGTTTGTCTGAGTTGTTGCGCGCTACCCCTGCAATGCTGTCAACCACATCCAGCCCGGCCAGCACCTTGCCAAACACCGCGTAACCGGGCGAGGTGGCGCTGCTGTAGTTTAAAAAAAGGTTGTCGGCCTGGTTGATGAAGAACTGCGAGGTGGCTGAATCAGCCACCGCCGTGCGGGCCATGGCAAGGGTGCCGCGCAAGTTGCTCAGGCCGTTATTGCTCTCAAGCGTTATGGCGGCGTAGGTCGGGGTTTTGTAGCCCGATGCGGTGTAGCCACCGCCCTGGTCCATGAAGCCGGGGATGACCCGGTGAAACAGGGTGCCGGTATAAAAACCGGTGCTGGCATAGGTCAGCATATTGGCCGCGGTGATCGGGGCCTGGCTGGGGTACAACTCGGCCACCATGGTGCCCATGCTGGTTTGGATGGTGACTTGGGGGTTGGACATGAAACTAAACCCCAGCACAGGCACTGGTTTGGGCGCAGCCGGCGCCACGGTGTCAATGGCCTGCGCGCTGTTGCTTGCAGCCAGGTTTTGGTTGCCCGATGCATCGGTGACAGCCCCGGCCTTGAGTGTGAGGCCAATCTTGCCGCTCGCCACGCCCAGCGCAGGGCTGACGCTGACGGTGTAAATGCTGCTGTCAGCGCCCGCGTCTACCGACAGCAGCGTGCCGTTGCTTACGCCGAGGTCGCTGGCCTCCAGGCCGGTAACGGCCTCGCTGAAGTTGAGCGTGAAGCGCAGGCTGCCGGTGCTGAGGTTGGCAATGCCGGGCAGGTTGTCGCTAAAGGTGACGGTTGGTGACACTGCCATGTTGAGCTAAAAAACTATCCGCGAAATATACCTTGCCGTCAGCAGCAGCTTTCTGCTGAGGACTTGCCACTTGGGCCGCCCAAACCGGCAAAGTGATGTGCGGGCCATCGCCGCGGTTGCGGAACCCCTTGGCAGCAACAGACCGGCTGCTTGGTCGCGGCTCAATACACCCCAAACTGCGCCAAACTAAGCTCAGTGCGGTGCGCATCGACCAGGGCATCAAAATAAGTTTTGGTCAGGCTGCTGCTGCCAGTCGCCCCGGCAAAGCTGCCGTCTACGTCCCCAGTCAAA
>BJGT01000018.1 GCA_014190675.1 Comamonadaceae bacterium | reverse complement strand
CCCAAACCGGCACCATGGTGCTCTTGCACACACCCAAAATGGCCACTTCCGGCGCATTGATGATGGGTGTGAAATAGCGCCCGCCAATGCCTCCCAAGGACGAGATGGTGAAGCTGGCGCCCGACATCTCGGCCGGGCTGAGCTTGCCGTCACGCGCTTTTTTGGCCAGCTCACTCATCTCCTGGCTGATCTGAAAGATGCCTTTTTTGTCGGCATCCCTGATCACCGGCACCATTAGGCCGTTGGGCGTGTCGGCGGCAAAACCAATGTGGTAGTACTGCTTGTAAACCAATGCCGAGTTATCAGACTCCGCATCCAGACTGCTGTTGAATTCCGGAAATTTTTTGAGGGCTGCCACACAGGCCTTCATCAAGAAAGCCAACATGGTGACCTTCACTGGGCCAGCGCTCTGACCAGATTTGGCGCTCTTCTCGCTCTCAAGGTTGGTGGAGACCCGGAAGGCTTCCAAATCGGTGATGTCGGCGTCGTCATGGTTGGTCACAGCCGGGATCATCACGGCGTTGCGCAACAGGTTGGCACCGCTGATCTTCTTGATGCGGCTCATCTCCTTGCGCTCAACCGGCCCAAACTTGGCAAAGTCCACGCGGGGCCAGGGGATCAGGCCCAGGCCAGCGCCGTCGTCCGCAGCGGCCGCAGCCGGTTTGACCTGCGCCGAGATGGCAGCGGTTTGCAGCGTGCCGGCCATGACCGAGCGGGTGAAGGCCTGCACATCGGCCTCGGTGATGCGGCCTTTGGGGCCGCTGCCCCTCATCTCAGTCAAGGGCACGCCGAGCTCGCGCGCAAACTTGCGCACCGAGGGCGAGGCATGCGGCAGACCCGCGAGCGCGGCTTCAGGGGCGTGGCTTGCCAGCCTTGGTTCAGCCGGGGCCAGCTTGGCGGGCGGAGGCGGGCTCGACGCTGGGGCGGGAACGACCAGGGGGTCTTCTGCTGGCTTGGCCACAGGTCCGCTGGCTGAGTCAGTGCGGTCCGCTACCTCCAAGATCAGCAGCAACGAACCCTGTTTGACCTTATCGCCCAAGCCCACCTTGAGTTGCTTGACCAGTCCGCTGTGGCTACAGGGGATTTCCATCGAGGCCTTGTCAGACTCCACGGTGATCAGGCTCTGCTCGGCACGCACGGTATCGCCGGGTTTGACCATGAGCTCAATCACAGTCACTTCGGCGAAGTCGCCGATGTCAGGTACTTTGATTTCGATGACAGACACGTCAGTCTCCTTGTGTTTCGGGGGCCGGCTCAGGCGTACAGCGGGTTGATCTTGTCGGCCTGAATGCCGTACTTGGCAATGGCTTCGGCCACCTTGGTCACAGGCACTGTTCCCTCTTCGCTAAGGGCCTTGAGCGCCGCGACAACGATGTAGTGGCGATTCACCTCAAAGTGCTCGCGCAACTTGCTGCGGAAATCACTGCGGCCAAAACCGTCGGTGCCCAGCACCTTGTAGGTGCGGCCAGAACCATCACTGTTTTTCGGGATGAAGGGCCGAATCTGCTCGGCATAGGCCTTCATGTAGTCGGTCGAGGCCACCACCGGGCCGGTGTGCTTTTCTAGTTGCTGGCCCACAAAAGACACGCGCGGCGTCTCCAGCGGGTGCAGCAGGTTGAAGCGCTCGGCGTCCTGGCCTTCGCGGGTGAGTTCGTTGAAGCTGGGGCAGCTCCAGACGTTGGCAGCCACGCCCCAATCGGCTTCCAACAATTCTTGTGCGGCGATCGACTCGCGCAGGATGGTGCCCGAGCCCAGCAGCTGTACGCGCGGCGTCAGCTTTTTGCCTTCCTTGCAGAGGTACATGCCCTTGATGATCTGCGCCTCGGTACCGGCAGTCAGGCCCGGCATGGCGTAGTTCTCGTTAAGCAGGGTCAGGTAATAAAAGACGTTGTCTTGTTTCTCGACCATGCGCTTGAGGCCATGGTGCAGGATCACGCCCACTTCATGGGCAAAGGTCGGGTCGTAGCTGATGCAGTTGGGGATGGTGCCGGCCATGATGTGGCTGTGGCCGTCCTCGTGCTGCAAGCCCTCGCCATTGAGCGTAGTGCGACCAGAGGTGCCGCCCAGCAAAAAACCACGCGCCTGCATGTCACCGGCGGCCCAGGCCAAGTCGCCCACCCGCTGGAAGCCGAACATCGAGTAGTACACGTAAAACGGCACCATGATGCGGTTGCTGGTTGAATAGCTTGTGGCCGCGGCGATCCAGCTGCTCATGCCACCGGCCTCGTTGATGCCTTCCTGCAAGATCTGGCCGGCCTTGTCTTCCTTGTAGTACATCACCTGGTCTTTATCGACGGGGGTGTATTGCTGGCCGGCTGGGTTGTAGATGCCGATCTGGCGGAACAGGCCCTCCATGCCGAAGGTGCGCGCCTCGTCCACCAAAATAGGCACCACGCGCGGGCCCAAGGCCTGGTCGCGCAGCAGGGTGGTCAAAAAACGCACATAGGCCTGGGTAGTAGAGATTTCGCGGCCTTCAGGCGTGGCTTCGATCACTGACTTGAACACATCGAGTGAGGGCACGGTGAACTGCTCGTCGGCCTTGACGCGGCGGTGCGGCAGGTAGCCGCCCAGGGCCTGGCGCCGCTCGTGCAGGTACTTCATCTCGGGCGTATCGTCGGCCGGTTTATAAAACGGAATATCGGCAATCTGACTGTCTGGAACCGGAATGTTGAAGCGGTCTCGGAAGATCTTGATGTCTTCGTCGGTCAATTTCTTGGTCTGGTGCACATTGTTTTTGCCCTCGCCGCTCTTGCCCATGCCAAAGCCCTTGACGGTCTTGATCAGCAGCACGGTGGGCTGGCCCTTGTGTTTCACAGCGGCGGCATAGGCGGCGTACACCTTTTGCGGGTCATGGCCGCCACGGCGCAGCGCGAAGATGTCATCGTCGCTCATACGAGCCACCATCTCCAGCGTCTTCGGGTCGCGGCCAAAGAAATGCTTGCGCACAAAAGCGCCGTCATTGGCCTTGAAGGCCTGGTAATCACCATCCAGGGTATCCATCATCAGCTTTCGCAGCTCGCCGCCTTTATCACGCGCCAACAACGGGTCCCAGTCACTGCCCCAGAGCAGCTTGATCACGTTCCAGCCAGCGCCGCGGAACTCTCCTTCGAGCTCCTGCACGATCTTGCCGTTGCCGCGCACTGGGCCGTCCAGCCGCTGCAGGTTGCAGTTCACAACAAAAATAAGGTTGTCGAGATTTTCCCGGGCGGCCAGGCCGATGGCACCGAGCGACTCCACCTCATCCATCTCGCCATCACCACAAAACACCCAGACCTTGCGGTTCTCGGTGTTAGCTATGCCGCGGGCGTGCAGGTATTTCAAAAACCGCGCCTGGTAAATCGCCATCAGCGGCCCCAGACCCATGGACACGGTGGGGAACTGCCAGAACTCGGGCATCAACTTGGGATGCGGGTAGCTGGACAGTCCCTTGCCACCCACCTCCTGGCGGAAATTGAGTAGCTGCTCCTCGCTCAGGCGGCCTTCGAGGTAGGCGCGGGCATAGACACCGGGCGACACGTGCCCCTGGATGTAGAGGCAGTCACCGCCATGCTCCTTGCCGGGCACGGCGCTCTCGGCATGCCAAAAGTGGTTGAAACCGGCACCAAACATATGGGCCAGCGAGGCAAAGGAGCCGATGTGACCTCCCAGGTCGCCCCCGTCAACCGGGTGATGCCGGTTGGCCTTGACCACCATGGCCATGGCGTTCCAGCGCATGTAGGCGCGCAGGCGCTCTTCAATTTCGATATTGCCAGGGCAACGCTCTTCCTGGTCGGTTTCTATGGTGTTGACATAGCCGGTATTGGCTGAGAACGGCATATCAATGCTGTTTTGCCGGGCATGCTCCAGCAGTTGCTCCAGCAAAAAGTGCGCTCGCTCCGGGCCCTCGCTCTGTATGACGGCGGACAAGGCGTCCATCCATTCACGGGTTTCCTGGTGGTCGGAGTCACCGCTGGCATTGCTGAACAGGTGCTGTGGAACTGCTGACATGACTGTCTCCTTTAGCTTGTGCTGTACTGGCCGAGGCTGGGGCCGGGGTCTTCAGAGCTTTTTCAGAATTCTCCCACACAACCCTCATAATTTCAAATAATGCTTATTGATTTTGCATTATAAAAATTTGACGGTGCTGCAGGTTTGGCCTTAGCAGAACCAGAAAGCCCTGCCCTACACTCGCCACATGCCGACTCCGCCCTTGCGGCTCGCCGCAGACCCGTTGAAAACCATGCCGCTGGCCAAGTTTCAGCGCTGGTGGCGGCGTCTCACGCCGCAAAGGCAAGACCGTTTCGCAGTGCTCGCACCCCTGGCCGCAGTGCTGTTGTTCCTGGCGGCCATCGCCGCTGCCTTCAGTTACCTGCGACTCGAAGAAATCGAGCGGGAACAAGAAACCGTGCGTCGGGACATCGAATACACCCAGCAACGCCTGCGCCTGAGATTGCTCGAGCGGCAAGAGCAATTGATGCACCTGGGCCGCGAAATCTCGAACCGCGAACTCGATGCCGAAGACTTCACCGGCCGTGCTGAAGCTATGCTAAGCCAATACCCTGACATCCTGGGCATGAGCTGGGTCGACGAGCGCCGCCGGGTCACTGCCAGTGTGGGCACGGCCAGCCTGTCAGCAACCCAGCTGCGCGCCATCGGCAGCACATTGGGGGCGCCGGAGGGGGAAGACAGTTTCAACAAGGCCCGCGGCCAAGAGCAGCCGATTTATACCCAAATCGGCGAGACCTTTGAAAACCCGGCCGTGCTGCAACTCCACGTACCACTGCGCGACCGAGCCCGGTTTTTGGGCGTTGTGTTTGTCGATTACTCGGTCGATGGCCTGTTTCGCTACGGCGTGCCCAGTGAAGTATCGGCAAGGTATGCCATCTCCCTGCATGACGCGAGGGGCAAGTTCCTGGCCGGCGCGCGGCCAACGGCCCGCGGTCCGGCCACCGGCCTCATGCCATGGGCCAGCCCGGCGAACGCTTACGAGGTACCAGTGTCGCCGGTTGGCAATGGGCTGATGGTACGGGGCCAGGCCTACCGCACCTCGCTTGGGCTGATTGACAGTGCGCTGTTTTGGCTGGTGGCGGCGCTCAGCGCCATGACTGCCTGGATGCTGATCGCCAACTGGCGGCATAGCCGGCGCCGGCTGCAGGCCCAGCAGGCCCTGTTGTCTGAAACCAGCTTTCGCCGTGCCATGGAAAACTCCATACTCACTGGCATGCGAGCGCTCGATTTGCAGGGCCGCATCACCTATGTGAATGCGGCCTTTTGCCAGATGACCGGTTGGAGCGAGCCTGAACTGGTGGGGCGAACTGCACCGTTCCCCTATTGGCCAGATGCCGACACCGAACACTTAAGCCTGCGGCTGCGCGAAGAAATGGCCGGCAAAAACACCCCGGGCGGCATTCAGATGCGGGTCAAGCGGCAGGACGCCACGCTGTTTGATGCACGCCTGTATGTCTCGCCGCTTATCGATGCCAAAGGCATACAGACCGGGTGGATGACCTCCATGACCGACATCACAGAGCCCAACCGCATCCGCGAACAACTGTCTGCCTCGCACCAACGCTTCACCACAGTGCTTGAGGCGCTGGACGCATCAATCTCCGTGGCGCCCCTGGGCGGCGATGAGCTGCTGTTTGCCAACAAGCTGTATCGACTGTGGTTTGGCAATCCCGCAGGTGGCCATCTGCGCCTGGTGGCTCAGGCAGGCGTGCCCACGATGCCCCAGCCGCAGGAGTCTTTGGGCGATGTGGATGTCTTCGCCGGCTTGCCCACCAACCTGTTGCCCGAGACCGAGATTGAGAGCGCCGAGGTGTACATCGAAACCCTGGACAAGTGGCTGGAGGTGCGCACCCGCTACCTGAGTTGGGTCGATGGTCGCTTGGCGCAAATGGTGATTGCTACCGACATCACCAGCCGCCGAGTCGCCGAGGAGCAGGCGGCAGTGCAAAACGAGCGCGCCCAGAATGCCAGCCGCTTGATCACCATGGGCGAAATGGCCTCGAGTGTGGCTCACGAACTCAACCAGCCCCTGACTGCCATCAACAACTACTGCAACGGCATGGTCTCGCGCATCAAGGCTCAGCAAATTAACGAGAAAGAACTACTCGGTGCGCTGGAGAAAACCGCCAAACAGGCGCAGCGGGCCGGTCAAATCATTCAACGCATACGATCCTTCGTGAAACGTAGCGAACCCAATCGCACGCTCTCCGAAGTGGCGGTGATGGTCGACGAGGCCTTGGAGCTCGCCGAAATCGAACTGCGCCGGCGCAATGTGCGCTTGAGCCATTATTTGGCACCGCACATGCCAGACTTGTTGGTGGACCCGATATTGATCGAGCAGGTTTTACTAAACCTGCTGAAGAATGCCGCCGAAGCGGTAGAGGCGGCACAGCGCCCGGTGGCGCAGCGTCATGTCAGGCTCAGGGTGGCGCCCAGGCGCCTGAACGATCGCACTGTGATCGAGTTCAGCGTGACTGATTCTGGGCGCGGACTGCCGCCAGAAGTATCGGCACGGCTGTACGAGGCTTTTTATTCAACCAAGGCCGACGGCATGGGTATTGGTCTGAGCCTTTGCCGCTCGATTGTGGAATCTCACCTGGGCCGTATGACCGCCGAGAACCTCTACAATGGAGACGAGCCAAGTGGATGTGTGTTTTCGTTCTGGCTGCCCTGCGTTGAAACGGCACCTAAGACCAACACCGAACCCCAACTGATCACCAAAGACACGCGCTGACAACATGAGCTTGATACCCAAAAAAGGCACTGTTTATGTCGTCGACGACGACGAAGCGGTGCGTGACTCACTGCAGTGGCTGCTCGAGGGCAAAGACTACTGGGTACGCTGCTTCGATTCTGCCGAGTCCTTCCTGAGCCGCTACGACCCACGCGAATTGGCATGCCTGATTGTTGACATCCGGATGGCTGGTATGACCGGCCTGGAGTTGCAAAGCCGTCTCAACGAACTGGGCTCGCCGCTGCCACTGGTGTTCATCACCGGCCACGGCGACGTACCCATGGCGGTGGACTCCATGAAAAAAGGTGCCACCGACTTCATCCAAAAGCCGTTCAAAGAAGACCAACTGCTAACTTTGGTCGAGCGCATGCTGGACCAGGCAAAAAGTGCATTCGACCAGTCCGAGATAGCGGCCAGTCGCGAAGCGCTCATGGCGCGCCTGACCATGCGCGAGGCGCAGGTGCTTGAGCGCATCGTTGCCGGGCGGCTGAACAAACAGATTGCCGACGACCTGGGTATCAGCATCAAAACGGTAGAGGCACACCGGGCCAACATCATGGAAAAACTCAGCGCCAACACCGTGGCCGATCTTCTCAAGATCGCCTTGGGACAGTCACCAGCCAAATCCTGAGCCTTTAGGTTTAACAATCAACGCCCGCCTGGCCTGAATCGGCGGGCGTTCTCACGTACACAACAGCAACCATGATCACATCGCCTCGAGGTCAACTCATTGATGGCAATACCCTCTCCAGCCGCCTGCGGGCAGAGGTGGCAGCACGGGCCCAGGCGCTGAAGGCGCGCGGCCTGACTCCCGGCCTGGCGGTTATCTTGGTAGGCGATGATCCGGCCAGCGCCGTCTATGTGCGCAACAAGGTCAAAGCCTGCGCTGATACGGGGGTTCATTCGATCTTTGAAAAATACGACTCTTCCCTGACTGAAACCGCCCTGCTTGCGCGCATCAGCGCCCTCAACCTCGACCCCAAGGTGCACGGTATTCTGGTGCAAATGCCCCTGCCCAAGCAAATCAACCCGCACCGGGTGATTGAGGCCATCGCCGCGAGCAAGGATGTCGACGGCTATGCCACGCTGAGCGCCGGTGAGCTGATGACCGGTCAGGTCGGCTTTCGGCCCTGCACGCCCTATGGCTGCATGAAGCTCATCGAGAGCACAGGCATCGATTTACGCGGAAAACACGCTGTTGTCATCGGGCGCAGCAACACCGTGGGCAAGCCCATGGCACTGCTGCTGCTGCAAGCCAACGCCACGGTCACCCTGTGCCACAGCGCCAGCGCTGACATTGGCCACCACACCCGCCAGGCCGATGTTGTCGTGGCTGCGGTTGGAAAAACCAATGTGCTGACCGCCGACATGGTCAAGCCCGGCGCCCTTGTGATTGATGTGGGCATGAACCGCAACCAGGCCGGCAAGCTGTGTGGCGATGTCGACTTTGCGGCGGTTCGCGAGATTGCCTCGTACATCACGCCTGTGCCCGGCGGAGTCGGCCCGATGACCATCACCATGCTGCTGGTCAACACCCTTGAAGCCGCCGAGCGCGGCGCCATTTGAAACACCATGAACAACCCCCTGCTTTCAAACGCCGAGCTACCACTGTTTGACCAGATCGGCCCCGCGCATGTCGCTCCCGCCATAGACGAGTTGCTCTGCCTGGCCAGTAGCGCCCTGGAAACCGTGGCCGCGCCAGAATTTCCGGCCCGCTGGGGAGAGATAGCCGGCGTTTTGGATGTTGCCACCGAACGCCTGGGCCGCGCCTGGGGTGCGGTCAGCCACCTGAATGCGGTGGCCGATACCCCAGCCCTGCGCGCCGCTTACAACCAGGTGCTGCCTCGGGTCACCGATTTTTTTACCCGACTGGGTGCCGACGAACGCCTTTATGCCAAGTACAAAGCGATCGACCCGGCCAGCCTTGATGCAGAGCAGCGCCAGGCGCATCGCAATTCGGTTCGAAATTTTGTGCTCGGTGGCGCCGAACTTCAGGGGCCGGCGCGCCAGCGCTTTGCTGACATCCAGGAGCGGCAAGCGGCCCTGAGCCAGCAGTTCAGCGAGAACGCGCTGGATGCCACTGACGCCTTCGCCTATTTTGCGACGCTCGCCGAAATCGACGGTCTGCCAGATGATGTGCGCCAAGCAGCCCGTGCAGCCGCCCAAGCCGATGGTCGGGAAGGCTATAAACTGACCCTCAAGATGCCCTGCTACCTGCCAGTGATGCAGTTTGCCCACAGCAGCAGTCTGCGCCAGCAGCTCTACCGGGCCTATGTCACGCGGGCCTCCGACCAAGCGGACGAGGCCACCCGCAAGTTTGACAACACCCCACTCATGGGCGAAACACTGGCGCTTCGCCAGGAAGAGGCCCGCCTGCTCGGATTTGATAATTTCGCCCAGCTGTCGGTGGCGCCCAAAATGGCCGATTCACCCGAACAGGTGATCAGGTTTTTGCGCGATCTGTCCCAGCGGGCCCGACCCTTTGCAGAGCAAGACCTGCGCGACCTGCGCGAATTTGCCGCCGCCAAACTCGGCCTTGCCGACCCACAGGCCTGGGACTGGCCCTATGTCAGCGAGAAGCTCAAAGAGGCCCGCTACGCTTTCAGCGAGCAGGAGGTCAAACCCTATTTCACTGCCCCCAAGGTGCTCGCCGGCCTGTTCAAGATCATAGAAACCTTGTTTGATGTCAGCATCGGCCCAGATACCGCGCCGCTTTGGCATGTGGACGTGGGCTTTTACCGCATCGAGCGCGCCGGCCAGTTGCTTGGCCACTTCTACCTCGACCCAGGCGCCCGCGCTGGCAAACGCGGCGGCGCCTGGATGGACGACGCGCGCGCGCGCTGGCTGCGCCCAGACACCCAGCAACTGCAAACCCCGGTGGCGCACCTGGTCTGCAACTTTGCCGGCGGCGTGGACGGTAAGCCGCCGCTGCTCACCCATGACGATGTGACAACCCTGTTTCATGAGTTCGGACACGGCCTGCACCACCTGCTGACCCAGGTCAACGAGCGCGATGTCTCGGGCATCAGCGGCGTGGAATGGGACGCGGTGGAACTGCCCAGCCAGTTCATGGAGAATTTTTGCTGGGAGTGGGATGTGCTGCGCCACATGACAGCTCATGCAGAGACCGGTGAACCACTGCCGCGGGCCCTGTTTGACAAGATGCTGGCCGCCAAAAACTTTCATAGCGGTATGCAAACCCTGCGCCAGATCGAGTTCTCGCTGTTTGACATGCTGCTTCACTCGGAACACCAACCGGGCCAGGATCTGTTGGCGCTGCAGCAGCGGGTGCGCACGGAGGTCGCGGTGCTGCAGCCGCCGGCCTGGAGCCGCAGCGCCCACACCTTCAGCCACATCTTTTCTGGCGGTTATGCGGCCGGCTATTACAGCTACAAGTGGGCCGAGGTACTGAGTGCCGACGCCTATGCCGCGTTTGAGGAAAGCGCCACTGCCGACGGTCTGCCCAACCGCGCCACCGGACAGCGCTACCTGCAAACCATTTTGCAGGTGGGCGGCAGCCGTCCGGCCATGGAGTCATTCAAGGCCTTTCGCGGCCGCGAGCCCCAACTCGACGCCCTGTTGCGCCACCAGGGCATGGACGCAGCCCGATAAGGCAATACCCCGTCCCAGAGAAATCTCTGGGACGGGGTACGAAATCGCGTCAGGGCGCCGGGCTGTGGACCGGGTCCGCAAAACTCAGAGTACGCACGCCAGCCGAGCAACCAAGCAGACACAGCTGGGCTTTTTGGTGGGCAAACACCCCCACGGTCACCACACCTGGCCACTGACTCACCTGTGACTCAAAAGCCAGCGGGTCGAGAATATTCAGGCCTGTGACGTCCATGATGATTTGCCCGTTGTCGGTTCGCAGGGGCTGCTCGCCGCTCAAGCGCACCTGTGCATGCCCGCCAAGCCGGGCAAATTGCTGGGCGATGCGCCGAGCTGCCATCGGAATCACCTCGACTGGCAGGGCAAAGCGGCCCAGGTTGCGCACCAGCTTGGATTCATCGGCAATACAGACAAAGCGACGCGACTGCGCAGCAACAATTTTTTCCCGGGTGAGGGCCGCGCCCCCACCCTTGATCATGTAGCCGCGCTCGTCGATCTCGTCGGCGCCGTCAATGTAGACAGCCAGTTCATCCACCTCGTTGCAATCAAACACCGCAATGCCCAACGCCTTCAAACGCTCGGTGCTGGCCAGCGAGCTCGACACCGCCCCCTTGATCTCGCCGCGCATGCTGGCCAAGGCCTCAATAAATTTATTCACGGTTGAGCCGGTGCCCACACCGATGATCTCGCCGGGCTGCACATAAGCCAAAGCGGCCACGCCAACCAGGGTCTTGAGCTGGTCTTGCGACAGGGCGGGTGGGATGCAGGTTGCTGGGTTTTTCATCTGGGAGAATCGGTCTGCTTAACAAGTTGATGCTGAACTGTTACCCGGAATTATCCAATGTCTCTCCTGCCCTATGCCCTGACCCGCCCCTTTTTGTTCAAGCTCGACCCGGAAGCCGCGCACGACCTCACGCTCGACGCGCTGGCCCGCACCCAGGGGACGCCATTGCAGTGGGCCTACTGCAACCGCCGGGTGCAAGACCCGATTGAGCTGGCCGGATTGCGCTTTCCCAACCGGGTCGGCTTGGCTGCAGGGCTGGACAAAAATGCCCGCTGCATCGACGCGCTGGGCGCCATGGGCTTTGGTTTTGTCGAAGTCGGCACGGTCACGCCGCTGCCACAGGAGGGAAACCCCAAGCCGCGCATGTTTCGTCTGCCCCAAGCCCAGGCACTGATCAATCGGCTTGGTTTCAACAACCAGGGGTTGGCCAGTTTTGTGGCCAATATCAGGCAATCAGCACACCATCGGCAGGTTGGCCTGGCCCTGGGGAGCGGCCCGGCCATGCTGCTGGGGCTCAATATCGGGAAAAATGCCAGCACCCCGATCGAGCGGGCCGCCGATGATTACTTGCTAGGTCTGGCAGGCGTCTACCCGTTTGCAGATTACATCACCGTCAACATATCCAGCCCCAACACCGCCAACCTGAGGACACTACAAACCGACGCGGCGCTGGACGATCTGCTAGGCAGCCTGGCACGGCAGCGAGAGACGCTGGCACAGCAGCATGGCAAGCGCCGCCCGCTGTTCGTCAAAATCGCGCCCGACCTGGATGCTGGGCAGGTGCAGGCCATCGCCGCAGCCCTGCGCAAACATGGCATGGACGGCGTGATTGCAAGCAATACGACACTGGCGCGCGAAGCCGTGCAAGGCCTGCCACATGCCGAGCAAAGCGGCGGCCTGTCCGGGGCGCCGCTGCTGGCGGCCAGCAACCGCGTGATAAGCCAGTTGCGCGCAGCACTCGGACCAGACTTTCCCATTATTGGCGTGGGTGGCATCCTGAGTGCAGCTGACGCGGTGGGCAAAATCCAGGCCGGAGCCAACCTGGTGCAAATCTACACCGGCCTGATCTACCGGGGCCCAGAACTGGTGAGCGAGTCGGCCGAGTTGATCAAAAAAACCTGTCGCCCCGCTTGAAGTGTGGGCCGGCATGGCCGCTAAGGAAGGCGCTGCACCACATGCTGGGCAATTGCCAAGGCGCTGGTCAGGCCGGGTGACTCGATGCCAAACAGGTTAACCAAGCCGGGCACGCCATGCTCTGCTGGGCCCTGGATCATGAAGTCTCGGGCACCCTCATGGGGTGCGTTGAGTTTGGGCCGAATACCAGCGTAGCCGGGCTGTAAGGCGCCATCGGGCAAACCCGGCCAGTAACGCCTCACCTCGGCATAGAAAGCGTCGCCCCGAGCCGGGTCTACCAGCCAATCGTCAGCCCTGTCGACCCACTGCACATCGGGGCCAAAGCGGGCCTGACCGGCCAGGTCGAGCGTTAAATGAACGCCCAGGCCACCGGCCTGCGGCATCGGGTAAATCAGGCGAGAAAATGGCGCCCTGCCCTGCAATAAGAAGTAGCTGCCCTTGGCAAAACGGGTCTGCGGCACCTGCCCGGCGGCCAAACCAGTAAAACCAGCGGCCAGCAGGCTGGCCTGCAAACCGGCGCAGTTCACCAGTAAACGGGTCCGCAGCACGCTGCCATCGCTGGTGCACAGGTCGAACTGGTTTGCCCTGCAGTCGGCCCGGGCCAAGGCAGAGTTGAACACCACCAAGCCGCCAGCATGCTCCAGATCGCCATGCAGCGCCAGCATCAGCGCGTGGCTGTCAATAATGCCGCTGCTGGGTGACCACAACGCAGCTTGGCAGTCCAGCTCGGGCTCCAAGGCACGGGCCTGGGCGGCGCTCAGCAGGGTGAGGTCATCGACGCCGTTGCGCGCACCCCGCTGCGCCAGCGCCTGCAACTGCGGCAACTCGGCGGTGGTGGTCGCCACCAGCAATTTGCCACAGGCGCTGTGCGCGATGCCACGCTCGGCGCAATAGGCGTACAGCAGACTGCGGCCCTGCACACACAGACGCACCTTGAGCCAATCGGCAGCGCCGTGCAAGCCAGCGTGGATGACCTCGCTATTGCGCGAACTGATGCCAGTGCCGATGCCTGAGGCGGCCTCGAGCACCAGTACCTCACGCCCAGCCAAGGCCAGGGCACGCGCCACCGCCAAGCCAACCACGCCGGCACCTACCACCACACATTCGACTTGGTCCATAGCTCGAACTCCGTTTGCCAGCCCAGACGACCCGAAAAAAAAGGATCCGCGATGACTCGAGAATCCTTGCTTGCTTGGCCGAATTTTTGGTGGGCGGTGGAGGCTTCGAACCTCCGACCCCAGCAGTGTGAATGCTGTGCTCTACCCCTGAGCTAACCGCCCGGTTTCCCGCTATCGGAAAGCCACAAATTATGCCACAGGCACCTTAGGCCAAGAGGCGCCAGACTGTCTTGCCGGCGCTGGCCTTGTCGATTTGCCTGAGCACTTCCTCGTGGGCCGAGAGCTCCTGTTCACTGGCAGCTGGCACGCTGAGCTCATAGCTGCTGAGATCTGCACCCACCCAGGTCGCGCACCGGTTTTCCTCTGCCGGTGCATCGATCAGCAGGGCATCCTGCCCGCGCGTCATGTTGATGTACACATCAGCCAGCAGTTCGGCATCCAGCAGGGCCCCGTGCAGCTTACGGCCAGAGCGGTCGACTCCGAGCCGGTCGCACAGGCCATCGAGCGAATTTCTCTTGCCCGGATACAAATTTTTGGCCATGGCCAGGGTGTCGACGATGCGCAGCACATGGCTGGCGAAGGCGGGCTGGCCGATCAGCGCGAGTTCCTGGTTCAAAAAACCCAGGTCAAATGGCGCGTTGTGGATCAACAGCTCGGCGCCTTGCAGGTAATGCAACAAGTCGCCAGCAACTTCTTCGAAGGTCGGTTTGTCTTTGAGAAATTCCCGGGTCAGACCGTGCACCTTGAGGGCGTCTTCATGGCTGTCTCGCCCCGCATTAAGGTAGTAATGGCGGATCTCGCCCGTGGCTTTTCGGTTGACGAACTCAACGCAGCCTATCTCAATCACGCGGTCCCCTTTGTCGGCTGACAGGCCGGTGGTTTCAGTGTCAAGAAAAATTTGGCGCATGGGTCTGCTCGGGCTCAGTGGACTTCTTTGGCATGGTTGATCGAATACTTGGGGATCTCAACGACCACATTTTGCTGCGCCAAAAAAGCCTGGCAACTCAGACGCGAGTTAGGCTCCAGTCCCCAGGCGCGGTCTAGCAGGTCTTCTTCGTTCTCGTCCACCTCATTGAGTGATGCATAGCCCTCCCGCACCACAACATGGCAGGTGGTGCAGGCGCAGCTCATGTCACAAGCGTGCTCAATAGCGATTTGGTGGTCCAGCAGAGCCTCGCAAATCGAAGTGCCGGCGGGGGCAGATATTTCCGCCCCTTGAGGACAGTATTCGGGATGCGGCAAGATTTTGATGATCGGCATAACGAGTTCCAGACAGACGGCCTCAGACCGCTGCAATATTTTTTCCGGCCAAGGCCCTTTGAATACCCCGGTTCATGCGCAGGGCGGCAAAGGCTTCCGTGCCTTGAGCCAGCGCCTTGGTAGCGGCTTCGATCTGCAACGGGTCGTCCGAGCCAAGCATGGCACGCAAGGCAGCAATCAGAGCGTCAACCTCGGCGCGTTCCGCCAGCGTCAGCAGGTCGGCGTCAGCAGCCAGCGCGCTGCGGGCTGCCAGCAGCATGCGATCGGCGTCGACCCGGGACTCGACCAGCGCGCGGACACGCATGTCAACCTCGGCGGTGCTGAAGCTGTCTTGCAGCATGCGGGCAATTTGATCGTCGGCCAAACCGTACGCAGGCTTGACCTCGATGTGTGCCTGCACCCCACTGACCTGTTCCAGCGCGCTGACGCTCAGCAAGCCATCCGCGTCGACCGTGAAGGTCACGCGAATCCTGGCTGCGCCAGCCGCCATAGGAGGAATGCCACGCAACTCAAACCGGGCCAGGCTACGGCAATCACTGACGAGATCCCGCTCGCCCTGCACCACATGCAGGGCGAGCGCGGTTTGTCCGTCCTGGTAGGTGGTGAAGTCTTGCGCCTTGGCCGTGGGTATGGTCTCGTTGCGCGGCACGATGCGCTCAACCAGACCACCCATGGTCTCTATGCCCAGCGACAAGGGAATCACATCTAGCAGCAACAGGTCGCCCCCGGCATTGTTGCCCGCCAACTGGTCGGCCTGCAGCGCTGCCCCCAGGGCCACCACCTCGTCCGGGTTGAGGTTGGTGAGAGGCGCCTGCCCAAAGAACTCGCCCACCGCGCGCTGCACCTGCGGCATGCGGGTCGAGCCGCCGACCAGCACCACGCCCTCGACCTGTTGAACGGTCAGGCGAGCATCGCGCAGGGCTGTGCGTACAGCCGCCAGGGTGCGCGCTGTCAGGGCCTGCGTGGCGGTTTCAAAATCAGCCCGATGAACCTCAAACACCAGCTTAGACTCGCTCAGATCAGCCTCAAACACGCAAACCTGTAGCGCCGACAATGCCTCTTTACAGCGCCTGGCCGCCTGTTTGACAGCCGCCTTGTCGGCTGCCAGATGAACCACCCGAGCGGTTCTTGCCAACACCCAGTCGGCCAGGCTCTGATCGTAGTCATCCCCGCCCAGGGCCGAATCGCCGCCGGTGGCCACCACCTCAAAAACACCGCGGGTCAAACGCAAAATAGAGATGTCAAAGGTACCACCGCCCAGGTCGTAAATGGCATAGACGCCCTCACTGGCGTTGTCTAGGCCATAGGCAATTGCGGCGGCTGTGGGCTCGTTGATCAGGCGCAATACCTTCAAGCCGGCAAGCTGGGCTGCGTCCTTGGTCGCCTGGCGCTGGGCATCGTCGAAATAGGCTGGCACCGTGACCACAGCACCAAACAGATCGTCGCCCATGCTGTCCTCAGCTCGGTAGCGCAGGGTAGCCAAGATATCAGCGCTTACCTCCAATGGCGATTTTTCTCCCTGCACCGTGTGCAGCCCCAGCATGCCCGAGTGGTCTGCAAAGCGGTAGGGCAGCTTGTCGGCGCCAGGCACATCCGCCAGGCTACGCCCCATGAAACGCTTGACCGAGGCAATCGTGTTTTCCGGGTCCAGCGCCAACATACTTAGCGCCTGCGCACCAATGATTCGGCCACCGTCGGCCAGGTAACGCACCACTGAAGGCAGCAGCACGAGGCCCTGCGCGTCGGGCAGGCATTCCGCCACACCATGGCGCACACAGGCCACCAGCGAATGGGTTGTGCCGAGGTCAATACCCACCGCAATACGGCGTTGGTGCGGGTCGGGCGAGGCGCCCGGCTCAGAAATCTGCAATAAAGCCATGTTGATCCGGGCTGTCAGAGGCCCTGCTTTTCCTGTTGTTGCGCCTCGAACCAATCTTGGCGCGCCTGCAGATCAGCGTCAAAACGCTGGATGAACATCAGCGCGCGCACCTGCCGCGCAGCACCCGGGGCGTCGTCTTGCTCGTCTAGCCGCCGGGCGCAATCGCGCAAAGCAGCCTCTCGGCTGGCCCGAACTTGTTGCTCCAGCGGCGCGAGGTCGGCCGCCCCCTGGGCGTCGTCGAGCGCTTCACGCCAAGCGATCTGCTGCATCAGGAACGCCGGTGTCATGGCGGTGTTGTTCTCGGCCTCGGTCGGGGCACCGCGCAGTTCGCACAGATAGGCGGCCCTTTTGAGTGGATCTCTAAGCCTTTGATAAGCCTGGTTGATCCTGGACGACCACTGCATGGCCAAGCGCTGTGCCGCTGCCCCCTGGGCTGCAAAACGGTCAGGGTGAACCTCGCGTTGCAGGTCTTTCCAACGCTGGTCAAGGGCGGCAGGGTCTTGTTCGAACCGGTCCTGCAAACCAAACAGTTCGAAATCGCTGGACTGAAGATTCACACCCGAAATGACTCACCGCAACCGCAGCGGTCGCGTTCCTTGGGGTTGTTGAACCTGAAACCCTCATTCAGGCCTTCGCGCACGAAGTCAAGCTCGGTACCGTCCAGGTAGGGGAAGCTTTTCGGATCGATCAGCACCTTGACGCTATGGCCTTCAAACACCAGATCCTCGGGATTGAACTCGTCAACATACTCCAGCTTGTAGGCCAGGCCGGAGCACCCTGTGGTCTTGACACCCAAGCGCACGCCCACGCCTTTTCCGCGCTTGCCCAGGTAGCGCTTCACGTGCCTGGCGGCAGCTTCGGTGAGGGTGACCGCCATGTCAGTGGGCCGACGCCAGCTTGTGCTTTTGCCGGTAGTCATTGACAGCGGCCTTGATGGCGTCTTCAGCCAGGATCGAGCAATGAATTTTCACCGGCGGCAAGGCCAGTTCTTCGGCGATCTCGCTGTTCTTCAGGGCTGCGGCCTGCTCCAGGGTCTTGCCCTTGACCCATTCGGTGACGAGCGACGACGAAGCGATAGCC
The DNA here is from genome assembly GCA_014190675.1 of Comamonadaceae bacterium. Classification (GTDB taxonomy): domain Bacteria; phylum Pseudomonadota; class Gammaproteobacteria; order Burkholderiales; family Burkholderiaceae_C; genus Rhodoferax. The sequence continues at coordinate 18,884 of BJGT01000018.1, read as the reverse complement.
GAGCCGCAGCCATAGGTCTTGAAGCGGGCGTCCTCGATGATGCCAGTCTCGGGGTTGACCCTGATTTGCAACTTCATGACATCGCCGCAGGCAGGCGCACCCACCATACCGGTGCCTACCGATTCATCGCCTTTGTCGAATGAGCCCACATTGCGGGGGTTTTCGTAGTGGTCAACCACTTTTTCAGAATAAGCCATGGTGTATTACCTCAATTTTTTTAGTGGGCGGCCCACTGGATGGTGCTGATGTCAATGCCGTCTTTGAACATCTCCCACAGGGGGCTCAGATCGCGCAGCTTGGCGACGTTGAGTTTGATGGTTTCGATGGCGTAATCGATTTCGGCCTCGGTGGTGTAGCGGCCAATGGTCATGCGCAGGCTGCTGTGCGCCAACTCGTCGCTGCGACCCAGGGCACGCAATACATAGCTGGGCTCCAGGCTGGCCGAGGTGCAAGCCGAGCCGCTTGAGACTGCCAAGCCCTTGATGCCCATGATGAGCGACTCACCCTCGACATAATTGAAGCTCATGTTGAGGTTGTGCGGCACGCGCTGCTCAAGATGACCATTGATGAAAACCTGCTCTACATCCTTGAGACCATCGAGCATGCGCTGGTGCAGGGCTTGGATGCGCTGGTTCTCGGTGGCCATCTCAGCGCGGGCGATACGGTAGGCCTCGCCCATGCCCACAATCTGGTGGGTCGGCAGGGTGCCCGAGCGCATGCCGCGCTCATGGCCGCCACCGTGCATTTGTGCTTCGATACGAACCCGCGGCTTACGCCGAACAAACAGGGCGCCAATGCCCTTCGGACCGTAGGTTTTGTGCGCCGTCAGGCTCATCAAATCTACCGGCAACTGGCTCATGTCGATGTCAAGCCGTCCAGTCGCCTGGGCTGCGTCAACATGAAACACCACACTGTTGGCGCGGCAAATAGCCCCTATTGCCGCAATGTCCTGGATCACACCGATCTCATTGTTGACGAACATCACGCTGGCCAAAATCGTGTCGGGCCGAATGGCGGCTTTGAACACCTCGAGGTCAAGCAGGCCGTCGGCCTGCACATCAAGGTAGCTCACCTCAAAGCCCTGACGCTCGAGCTCGCGGCAGGTGTCGAGCACCGCCTTGTGCTCGGTCTTGACGGTGATGATGTGTTTACCCTTGCCTTTGTAAAAACCCGCCGCTCCCTTGATCGCCAGGTTGTTGGACTCGGTTGCACCGGAGGTCCAGACAATCTCGCGCGGATCAGCGCCGATCAGGGCGGCAACCTGCCCACGTGCTTTTTCTACGGCAGCTTCTGCCTCCCAGCCCCAGGCGTGGCTGCGCGAGGCCGGGTTGCCAAAATGCTGCCGCAGCCAGGGAACCATGGCGTCCACCACCCGATCGTCGCAAGGGTTGGTGGCGCTGTAGTCCATGTAAATCGGGAAATGCGGAGTCGTGTCCATGAAAAAGTGCCAGTTTAGAAAATCAGGTTTTGTTAAAGGCTTTGCCCAGGGCAAACACCGAGTTGGGTACGTTGATGCGAATCGGCTTGGCCGCTGGCATGCTGGAGATCCCTCGCCTGAGGTTGGGTTTTTCTTCAATTTGCAAACCCTTGGCCAATTGGTCTTCCACCAGTTTTTGCAGACTGACAGAGTCCAGAAACTCAACCATGCGCACATTCAGCGATGCCCACAAGTCATGGGTCATGCAGCGAGAGCCTTCACCCAGACAGTTTTCCTTACCGCCGCATTGGGTGGCGTCGATGGGCTCGTCAACCGACAGGATGATGTCGGCTACCGTGATCTGCGCCGGGCTGCGTGCCAAGCTATAGCCACCGCCCGGCCCTCGGGTTGACTCCACCAGTTCATGGCGGCGCAGCTTGCCAAATAATTGCTCAAGGTAAGACAAGGAAATTTGCTGCCGCTGGCTGATGGCAGCCAAAGTGACCGGCCCGCTGTTTTGACGCAGACCCAAATCGATCATCGCGGTAACAGCAAAACGACCTTTGGTGGTGAGGCGCATGATGACTCCTTAAATCAGAGGAAGTTGACTAAGCTGCTCAAGTATAGCCTTAAGCCGACCGAATTAGTCGGGTATCCAATTGCGGCCCTCATGGACCAGGGCTTTTGCCAAGCAGGACCAAAGGCAACAGGTTATCACCCCCGGGCGCGCCAAAAGCCTGTTGCTTCAAAACACTGAGCTGGTCCCGAACCCCAGCAGCTTTTTCGAACTCCAGGTTGCGTGCGTGTTCCATCATGAGCTTCTCCAGGCGTTTGATTTCCCTTGAGATGTCTTTCTCGCTCATGTCCCCGATCTGGGCGCGCTGCATCGCTTCACGCTCTAGCTTTTCAGCCTCTTTGCCAGCTTTTTCGCTGTAAACACCATCAATCAGATCCCGCACCTCTTTGACGATGCTGCGCGGCGTGATGCCGTGTAACTCGTTGTGCGTAATCTGCCGGGCGCGGCGGCGCTCGGTCTCGCTGATCGCCCGGTGCATGGAGTCGGTAACCCGATCAGCATACAAAATTGCTCGGCCATTGAGATTGCGGGCGGCCCGGCCGATGGTCTGTATCAGAGAGCGCTCAGAGCGCAAGAAACCCTCTTTGTCTGCATCCAGAATCGCCACCAGGCTCACCTCTGGAATGTCCAGTCCCTCACGCAGAAGGTTGATGCCGACCAAGACATCGAACGTGCCAAGGCGCAAATCGCGCAAGATTTCCACCCGCTCCACCGTGTCAACATCGCTGTGCAAATAGCGCACCTTGACGCCGTTGTCGGTCAAATAATCGGTCAGCTGCTCGGCCATACGCTTGGTCAGTGTGGTGATCAGAACCCGCTCGTGTTTGTCAACACGGATACGGATTTCTTGCAGCACATCGTCGACCTGGCGGCTTGCTGGCCGGACCTCGAGCTGCGGGTCGACCAGCCCGGTGGGGCGAACCAACTGCTCCACCACCTGCCCGGCATGGTCTTTTTCCCACTGAGCCGGGGTGGCGGAAACAAAGATAGCCTGACGCATGCGGGACTCGAATTCCTCAAACTTCAGCGGCCGGTTATCCAGGGCGCTGGGCAGGCGAAAACCGTATTCAACCAGGGTGGTCTTGCGCGCGCGGTCGCCGTTGTACATGCCGCCAAACTGGCCTATCAGCACATGGCTTTCGTCCAAGAACATCAGGGCATCTTTGGGCAGGTAGTCGGTGAGTGTGGCGGGTGGCGCACCCGGCGGGGACGCGCTGAGGTGGCGGCTGTAGTTTTCAATGCCCTTGCAATGGCCCACCTCGCAGAGCATCTCCAGATCAAAGCGGGTGCGCTGCTCGAGGCGCTGCGCCTCAACCAATTTGCCTTGTCCCACCAATTCCTTGACCCGCTCTGACAACTCGGTCTTGATGGTTTCCACGGCGGCCAGCACCTGCTCTCGCGGGGTGACATAGTGGCTGCTGGGATAGACCGTGAAACGCGGTATTTTTTGGCGAATGCGCCCGCTCAAGGGGTCGAACAGCTGGAGCGATTCAATCTCGTCGTCAAAGAGTTCAATCCGCAGGGCCATTTCGCTGTGCTCAGCGGGAAACACGTCAACGGTATCGCCTCGCACCCTGAACTTGCCGCGGGAAAAATCGACATCATTGCGCTCGTATTGCATGCGCACCAGTTGGGCGATCAGGTCGCGCTGCCCGAGTTTGTCACCGGCGCGAAGCGTCAACACCATTTGGTGGTAGGCCTCAGGTTGGCCGATGCCGTAGATGGCCGAGACGGTGGCAACGATCACCACATCCCGGCGTTCGAGCACGCTTTTGGTGCAACTCAAACGCATCTGCTCGATATGTTCGTTGATGGCCGAGTCTTTTTCGATGAACAAGTCCCGCTGCGGCACATAGGCCTCGGGTTGGTAGTAGTCGTAGTAACTAACAAAGTACTCGACCGCGTTTTTCGGGAAAAACTCACGGAATTCGCTGTAAAGCTGAGCCGCCAGGGTTTTGTTGGGCGCAAACACGATGGCCGGACGACCCAGCTGGGCGATTACATTGGCCATGGTGAAGGTTTTTCCGGAACCGGTCACCCCCAGCAGGGTCTGGAACACCTCGCCATCTTGCACCCCGGCTACCAGCTTCTCGATGGCGCTTGGCTGGTCCCCGGCCGGCGCGTAAGGTTGGTACAACTCAAATGGCGAATCGTCATACCGAACAAAAGTACCGGGCAGGGACGGCACCGCGCCCTCAAGGCCCGATCCAGGGGCAATGACAGCGAGATTGGGTACAGATATTGGGGGGTGCATGGATAGGGCCAGAAAATCACGCAAGCCTGGCGGGTCGGTTTGGCACGCAGGCTATAGTCGGTGAGCGGGTCAATTTTCTCACGCCAGCGCCAGCAGCCGGCGCGGCGGGGCTGTTCAAGACTTGAATTTCGGTGATTAGGGAGCAAAAATGGCAAGCGAAGAAGTTCAACCCGATGAGCGGCGGCGGCACACACGACGGTCCCTGCGCGGGGCTTCACACCTGCAGTTCGCCAGCCATCCGGCCGTTGAAACCCGCACAGTAGACGTGAGCGCCAGCGGGTTGGGCATCATTGCGCCGATCAACCCGCCCACGGGTATGGCCTGCAACATCCGGTTTCTGCTGCCCATCGAGCCTGAGAGAAATGTCACCATATCGGCAACAGCGCTGGTCACGCACAGTGTGTTTACCCAGGCTGAGAGCGGGTTCAAAGTCGGCTTGATGTTCACCGACCTATCACCGCAAACACTGGGCTTGCTGATGCGCTACGTCAATCGCTGAGCAGTTGGGGCTGCCAGGCTGGCCGTAAGCAGCGCCGACCGCACTGGCTAAAATCAGACTCAGGGCAGGGTTTTACTACTGCCCGGCGCAGTCAAAAAACAAATTCAAAGGACGCAATCGCATGTCTTTCTTTTCAGCCGTCGAGATGGCGCCCCGCGACCCAATTTTGGGCCTTAACGATCAATTTTCAGCAGACCCCAACCCGGCAAAGGTCAATCTGGGCGTTGGCGTGTACTACGACGATCAAGGCAAGCTGCCCCTGCTGGGCTGCGTACAAGCTGCCGAACAGGCCATGATGGCCACCCCTAAGGCGCGCGGCTATTTGCCCATCGACGGCCTGGCAGCCTATGACGCGGGGGTCAAGGCATTGGTCTTTGGAGCTGACAGCGAGCCAGTTCAAACGGCCCGGGTTGCAACAGTTCAGGCGATTGGGGGCACCGGCGGCCTGAAAATCGGCGCCGACTTTTTGCACAGGCTCAACCCGCGCGCCGAAGTGCTGATTTCGGACCCCAGTTGGGAGAACCACCGGGCCCTGTTTACCAATGCCGGGTTTTTGGTCAAAAATTATCGTTACTACGACGCTAAAAACCGCGGTATCGACTTTGAGGGCATGCTCGCCGACTTGGCATCAGCAGCCCCCGGCAGCATTGCCGTACTGCATGCCTGCTGCCACAACCCGACCGGCTACGACATCAGCGCTGCGCAATGGGACCAAGTGGTGGCCATGTGCAAGTCGCGTGGCTTGCTTCCATTTCTTGACATGGCTTACCAGGGCTTCGGCTATGGGCTGCCTGAGGACGGCGCAGCGGTACAAAAATTTACCGCTGCCGGCCTGAGTTTTTTTGTCGCCAGTTCATTCAGCAAAAGCTTTAGCCTGTACGGCGAGCGCGTGGGAGCGCTCAGCGTGTTGTGCGACAACCAGAACGAGGCTGCACGGGTTTTGTCGCAACTCAAGGTGGTCATACGCACCAACTACAGCAATCCACCAACCCACGGCGGCGCGGTGGTGGCCGCGGTGTTGGCCAACCCTCAGTGGCGCGCGCTGTGGGAGAGCGAGTTGGCCGGCATGCGCACCCGAATCAAAGCCATGCGCCAAAAGCTTGTTGACGGTTTGAAGGCCGCCGGCCTGCAGCAGGACATGGGCTTCATCACCAACCAGATCGGCATGTTCAGTTACTCGGGCCTGAGCCGCGAGCAAATGGTTCGCCTGCGCCAAGAGTTTGGTGTTTATGGCACTGACACCGGTCGCATGTGCGTGGCCGCGCTCAACAGCAAAAACATCGACTATGTTTGCGCGTCTATCGCCAAGGTGGTTTGATCGGCGCTCACAGCAGCCCCTCGGCGCGCAATGACTCGAGGGCCAACCTGGCATCTGCGCGGGGGCTTCGCATCAAGTAGAAGACCATCGCGTAGCGGGAGGCAAAGCTTTGCGGGCGGCCCGACCTGAGCCATTGCACAAAGGCTGGGGCGAACTCCCAGCGCGACCAATTGCCTAAATCTGAGGCCACCAAACCCGCCAAGGCGGTCGGCTGATCGACAAAATAACGATAAGCCTGCACCACGCGCGCCTGAGAGACCCGCTGCCCGTCGCTGCCATGAACGCTCAAAGCCAGCAGGCTGGCCGGAACCAACTCGTCCCGGTTCAGCGGACCGCTCAGGTAGTGGCGCTCCAGCCACTGCACGCCATCAGCGCCCTGGATTTCGATCAAGGCAGCCAACATCGCAGACAGGCTTGGCATGTCGGCTGAGTCGCGCAGGCCGGCCATGCGTTGCTGCAAAAACGATGCCGCCGCGCTTTGCCCCACAAATCCGAGCAACAGGGCGTAAAGCGGCCGGCGCAGTTTGAGCTCCGGCCGGTCCAGCCAGAGCATCAGCCGACTGGCGTCAAGCCGAGACGCCATCGCCCGCAGGCTCGCATAAGGAGCGCTGGCCATCTCGGCGTAAGCCACCTCGGCCAGCAGGGCTTGCGGGTCTTCCAGCCCCGCCACAAAGAAGCCCAGCCTGGCGAGCCACTGCGCCGGGGACGGGTCGACCGGGTCAGGCAGTGCCATCAGTTGACGCAACCAGTCGGCCCGTGCGGCGCTCAGCGCGCCTGCCCGCTGCCAGCCAGCATCGCCGAGGCGGTACAGCAGGGCTTCGTCCGGGCTGCTGCGGAATTGGGCATCGCTTGGCGCCACCGCCAGCCTGATCGGCCCTTTGGGCAGATCACCCTTGATGAGATGCGCCACCGAGTAGGTGCCGCCTGCCGGGGCGAGCCTGGCCAAAACCACCACATCGGCAGCGCGCAGCTGCTGCCTAAGGGTAGGCTGCTCGGCGCCCGGCGCGCAAATGGCACAGGCCCAAGCAGCGTGCAGCTCAGCCAGCAAAAGTACAAAAAACAAAAGGTAGCGCAGTAGGTTCATGCAGTCGGTTCATAGGGGATCGCTATGATCCAAGATTGCCCGCGAGGCGAATTTTCAAGGCGGCGCTGTGCCTGGCGGTCGATTGCTGGCCATCTCGGCTCCGGCTTCGTCACCAGAAGCCAGGCTACCGGATCCGTACCAGAGACCCATCTTACTTGTCACTCAACTCGCAACACACCTGTGATCTGATAAAAAAACCTCGGATGATGCAGAACAGATTTTAGTTTGAGGCCAGGCTGCACAACCCGCTCAATCCACGATTGGAGACCCGAACCATGACACTCAGCCACCTGCCGATGTTGGCCCTGTTGATGCTGCTGAGCAGCCAGGCCTTCTCTTGGAGCAACCACACTTTTGCGGCCTATCGCGCTTTTGAAAACATGCCTGAAATTGCCAAGGCACTGCCGGTTAAGGCCCAGCCCCTGGAGGTTTTCCTCAAAGACCAGGAAAAAGCCATAGAAGCGCTGCTGCTGAGCCAAGAAGCCTGGGCTGCCACGCACATCGACGCCTACCCGGCCCGGCCAACAGCGCTGGCCTTCAAGGCCAACCCGGCGCGCAGCGACGAAGCCCGGCGCCTGGCTTTTTTAACTGCACTGCGGGTGGCTCCAAACAGCAAATTCGCGCTCTATTTACAACCCGATCCGTGGGGTCCGGCGCCCGAGCCTGGGAAATTGCTCAGCCATAGCGCTGTCAACACCCTGCCGGAGCAAGCCAACTCAAGCTATCGATTTGTTGGCGTCGCGCCCGGGGATGCGCTGGCACCGCTGAGCATCGTGGCATCAGCCAGCGATGAGCCCGACTACGGTCTGGACATCAACCTGTGGCAGGACAGCCCTTCAGACTGGGGCAAGGTCTACGGCTTTGGCACCCTGCCCTTTGGTAACCCAGCCCTTTATTTTTCAACGCAAGCGCCTTTTCACATGGGTTTTTATCACGAAGACCGGGTTATTTATCTGGCAGCGGCCTTCGTCAAGCGAACCTTTCCCTTGCTGCGTGTGCAGCAGTACACCGGTCTGGCAGCGCTGGCCTTTCGCTCGGGCCATGCCTACTGGGGCTGGCGTTTCACCGGGCTGGCCTTGCACTACCTGCAAGACCTGACTCAGCCCTACCATGCCAGCCTGTCGCCAGGCAACGGCTCGGCCAAGCTGATTGGCATCAATTTGCTGGCCATGGCCGGGTTGCCCCGCCTGAAGGACGAGATGATTGTGCTGCTGTCCAACCGACACTTGGCGCTTGAAAAATACCAGCACCAGCTGCTGGAAAACGCGGCGCGTGCACGCCAGCCAACCGCCTTAGAACGCGCCCTTAGCCAGAGCGACAAAGACGCCGGCTACCCCGCCTGGTCCGAGCACTACACGCGTGACGTGGTCAGCCGCCAGTCCAGCGCAGCCGGCGCCCGTCTGGCCGACATGCTGGTGGCGACCATGCCGCCTGGCTATGTGTCCGACCCGAGTTTTGATTTTGGTGTCAAAGAATCAGGCATCAACCTCGCCGCCGAGCTGGCCAGCCAAGGCGGCAGCACAGCCGCACAGCGGGCCCGTCTGGACGAACTGATTGCCGAGTTACTGGCCAATTTCGGCGCCCACAGCCGCAATCTGGTGCGCGGCGTGCTTAAGGCAGGTGCTGCCCCCTGATCAGGCCTCAATCGCCGAAGCCATGAAAATTGAAGCGGCCTGTAAATTCTCGTAACAACAGTGCGCCGTATCACCCGGCACGGCAGCCGAGGTCGTGACTGCGTGACTGTGTATGCCAAGGGCGCCGACCCCGGAGCCGGTGAAGAAAAGTATTTCCGGGTTCGCCTGGTCGCACAGCGGACTCCTGAGGGGTCTGCGCTGGCCGAGTAGTCAGGATAACTGTTATATTGCACTGCAACATCGGACCCCGCAATCCAGACATGCTCTACCAACTCTACGAAACACAACGCTCCTTGATGGAGCCCTTTGCCGATTTCGCGCATTCAGCCGCCAAGGCCTACAGCAACCCACTGGGCCTGTTTGGACAAAATCCGTTTGCGCAGCGCATCTCAGCGGGGTATGAGCTGATGCACCGCCTGGGCAAAGACTATGAAAAGCCAGAATTCGGCCTGCGAACGGTCGACGTGGACGGGGTCGCCGTGGCTGTCCATGAACGGGTTGAGATCAACAAACCGTTTTGCGAACTGCGCCGCTTCAAGCGTTTTAGTGACGACACGGCAACCCTGGCCAAGCTCAAGGGGCAGCCCGCCGTGCTGATCGTCGCCCCCCTGTCCGGCCACTATGCCACCCTGCTACGTGACACGGTCAAGAGCATGCTCGCAGACCACAAGGTCTACATCACTGACTGGAAAAACGCCCGTCTGGTGCCGCTGTCTGAGGGGGTGTTTCGCCTGGACGACTATGTCAACGATGTGCAGGAGTTCATTCGCCATCTCCAGTCGATTTATGGCAACTGCCATGTGATGAGCGTTTGCCAGCCCACGGTGCCGGTGCTGGCTGCGGTCTCGCTCATGGCCAGCCGGGGCGAAACAACGCCTTTGAGCATGACCATGATGGGCGGGCCAATCGACGCCCGTAAGTCGCCCACAGCGGTCAACAACCTCGCCATGAACAAAAGCTACGAGTGGTTTGAAAACAATGTGATCTACCGGGTGCCAAGCAATTTCCCCGGTGCCGGTCGACGTGTTTACCCGGGCTTTTTGCAGCACTCTGGCTTTGTGGCGATGAATCCCAGCAACCATGCCAAGAGCCACTACGATTACTTTCAGGATATGGTCAAGGGCGATAACTCGAGCACTGAGGCGCACCGCAAGTTTTATGACGAATACAACGCGGTGCTTGACATGGACGCCGCCTACTACCTTGACACCATTCGAATCGTGTTCCAGGATTTCTCCTTGGTCAACGGCAGCTGGGATGTCTGCGCAGCCGACGGGCAACTGCAACGGGTGCGCCCGCAAGACATCAGCAGCACGGCGCTGCTGTCGGTGGAAGGGGAACTGGACGATATTTCAGGCTCCGGCCAGACCGAGGCGGTGCATGCCATCTGCAGCGGCGTACCCAAATCAATGCACAAGCATGTTGAGGCCAAGGGTGCCGGGCATTACGGTATTTTCAGCGGTCGGCGCTGGCGCGAACTGGTTTACCCGGAAGTGAAGGCATTCATTCGAAAAAATGCGCTGGCCAAGCAGCCGACGGGGCCTAACCGGACCAAAACAGGCCCTGCAGCGGCGATCCGTGAAACCCCGACCAAACCGGCCCGAGCAAGGCCCGTACAACAGGCCTGATGATGGCTGCGGCTGCCGCCATTTTGGCCCTGCTGCCGCAGACCCAGTGCACCCGTTGCGGCTACCCCGACTGCGCCGCCTATGCGCAGGCCGTGTCCGCCGGCCAGGCCGGCATCAACCAGTGCCCGCCTGGCGGCGCCCAAGGCATTGAGCGCCTGGCCAAGCTGACCGGCCAACCGGTGCTGGCGCTCAACCCCCGGCACGGCAACGAGGGCCCGCGCCACATAGCGGTGATTGACGAGGCCTGGTGTATCGGCTGCACCCTGTGCATCAAGGTCTGCCCGACCGACGCCATCTTTGGCAGCAACAAACGCATGCACAGCGTCATCGAGCCCTATTGCACCGGTTGCGAGTTGTGCCTGCCGGTGTGCCCGGTTGACTGCATCACGCTGGAAGACGCAACACCGGGGCGCAGCGGCTGGGCCGCTTGGTCGCAGGGGCAGGCCGAGCAGGCCCGCGAGCGCTATCTATTCCATGATCAAAAAGCCCAGCAGCACAGAGCCGAGCAAGACAAGCGGCTGGAGGAAAAGGCTCGACTTAAGCTCTCAGACCTCGCCACACACTCCCAGCACACCGACCCAACGGTGCTGGACCAAAAGCGCGCCGTGATCGAGGCCGCCCTGGCCCGCGCGCGGGAACGCCAGTCGGCCAGTTTGCCAGTTGCATCGCCGCCCCGCAGGCCGGGCGATTCAGCCTAAGCGCAGCGCCGCCACCACCTCGGGCGGCGCCTGCACCAGCTCGATGAGCACGCCTTCGCCGGCAATCGGGAACGCGTCATTTGATTTCGGGTGCACAAAGCAGATGTCATAGCCGGCCGCGCCCGGGCGGATGCCACCCGACGCAAAGCGCACGCCCTGCCCAGTGAGCCATGCCACCGCGGCGGGCAGGTCATCAATCCACAGCCCGACATGGTTGAGCGGGGTACTGTGCACCGCCGGCTTTTTGTCCGGGTCGAGCGGTTGCATCAGGTCAACCTCCACCCGGTGCACGCCCTGCCCGATGGCGCAGATGTCTTCATCGACGTTTTCGCGCTCGCTGCGAAAGTTGCCGACGATATCCAGGCCCAGCATGTCCACCCACAGCGTCCGCAAGCGGGCCTTGTCAGGGCCGCCAATGGCGATCTGCTGGATGCCCAGCACTTGAAAGGGTCTTGTCATGGTGTCTCGCGGGCTCAGGCAAATTCAACAATCGGCTGGTCCACGGTGAGGCTGTCGCCGCGGGCCGCCAGCACCTTGCCCACCACGCCATCGGCGGCGGCGAACAACACATTCTCCATCTTCATCGCCTCGATCACCGCCACCCGCTCGCCGGCCTGTACGCTTTGTCCGGGCTGCACCGCCAGCTCGACCAGCAGGCCTGGCATCGGCGAGAGTACAAAGCGGCTCATATCGGGCGGCGCCTTGTGAGGCATCAAGGCGTACAACTCGGCGGCGCGCGGCGACAGCACCAACAGGTCAAGCCGCCTGCCCCGGTGCGACACCCGCAGCGCCAGCGGCTGGTTGCCCGCCACCACACCCCGCTCCACCTGCGCCGTGAAAGGCGCGCCATTGCAAATGCCGCTGAGGCGGACCTCCCCAAGCCGGTGCTGGCTGCAAATCGTGTAGGTTTTTTCGCCCACGGCAATGGTGCCGGTGCCGCTGGCAAAATCAAAGCCGCTGATGCGTGCCGAAGTCGAACCCAGGGAGCCCTGTTGGCCCAGGACTACCAGCACCAGATCCTGATCAATGCTAAGTTCATGGCCAGCCATCTGGCCGCTGATCTGAGAGGCGCGCTGGCGGTACTGCCGGTGCACAAAGGCGGCCAGCGCCAGCAGCAGATCGGGGTCATCGTGCGGCACGTCCTCGGCACGGAAACCTTGCGCGTAGTTCTCGGCGATGAAGCCGGTGTTGAAATCGCCCGCTACAAAGCGCGGGTGCCCCAGCAGCGCGGCCTGAAACGGAATATTGCTGGAGACGCCGCGAATAACGAACCCATCAAGCGCCGCGCGCATCTTGGCAATGGCGTCAAGCCGGTCACGCCCGTGCACGATGAGCTTGGCGATCATCGAGTCGTAGTACATCGGGATCTCGCCGCCGTCCTGCACCCCGGTGTCCACCCGCACCCCCTGGCAGAGGCTGGTGTCGGCGGCAAACATGGTCTCGGTGGGCGGCTGAAAGCGCACCAGCCGGCCGGTAGACGGCAAAAAATTACGGAATGGGTCTTCAGCGTTGATGCGGCACTCGATGGCCCAACCCTCGCGTTTGACCTGGGCCTGGGTCAAGGGCAGCGCCTCGCCCGCGGCCACCCGAATCATCAGCTCCACCAGGTCCAGCCCGGTGATGCACTCGGTCACCGGGTGCTCCACCTGCAGCCGCGTGTTCATCTCCAGAAAGTAAAAGCTCTGGTCCCGGCCCACCACAAACTCCACTGTGCCGGCACTTTGGTAATTGACCGCACGGGCCAGCGCCACGGCCTGTTCGCCCATGGCTTTGCGGGTGGCGTCGCTGATGAAAGGGCTGGGCGCCTCCTCGATCACCTTCTGATGGCGGCGCTGGATCGAGCACTCGCGCTCGTTCAGGTACAGCAGGTTGCCCTGGCTGTCGCCAATCAGCTGGATCTCGATATGACGCGGCTCTTCGACAAATTTTTCAATGAACACCCGGTCGTCGCCAAAGCTGTTGCGCGCCTCGTTGCGGCAGCTGGTGAAACCCTCCAGCGTCTCCTTGTCGTTTGAGGCCACGCGCAGGCCCTTGCCACCGCCGCCGGCGCTGGCCTTGATCATGACCGGGTAACCGATGCCACGGGCGATCTCAACCGCGCGATCGGCCGACTCGATGGCATCATTGAAGCCGGGAATGCAGTTGACACCGGCCGCTCCTGCCAGCTTTTTGGACTCGATCTTGTCGCCCATGGCGGCAATCGAGTGGTGCTTTGGACCGATGAAGACGATGCCTGCCTCTTCGGCCCGGCGCGAAAAATCGGCGTTTTCACTGAGGAAACCGTAGCCCGGGTGCACCGCTTGGGCGCCGGTCTGCTGGCAGGCGGCAATGATCTTGTCGGCCTGCAGATAACTCTCGCGGCTAGGCGCCGGGCCGATATGCACGGCCTCGTCGGCCAGCATCACATGGCGAGCGCCGCGGTCAGCGTCGGAATACACCGCCACCGTCCGGATGCCCATTTTTCGGGCAGTCTTGATGACGCGGCAGGCGATTTCGCCTCGGTTGGCGATCAGGATTTTGGTGAACATCTAACAATTCCTTGTTTTTCAATACGGCTTGGATTTGTGATTGCTAGAGCTTGTCTGAGCCTTGGGGTTTGTCTGTGCCCGCTTGGGCCACGGCGTACCCGTCTCCGCGAATGTCCCCCGCCCGCTGCGCGGTCTCCCCCTTTATTTCGCTGCGACGGATACACCGTGCCCCAAGCTGCGAAGGGATGCTCTGTTAAGGCGCGCAATGAGACAGCCTGAGGTGCGGGCTGGCTGGGTGTTTTGCGCAGGTCAAGGAGGAGGCCGAAGGCCGGGGGACACGGAGCAAAACGCCCAGCCAGCCCGCACCTACCCACACAGCGCCGAAAAAAGGTACCCACACCCTGGCTCATAGAGGAATGTTCCCGTGCTTACGCCAAGGGTTCTCCAGCTTCTTGTCCCTGAGCATCACCAAGCTGCGGCAAATGCGCTTGCGGGTTTCATGCGGCATGATCACATCGTCAATGAAGCCGCGCGCCCCGGCCACGAAAGGGTTGGCAAAGCGGGCCTTGTACTCGGCCTCTTTGGCGGCGAGTTTGTCGGCGTCACCCTTGTCCTCGCGGAAGATGATCTCCACCGCACCCTTGGCACCCATCACCGCGATTTCAGCCTTGGGCCAGGCAAAGTTGACATCGCCGCGCAGGTGTTTGGACGCCATCACGTCATAGGCGCCGCCATAGGCCTTGCGGGTGATGACGGTGATCTTGGGCACGGTGCACTCGGCGTAGGCATAGAGCAGCTTGGCGCCGTGCTTGATGATGCCGCCGTACTCCTGGCTGGTGCCAGGCATGAAACCGGGCACATCGACAAAGGTGACTACCGGGATGTTGAAGGCATCGCAAAAACGCACAAAGCGCGCGGCCTTGACGCTGCTCTTGATGTCCAGGCAGCCGGCCAGCACCAGCGGCTGGTTGGCCACGATGCCGATGGTCTGGCCTTCCATGCGGGCAAAGCCGATCAGGATGTTCTTGGCGTATTCGGGCTGCAACTCGAAGAAGTCGCCGTCGTCCACGGTCTTGACGATCAGCTCCTTCATGTCATAGGGCTGGTTCGGGTTGTCTGGCACCAAGGTGTCAAGGCTCAGGTCCAGGCGGTCAGCCGGGTCGCCGCTGCGCCGCACCGGCGCTTTTTCCCGGTTGGACAGGGGCAGGTAGTTGTAGAGCCGGCGCAGCATCAGCAGCGCCTCGACATCGTTCTCAAAGGCCAGATCTGCCACTCCGCTCTTGGTGGTGTGGGTGATGGCGCCGCCCAACTCCTCAGCGCTTACCTCCTCATGGGTCACGGTTTTGACCACTTCAGGCCCGGTCACAAACATGTAGGAGCTGTCCTTGACCATGAAGATGAAGTCGGTCATGGCCGGCGAATACACCGCACCACCAGCGCAGGGGCCCATGATCAGGCTGATTTGAGGCACCACGCCGCTGGCCATCACATTGCGCTGGAACACATCGGCGTAACCGCCCAGGCTCGCCACGCCCTCCTGGATGCGGGCGCCACCAGAATCATTGAGGCCAATCACCGGGGCGCCGACCTTCATTGCCTGGTCCATCACCTTGCAGATCTTCTCGGCATGGGCCTCGCTCAGAGCGCCGCCGAACACGGTGAAGTCCTGGCTGAAAACAAACACCAGCCGGCCGTTGATCATGCCGTAGCCGGTGACCACGCCATCGCCGGGGATCTTGTTGTCCTGCATGCCGAAATCAACACAGCGGTGCTCGACAAACATGTCCCACTCTTCAAAGGTGCCTGGGTCGAGCAACAGTTCGAGCCGCTCGCGCGCGGTCAGCTTACCCTTTTTGTGCTGGGCATCAATGCGTTTCTGGCCGCCACCCAGGCGTGCCAGCTCGCGCTTGGCTTCTAGTTGCTCAAGGATGTCGTGCATGTGGTGTAGTCCTGTTTTTGAGGGAATGCGGCATCCGGCTGCGAGCGCCTTGGGTTTAATCAGGGAGCCCGCCAAGAGCCAGCAGTTGCCGAGCCGCCGTGGAGGCCGCCAGCTGACCTGAGCGCACCGAGTTAGTCAGCAGGGTCAACTCAGCCTGCACCCGCGGGTTGGCTTGAAATGAGTGTTTCAAACCAGCGTCGATGCGCTCCCACATCCAGGCCAGCGCTTGGCGCTGGCGCCGCTGTGCCAGTTCGCCGTTGTTGGTCTGCAGGGCGCGAAAGCGGCTCGCGGCGGCCCAGAAGCCGTCCAGCCCCTGGCCCTGCAGCGCGCTGAGCTGCACTACCTGGGGCTGCCAGTGTTCGGGCCCCTGGCGGTCTTGGGCAGTGCCATGCATGCCAAGCAGGCGCAGGCTAGAGGTGATTTGCCCCTGGGCCCGGGTGGCGGCAGCGGCGTCCAGGTCGGCCTTGTTGATCACCACCAAATCGGCCAGTTCCATCACGCCCTTTTTGATGGCTTGCAGATCGTCGCCGGCGTTGGGCAACTGCATCAGCACAAACAAATCGGTCATGCCGTGCACTGCGGTTTCGCTCTGGCCCACACCCACGGTCTCGACGATCACCAGATCAAAACCGGCCGCCTCGCAGACCAGCATGGCTTCGCGGGTTCTCTCAGCCACCCCGCCCAGCGTGCCGCTGCTGGGGCTGGGCCGAATATAGGCGCGGTCATGCACCGAGAGTTTTTCCATGCGGGTCTTGTCGCCCAATATCGAGCCGCCCGAGACCGTGCTCGACGGGTCAATGGTCAGCACCGCCACCCGGTGCCCGAGCTCGATCAGGTGCAGGCCCAACACCTCAATAAAGGTCGACTTGCCCACGCCCGGCACGCCACTCAGGCCCAGCCGAAACGAGCCACCGGTGTGCGGCAGCAGCGCCGTCAGCAGGGCATCGGCCTGCGCCCGGTGGTCGGCGCGCGTGGACTCCAGCAGGGTGATGGCCTTGGCCATGGCGCGGCGCCGCTGGTCAGCGTTGCCACCGAGGATGCTGTCGAGCAGGGTCTGAGCCATCATGACCTGGGGCTCAGAGGATTTCAAACGCCCGACCATCGGGCAGGCGGTAGCGGGAAAAATCGCGCACGTCGAGGGTCATGATGCGGTTGATCCCCGTGTCTGATGCCAGCCAAAGCAGGGACGCATCGGCCAGATCCATTTCAGTGCGGGGTGACTCGGTGTAGCGCCGCATCAGCTCCACCATACCCTCTAGATTGTCTTGACCAAAAGGAAAAATAGACAGCGCGTCGGCCGCGACCCATCGCAGCAAGGCATAACGTTGAGGCACACCCAGCAGGTGGCTTGCCTCGGTAATGCAGGGCCAAGTCGACGTCAAGGACCACTGCGCCTGTGCGGCCACGCTGAACAACTGCTGGTAGTGCAGCTGACTCGGCTGGTTGCGGCCAAACAGCGCCACCATGGCGCTGGCATCAACGATCGCTGCCGACACCGTGCTTGGCCTTGAGTTTGTCGAGCAACTGCGCCCGTGAACGGTCGGTGTCGTAGGGCTGCTCATAGCCCTCAAACGCATCCGCCGCCGCACGATCCGCCGGGTTGGCGTCTGGGCCGTAAGCCTTTTGCTCTTCTTCCACCTTCAGAGACATCATCAGCTCCAGGGGGTTCTTGCGGCCCAAGGCTCGCTCAACGGCGTTGATGATGAACTGCGATTTGGTCACGCCCTGGCGCTTGGCAGCCTGCGTCAACTGCTTTTCCAGCAAGGGGTCCATGCGAACAGAGACGGCCATGGCAATGCTTTGAAATACGGTATTACAGTATAACAACCCTGAGCATCAAGCGGCGGTAGCCTTCTTGATCTGCGCCAGCACATCCTGCGCGCTGACCGGTATCGGCGTGCCTGGCCCATAAATTCCTTTGACGCCTGCCGCATACAAAAAGTCGTAGTCTTGGCGGGGTATCACACCGCCGACAAACACAATGATGCCCTCGCCGCCTTGTTTTTTCAGTTCAGCAATGATGGCTGGCACCAGCGTCTTATGGCCGGCCGCCAGGGTTGACACACCCACTGCGTGCACATCGTTTTCGATCGCCTGGCGGGCGCATTCCTCAGGGGTTTGGAACAGCGGGCCGATGTCCACATCAAAACCCAGGTCGGCAAAGGCGGTAGCCACCACCTTGGCGCCGCGATCATGCCCGTCTTGTCCGAGCTTGGAGATCATGACCCGTGGCCGGCGCCCCTGCGCTTGGGCGAAGGCGGCAATATCGGCTTTGAGGGCGTTCCAGTATTCCATGGTGTCTGCGTGGCTGCTGTCGGCATCGTAAGCGGCGGCGTAAACGCCCGAGACCTTGTGCGTGTCGGCGCGGTGACGGCCAAAGGCCTGCTCCAGCGCGTCGCTCACTTCACCGACCGTGGCACGCAGGCGCATGGCGGCAATGCTGAGTTCAAGCAAATTGCCCCCATGCCCCGCAGCAAAGCTCAAGGCATCCAAGGCAGCTCGCACAGCGGCCGTGTCGCGTTGAGCGCGGACCTGCTTGAGGCGTTGAATCTGCCCCTCGCGCACCACCACATTGTCAATGTCGCGCGCCTCGATGGCGTCTTGGGTCTTGAGCTTGTATTTGTTAACGCCGACGATCACATCGCGCCCAGAATCAATGCGCGCCTGCTTCTCGGCCGCTGCCGCCTCAATTTTCAGTTTGGCCCAGCCGCTGTCCACGGCGCGGGTCATACCGCCCAAGGCATCCACTTCCTCGATGATCTTCCAAGCAGCTTCCGCCATGTCGTGGGTCAGCTTTTCCATCATGTAACTACCCGCCCAGGGGTCGATCACGCTGGTGATATGGGTCTCTTCCTGAATAATGAGTTGCGTGTTGAGGGCAATCCGGGCCGAGAACTCGGTGGGCAGCGCAATGGCCTCGTCAAAGCTGTTGGTGTGCAGGCTTTGCGTGCCACCAAACACCGCTGCCATGGCCTCGATGGTGGTGCGCACCACATTGTTGTGCGGGTCCTGCTCGGTCAGGCTCCAGCCGCTGGTTTGGCAATGGGTACGCAGCATCAGGCTCTTGGGCGACTTGGCGTCAAAACCTTTCATGATGCGGCACCACAGCAAACGCGCAGCCCGCATCTTGGCGACTTCCAGGTAAAAGTTCATGCCGATTGCCCAGAAAAAGGACAGCCGTCCGGCAAACTCATCCACATCCAGACCAGTGGCTATGGCCGTCGTCACGTATTCCTTTCCGTCGGCCAGGGTGAAGGCCAACTCCAGCGCCTGGTTGGCGCCGGCCTCCTGCATGTGGTAGCCCGAGATCGAAATCGAGTTGAACCGTGGCATGTTGCGCGCGGTGTAGGCAATGATGTCGCCAACAA
>BJGT01000017.1 GCA_014190675.1 Comamonadaceae bacterium | reverse complement strand
TAGTTTGCAAACCCTGTCATCTTTGGCGAGATGGCAGGGGTTTTGCGGTCTGCTCTTGGTTGGCCAGAGCCGCTTGTACGGCCTGGCCTAGTTCGATCACCGCCATGGCGTAGTAGCTGCTCCAGTTGTAGCGGGTGACGGTATAGAAGTTGTTGCTGCCAGCCACATAGCTGGCTGGGTCTGAGCCGTTTTGCAGTTCCACCAGTGCCAGCGGGCCCCGGTGTGTCAAGGCTGCGCCCTCCAGCACAGCCCCCTTGGCTTGAAAGCTCGCTACGCTGAAGGTGGGCAGGATGTCGGGCAGGAGCAGGGCTTCGAGGTCGAGGCGTTCGGCATCAAAGCGCACCGGGTAGTGGGTGGGCAGGCCGGGCTCCCAGTTGAAGGCCTTGAAGTAATTGGCCACCGAGCCGATGGCGTCCACCGGGCTGCCAAACAGGTCGATGCGGCCGTCCCCATCAAAGTCCAACGCGTAGCGCGCCCAGCTCGAGGGCATGAACTGCGGCAGGCCCATGGCGCCAGCATAGCTGCCTCGCTGGCGCATCGGGTCGGTCTTGGTGCGCTGGCTCAGGGCCAGCAGGTGGCCAAGTTCGGCCTTGAAAAAAGCGCTTCGCTCGGCGGCGCGGGGGTGCTCGCTTGGGAAATCAAAGGCCAGGGTGGCGAGTGCGTCGATGACCCGAAAATTACCGATGTGCTGGCCATAGAGGGTCTCAACCCCGATCACGCCAACGATGATGGCCGCTGGCACGCCGCTGTCTTGCTCTGCGCGGGCCAGTGCCTTGCGGTGGTCGCGCCAAAACTTGACGCCCGCGCCAATGCGCACCGGCTCTACAAACCGGCTTCGGTAGGCGGCCCAGTTTTTGGCCACCCCGGCGGCTGGCGGCAGGACCAGCTTGGCCGCTGTGGCGCTAAAGCGTGCCTGCCCAATCATGCTGCGCACCCACGCTGGCTGCAGCGCATGTTGTGCGGCGATCTCGTCGGCGGCCTGCATCGCGTCGTCGCGCCCGGCATAGGCGGCGCCGGTGGCAGCAAGCGGCGCAGCTGAGCTGGCAACAGGGCTTTTGTTTCTTACTTTTTTTTTCGCCTCGACCGCTGTGCTCAGCAAGCCGGCGGCTACCAACAAAACAGCGGTAGCGAGCAAATTTTTAGTCACCATGGTCGGGGTAGTCTTTGGAGTTCTCGGGCCAAGGTTCGCAGTGTGACAGGTCGCACAGGGCTGGGCGCATAGCGCTGCGCTTCAAGTCGCAGCAGCCAGTGGTGCATGGCCTGGGCAAAGGGCTGGTCTGCGCCGAGTTGTTGGATGGTGTGCTGAGCCAACTGGCGCGGCGGGCATTGGGCGGCAAAGCGCACCCCCTGTTTGCGCAGTTGGGCCGCCGCCTGTTGCAGCAGCCGCAGCCAGGGGTCTTGGCGGCGCTTGTCCCAGGCGGCCCAGGCAGCGCCAAAGAGACTGGCCAAAACGCCACAGGCAATCAGCAGGTAGCTCAGTGTGAGCCAGTTGGGCGATTCAAAACCAAGGGCCCGCAGCAGGCCGAGTTGGCGGTCCTGCGAGTAGTTCAAAACCCACTGGTTCCAGCGGTTGTTGCTCGCGTCCCAAAGGCTGGCCAGGCTGATGCGCAGGCCCGGGCTGACCGCGTTGACGGCGGCGGCGATTGCGCCCTCTGGGCTGCCCAGCCGCGCTGTTGTCTCTACCCGCGAGGGCGCCACAGAAGTGGTTGGGTCTACCCGCACCCAGCCACGCCCGGCCAGCCAGACTTCGGCCCAGGCATGGGCGTCGCGGTGCCGCACCACCCAGAAGCCGTCCACCGGGTTCAACTCGCCGCCCTGGTAGCCGGTGACCACACGGGCCGGTACGTCCATGGCGCGCATCAGGATCACAAAGCTTGAGGCAATGTGTTCGCAAAACCCCTGCTTGCTGTCAAACCAGAACTCGTCTGCGCTGTGCTGCCCGCTCACGCCGGGACTCAGGGTGTAGGTGTAGCCGCCCTCGCGCAGGCGGGCCAGGGCGGCTGCCACGCGAGCCGCGCCGTCAGCCTGGCGCAGCGCCGGTTGGCGCAGCAGTTCGGCCGCCAAGCCGAGGGTGCGGGGGTTGAAGCCGGGCGGCAGGCTCACATAATCTTGCAGGCCTGGTGAGGCCTGCATGGGCCCGTGCTGGAAATCCAGGTGGCTTTCTGCCTGGTAACGCAGCAACTCGTTGACGCGGCGGTTTGCCACCCATTGCAATTCTGGCGTCATGCGTGGCCGCAGCTGGGGCAGCAGGGGGCCGCTGGCACTGGCATCCAGCAGCATCAGCCAGGCCCCGCCGTTGCCGGGCTCTAGGGTCACCTCGTAGCGCAGCGGTGCGCCGCGAACTCGCAGCTCGGCTTGGGGCTGCATAGATGCTGGAAACTCCGGGCGCAGGGGCAGCCATTCGCGCCCGTCAAAGGTAGACAGCACCGGGCCGCGAAAATACAGGCTGGACTGGACCGGCGCCGTCCCGTCAAAGCGAATACGCATGGCGATGCCGTTGTCCAGCGCAATGCGGGCCATGTTGCCGACTTGCATCGTGGCCGACAGCCCGCTGCGGCTGCTCAGTGTGTCTGCAGGTACGCCCCAAAGTGGGCCGATGCGCGGAAACAGCACAAACAGCACGGCCATGATGGGCGCGCCAAGCAGGGTCATGCTGGCCGCAATGCGGGCCGATTGGCGCAGCGCTGGCTTGCCCACTGGCATATGGGCATTGACCAGGGCTGTCAGCAGGCCCAGCAGGGCGACCAGAATGGCTGCGGCAGTAAACAGCGATTGCGAGAAAAAGAAGCTGGTCAGCATGCTGAAAAAGCACAGGAAAAAAACCACAAAAGCATCCCGCCTGGCGCGCAACTCCAAGGTCTTGAGTGCCAGCAACACCATGATCAGGGTGACGCCGGGTTCGCGGCCCAGAAAAGTGCCAAAACTAAAAAAAGTAGCGCCCAGGGCCGCCATCAGCAGCAGCAGCAGCCACCAGCGGCTCGGTAGTGGCCGTGCGCTGAACGCCAGCCAGGTGCGCCAGCACAGAACGCTGCCGGTCAACAGGCTGCACCACAGGGGCACATGGTTGATTTGCGGCATCAGCACCCAGGCGATCACGGCCAGGGTAAATAGTGTGTCTCGGGCCTCACGCGGCATTTTTTGCAGGGCAGACCACAGTGATCGCGGGCTTACGGAGTGCATCTCTTAGTGCCTGGCTAGGCTCTCCAGGCAGCGTTTTTTATGGGCCTCGCCGCTGCCTGCAGCAATTTCGGTGGCGCCCAAACGCAGGCCGTAGTCCAGCCCGAGTTGGTCAGCCCGCAGCACCCAGGCGCAAACCCGCTCGAGCTGTTGTTCGGGCTGGGTCAGGCCGGTTTGGCGCAGATCAAACCAGAGTTGCTGGCTTTGGGTCTGATGGCGGTCCCGGCTCACCAGTTCCCCGGTTTTAGCAGCCTTCTTCCACAACACCAGTTTGAGCGGGTCACCGGCCTGGTAGGCCCGCACGCCTTCGAAATCACCGGCAGCCAAGCGGCCAGATCCGACCGCCTCGCGGCCCCGGGTTTCGCCGGCTGGCAGCGGCGGGCAGGGTGTTTCCGGCTTGGGGTACAGCAGCAGTTCGCAGGCCGGTCGCCAAAGGCACCAAATTCGAAAGCTGCCCATTGGAAAATGGGTTTCAGCAGTCAGCACGGGCACCTGATGCACACCGCGTTGCCGGCTCGCAGCGCTGATTTGAAGCGCGGCTTCACCCTGCGCTGGTACGTTGGTCCAGGCCCATTGGCCAGAGCCCCAGACAGCCAAGGCAATGCTGTAGCGGGGCAGCCGCCCGGGGTTGTGCAGTTTGATGTTGAGCAGCACACTGTCGCCCGCAAACTGCGGTTCGGGAGCCACCAGGCTGAGCTGTAAGCCGCGCAGGGTGCTGTGGGCCAGGTGCAGGCTGACCAGGGCGCAGCCGGCCAGCAAAAAGGTCAGTAGATAGCCCAGGTTGAGTTGGTAGTTGATGGCCGTGGCAAGCAGCAGCAAAAGTGTGGCGGCCAGCAACAGGCCAGGCCGGCTGGGCAGCACATAGATATGGTTTTGCGTGAGTGTGATCGCATCGGCCGGCAACAAGCGGGAGTGCCACCATTGCCGCCAGCGCAGGCGCGCGGATTTCATGGGCTCAGTTTTTAACGCAGGGCCACTGCTTCGAGCAGGGCATTGACCTGTTCTACCGCACCGCGCCCGGCGTCGCTCACGGGAACCAGTCGGTGCGCGATGGTTTGCGGCAGGATGGCCTGGATGTCGTCCGGCGCCAGATAGTCGCGCCCACAGACCATGGCCTGGGCCCGGGCCGCCCGCAGCACGGCGATGCCGGCGCGCGGGCTCAGGCCCTGCACAAACCACCGGCCGTTGCGGGTGGCAGCGATCAGGTCTTGCAGGTAGTCCAGCAGAGGCGGCGCTGCATGCACCTGGAGCGTGCGGCGCTGCAGGGTCTGCAAATCAGCCAGTGTGAGCAGACTGGGCAGCTGAGCCACCCGCAGGCGCGGGTCTTCGCCGGACAACAACTCGCGCTCCGCCGCGCGGTCTGGGTAGCCCAGAGAAATACGCATCAAAAACCGGTCAAGCTGCGACTCGGGCAGTGCATAAGTGCCCAATTGCTCTATCGGGTTTTGCGTGGCAATCACAAAAAAGGGTTGCGGCAGTGCCCGGGTCTGGCCCTCGATGGTCACTTGTTTTTCTTCCATCGCTTCGAGCAACGCGCTTTGAGTTTTGGGGCTGGCGCGGTTGATTTCATCGGCCAGCAGCACTTGTGCAAACATCGGTCCGGGATGAAAAACAAAGGCCTCTTTGCTGCGCTCGAAAACCGACACACCAGAGAGGTCACTGGGCATCAGGTCGGAGGTGAACTGCACCCTTGAAAACTGCAGGCCAAAGGTGCGCGCCAGGGCGTGCGCTAGCGTGGTTTTTCCGACCCCCGGAACATCCTCTATCAGCAGGTGTCCGCCGGCAAGCAGGCAGACCACACAATCCTGGGTTTGCGCGGGCTTGCCGACGATCACCGTGTTAAGCTGATCAGCCAAGGATTTGAGGGTCTGCCTCACCCAAATTTCAGTGTTTTTTTCGGTCATCCGAGTACCTTAACAAAATTTTTCATGCGGCGAGCAAGCACAGTGACAAACACCGGTTACTTTACCCACCCAGACTGTCGCAAGCACGACATGGGCCCCGGCCACCCAGAGCGCCCCGAGCGGCTCGATGCCATCGAAGAGCGCCTGTTGAGTTCGGGTTTGGGGCAGCTGTTGCAGCGCCGCGAGGCAGGGCCGGCCGCTCTGGCGGACATTGAGCTGGCCCATGACAGCCGGCATGTTAAAGCCCTGCACAGCCTCAGCGAGACCTTGCGCCTTGGTATTTCTCGGGGCGGCCCGTCATATGCGCAGGTCGACCCCGACACGGCGCTCAACGCCAGCACCTGGGACGCCGTGCTGTGTGGCGCTGGCGCCGTGCTGGCGGCCACCGATGCGGTGATCGCTGGCGATTTACACAACGCGTTTTGTGCCGTGCGTCCGCCCGGCCACCATGCCTGCCATGACCGGGCGATGGGTTTTTGCTTTTTCAACAATGTGGCGATTGCGGCCAAGTATGCGCTGGAGCGACATGGTCTGCAGCGGGTCGCGATTGTCGATTTTGATGTGCACCACGGCAATGGCACCGAAGACATTGTGGCGGGCGACGAGAGAATTTTGATGGTGGGTTTTTTCCAGCATCCTTTCTACCCCGAGGGTGGCTGCCGCTCGAGTGCGCCCAACCTGCTCAACCTGCCGGTGCCTGCCTACACCGGTGGCGCCGCGGTGCGCGAGCTCATCGAGCGGGCCTGGCTGCCGCGGCTGGAGAGTTTTGCGCCGCAGATGATTTTTATCAGCGCTGGCTTTGATGCGCACCGCGAAGACGACCTCGGGCAGCTTGGGCTGGTGGAGCAGGACTACACCTGGATCACCCAAACCATCAAAGACCTGGCGCAGCGCCATGCCGCCGGGCGCATTGTGTCTTGCCTGGAGGGCGGCTACAACTTGAGCGCGCTGGCGCGCAGCGTTGAGGCCCACATCAGGGTGCTGGCCGATGGCGCAGGCCGCTGACCCTGATCTGGAGGCCTGGCTGCGGGCGCTGGTTGCGCCTGCCGCCTTGACCGAGCTCGGTGCGCTGGGACTGTGCGTTGGCCTAGCCTGGCTGTTGACCCGCTTGTTGGGCAGCGGGCTTGGCCAGGGCGGGCACAAGTCGGTCTTGTTTGGTCGGCGTACCTTTGACGGCGTGCTGTTCCCGCTGGTGTTGCTCGGCTTGGCGATGCTGGCGCGGGCGCTGCTGGTGCGTTGGCTGCCGCTGGCGGTGTTCAAAATCGCGATTCCGGTGTTGCTCGCTTTGCTGGCGATTCGTCTGGCGGTCAAGGTGTTGCAGGCCGCCTTCCAGCAAACCCCGCTGGTGCTGCGGCTAGAGCGCAGCATTTCCTGGCTGGCCTGGGGCGCCATGGTGCTGTGGGTCAGCGGCCTGCTGCCATTGCTGCTCGATGAGCTGGACCAGATCAGCTGGAAAATGGGCGAGGCCCGCATGTCGCTTCGAACCCTGATAGAGGGCGGCTTGACTGCTGCCCTGATGCTGGTGCTGGCGCTCTGGATTTCCGCGGTGATTGAAGCCCGGTTGCTGCGCTCGGCCAGCGGTGGCGAGTTGTCGCTGCGTCTGGCCTTGAGCAATGCAACACGGGCCCTGTTGGTGTTCATTGGGCTGTTGTTCGCACTGTCTGCGCTTGGCATGGACCTCACCGCGCTGTCGGTGCTGGGCGGCGCCCTGGGGGTCGGGCTGGGGTTTGGCCTGCAAAAACTCGCGGCAAGTTACATCAGCGGTTTTGTCATTCTGGCAGAGCGCAGCCTGCGCATTGGTGACAACGTGCGGCTGGACAATTTTGAAGGCCGCATCACCCGCATCAATGCTCGTTACAGCGTGATTCTCTCGCTCACCGGGCGTGAGGCGATTGTTCCGAATGAGATGCTCATCAGCAGCCGGGTCGAGAACCTGTCTTTGGCCAATGCGCAGGTCTGGCAGTCGACCGTGGTGTCGGTTGCTTACAGCAGCGATGTTGAGCTGGTGATGGCGTTGATGCTGCAAGCCGCCTTGAGCCAGACTCGGGTATTGCGCGAGCCTGCACCCAGCGTGGCCCTGTCTAATTTTGGTGCCGACGGCCTTGAATTTACCCTGGGCTTCTGGTTGGCCGACGCTGAGAACGGCACGCTCAACTTGCGCTCGCTGGTCAACCTGGAGATTCTTAGTTTGTTTCGCCAGCAGGGCATAGAGATACCGTTGCCGCAGCGCGTGCTGCACAGCAAGCCCATTCAATAAGGGTGGCCTGCTGCCTTGCGCCGCGGCGTATAATTTTGGAAAAGCACGGTCGTTCTATTTTGCAGTTTTTACCCCCTTGCCGACCCTTCTGGCACAGCCAGACAGACCCCGGCTTAGAATTAGCAGATTGACGTGCACGTCAACTCAAAAAAACAATCTACAACCTTTTGGAGTGAGCGCAATGAAGGTCATGGTCGCAGTTAAACGGGTGGTGGACTACAACGTGAAGGTTCGGGTCAAGTCGGACAACACGGGTGTGGACATCGCCAATGTCAAAATGAGCATGAACCCGTTTGATGAAATCGCCATCGAGGAAGCGGTGCGGTTGAAAGAAAAAGGCGTGGCCACCGAGGTGATAGCGGTGTCCTGCGGCGTGACCCAGTGCCAGGAAACCCTGCGGACCGCCATGGCGATTGGCGCCGACCGGGCGATTTTGGTCGACACCACGGTCGAGCTGCAACCGCTGGCTGTGGCCAAACTGCTCAAGGCCTTGATGGACAAGGAGCAGCCAGGCCTGGTGATTCTGGGCAAGCAGGCGATTGACGACGACTGCAACCAGACCGGCCAGATGCTGGCCGCGCTGGCCGACCTGCCGCAAGCCACCTTCGCCAGCAAGGTCGAAGTGTCTGACGGCAAGGCCGTGGTCACGCGTGAGGTTGATGGCGGTCTGGAAGTACTCTCGCTCGGCCTGCCGGCCATTATCACCACCGATCTGCGCCTGAACGAGCCGCGTTATGTGACGCTGCCCAATATCATGAAAGCCAAGAAAAAGCAGCTCGACATCTACAAGCCCGAAGACCTGGGCGTGGATGTTTCGCCGCATATTAAAACCATCAAGGTGGTGGAGCCGCCAAAACGCAGCGCCGGCATCAAGGTGCCCGATGTTGCTGCCTTGGTTGACAAGCTAAAAAACGAAGCCAAAGTCATCTGAATACCCAACCAAGGACCGACATGACATCACTCGTCATCGCTGAACACGACAACGCCTCGCTGCGCGCAGCGACCCTCAATGCCATCACTGCGGCTGTCCAGTGCGGTGGCGACGTGCATGTGCTGGTGGCCGGCTTGCAGGCCGGGGCTGCTGCTGCCGCCGCTGCGCAAGTGTCTGGTGTGGCCAAGGTGCTGCACGCCGAGGGCGAGGGTTTTGCCCATGGCTTGGCAGAGAACATGGCGGCCCAGGTGCTGGCCCTGGCCGCAGGCTACAGCCATATCGTTTTTGCAGCTACAGCGTCGGGCAAGAACATTGCACCTCGGGTCGCTGCAAAACTTGATGTCGGACAGGTGTCAGACGTGACCCGGGTCGAGTCTGCGGACACCTTTGAGCGGCCCATTTATGCGGGTAATGCCATCGCCACGGTGCAAAGCCTGGATGCCACCAAGGTCATCACGGTTCGCACCACTGGTTTTGACCCGGCCGCAGCCACTGGGGGCAGTGGCCTTGTTGAGGTGCTGGCGGCCGTGGCGGCGAGTGGCAACATCAGCTTCCTGCGGTCCGAGATTGCCAAGAATGACCGCCCGGAGCTGACCTCGGCCAAGATTATTGTCTCGGGTGGCCGTGCCTTGGGTTCGAACGAAAAATTCATGGAAATCATGACGCCGCTGGCCGACAAGCTTGGCGCGGCTATGGGCGCATCGCGCGCGGCGGTGGATGCTGGTTATGCGCCTAACGACTGGCAGGTGGGCCAGACCGGAAAGATTGTGGCGCCCCAGTTGTACGTGGCCTGCGGCATCAGTGGCGCGATACAACACTTGGCCGGCATGAAAGACTCCAAAGTGATTGTGGCGATCAACAAAGACGGCGAGGCGCCGATCTTCTCGGTCGCTGATTACGGCCTGGAAGCCGATCTGTTCGAAGCCGTGCCGGCGTTGACCGCTTCCCTGTGATGCTGTTGCCGCGGCACAGCGCCGCCTTAGCCCCGACACGCCCCGGCACGCCCCGGGGCCTGCCCGATCTGACGGGTTTTGCATTGACTGGAGCACCCCCATGGCTTACCGCGCCCCCCTGAAGGACATGCTGTTCAACATTGAGCATCTGGCCTCGATTGATCAGATCGCCAGACTGCCAGGTTTTGAAGATGCTGGCCTGGAGACTGCACAGGCGGTGCTCGAGGAGGCTGCCCGCTTCAATGAGGGTGTGCTCAGCCCCCTGAACTGGGAGGGTGACAAGCATCCATCGAGTTGGCGGGCTGGCCAGGTCAGTGCGAGCAGCGGTTTCAAGGCGGCTTTCGAGCAGTTTGCTGCCGGCGGCTGGCAGGGCCTGCAGCACCCGGTGGCATTTGGCGGCCAAGGCCTGCCCAAAACCATAGGCGCGTCTTGCGGCGAAATGCAGAACTCTGCCAACATGAGTTTTGCCCTGTGCCCGCTGCTGACCGACGGCGCCATCGAGGCCTTGTTGACCGCTGGCTCGGATGAGCTCAAAGCCATTTACCTCGAAAAATTGGTCAGTGGCCAGTGGACCGGCACCATGAACCTGACCGAGCCGCAGGCCGGCTCGGATCTGGCAGCGGTGCGTACCCGGGCCGAGCCGCAAGCTGATGGCAGCTACAAGGTGTTCGGCACCAAGATCTACATCACCTGGGGTGAGCACGATATGGCCGAGAACATCGTCCATCTGGTGCTGGCGCGGGTCACGGGTGCGCCTGAGGGCGTTAAGGGCATCAGTCTGTTTGTGGTGCCCAAGTTCCTGGTTAATGCCGACGGTTCTCTGGGGGCTCGCAACGATGTGCACTGCGTCAGCATCGAGCACAAGCTGGGCATCAAGGCCAGCCCGACTGCTGTGTTGCAGTACGGCGACCACGGCGGCGGCCTGGGCTTTCTGGTGGGTCAGGAAAACCGTGGCCTGGAGTACATGTTCATCATGATGAACGCCGCCCGTTTTGGCGTGGGTGTGCAGGGCATCGCGATTGCCGAGCGGGCCTACCAAAAGGCCGTGGGCTTTGCGCGCGAGCGGGTGCAGAGTCGGCCGGTGGACGGGTCCTTGCCAAGGGCCGCGTCCATCATCCACCACCCGGACGTGCGGCGCCTGCTGATGAGCATGCGCGCCCTGACTGAAGGCTGCCGCGCCATGGCCACGGTGGCGGCCGCCGCTTTTGACGCCGGCCACCACCACGCAGACGCTGAGGTGCGTCGGCAAAACCTGGCGTTCTATGAGTTTATGGTGCCCCTGGTCAAGGGCTACAGCACCGAGATGAGTCTGGAGGTCACCTCTAGCGCCGTGCAGGTGCATGGTGGCATGGGCTTTATTGAAGAAACCGGGGTAGCCCAGTATTACCGGGATGCCAGGATTTTGACCATTTACGAGGGCACAACCGCTATCCAGGCCAATGATCTGGTCGGCCGCAAGACCTTGCGCGACGGCGGCCAGACTGCCCGCGGGATTGCCGCGCAGATCGCCAACACCGAGGCGGAACTGAGCGCCAGCGGCAGCGCCGACGCGCTGGCGGTAGGGCGGCGCCTGGGGGCTGCCCGGCTGGCTTTTTTGGATGTCGTGAGCTTTGTGGCCGACCAGGCCCGGGCCAATCCGAATTCGGTGTATGCCGGCAGCGTCCCTTACCTGATGCTCGCAGGCAACCTGATGGCCGGTTGGCAACTTGCCCGCGCCCTGCTGGTGGCGCAGGGGGAACTGCAGCAGGGTGCAGATGTTGGTTTCATGCAGGCCAAGATCGTTACCGCCCGCTTTTATGCGGACCATGTGCTGACCAAGGCGCCGGGCCTGCGCGACACGATTCTTGAAGGCGCCGAGGCGGTCACCGCGCTGAGTCTGGATGCTTTTTGAGTTGTTTGTTTTTTTGGAGATTCGATGTCAACGCTGCCCCCGGTTTTAAGCAATCTGCCATTTCCTGTGATTGGCTCACCGCTGTTCATCATCAGCAACCCCAAGCTGGTGATCGCCCAATGCATTGCGGGCGTGGTGGGCGCCATGCCGGCCCTCAATGCGCGGCCGGCCGAGCAGTTGGAGGAGTGGCTGATTGAGATCACCGAGGCGCTGGCGGCCCATAACCGGGCGCACCCGGACCGGCCGGCAGCTCCCTATGCCATCAACCAGATCGTGCACAAGAGCAACGACCGCCTAGCCCATGACATGGCGATGTGCGTGAAGTACAAGGTGCCCATCATCATCACCTCGCTTGGGGCGCGGGAAGACATCAACGCTGCTGCCCATTCTTACGGCGGCGTGGTGCTGCACGACATCATCAACAACAAACATGCGCACAAGGCCATTGAGAAAGGCGCAGATGGTCTGATTGCCGTGGCGGCCGGCGCCGGTGGCCACGCCGGTGTCAAAAGCCCGTTTGCCCTGATCCAGGAAATTCGCCAGTGGTTTGACGGCCCGCTGGCGCTCAGTGGCGCCATCTCTACCGGCGAGGCGGTGCTGGCTTCGCTGGCCATGGGCGCTGACTTTGCCTACATCGGTTCAGCCTTTATTGCCACCGAAGAGGCGCGCGCGGCCCTGGCTTACAAACAGGCCATTGTGGACAGCAGTTCAGACGACATCGTCTTGAGCAATCTGTTCACCGGTGTGCACGGCAATTACCTGGCGCCCAGTATTCGAAACGCCGGTATGGACCCTGACAACCTACCCGTCAGCGACCCCAGCAAGATGGACTTTGGCGGCGACAAGTCCAAGGCCTGGAAAGACATCTGGGGCTGCGGCCAGGGCATAGGCGCGGTCACCAGCATCCAGACCACGGCCAACTACATAGCCCAGCTCAAGCAAGAGTACGCCGCCGCCCGCACCCGCCTGCTGACCCTAAATTAAGCTCCCCTGCTGCCACCTCCGGCTTTGAGAAGGAATGCATGCCGGCTTTGCCTTTTCAGCTGTCTGCCAGTGGCTGGCTTGGGGGTCTGGCTGAGAGAGCCAACTGCGCCCCGATGTGGATCTGCTGGCGTGATTTGGCCAGTTCCCATTGACGCTGGCGCTCGCGCGCGCTGTTTTTTTGCGCCTCGCTGGTGTGGTCAGCGCATTGGGGGCAGCTCACGCCAGCCTCAAAGTGCAGTGAGGCTTGGTCGCCGGCAATAAGTGGGCGCCGGCAGGCCCGGCACAGGCCATGGGGGCCGGTCTGCAGCCCGTGGCCGACTGAGACCCGCTCGTCAAACACAAAGCATTCGCCCTGCCACAGGCTGTGTTCGGGCGGCACGGTTTCGAGGTATTTGAGGATGCCGCCTTCGAGGTGGTAGACCTCATCGAACCCCTGCGCCCGCAGCAGCGCAGTAGATTTTTCGCAGCGGATGCCGCCGGTGCAAAACATCGCCACCTTGGGCTTCGGGCCGGCCGGATTCAACGCCTCTGACTGCGCCACCCACTGCGGTAAATCGGCAAAACGCTTGAGACGCGGGTCAATCGCCCCGGTAAAGCTGCCCAAGGCCACTTCGTAGTCGTTGCGGGTGTCCACCAGCACCAGCGCCGGGTCGCTGAGCAGTGCGTTCCAGTCTTGCGGCTTGACATAGGTGCCTGCCAGGCGGGTCGGGCTGACGCCGGGAACCCCGAGCGTGACGATTTCCTTTTTGAGGCGGACCTTCATTCGGTAGAAGGGCGCCCGCTCAGACCAGGCTTCCTTGTGCTGCAGGTCAGCCAGACGGGGATCCTGGCGCAGATAGGCCAGCACGGCCTGCACACCTTCGGCCGGGCCAGCAATGGTGCTGTTGATGCCCTCGCTTGCCAGCAGGATCAGGCCCTTGACCGCATGGCGCTCACAACAGGTCAGCAGCGGTGCCTTGAGCTGTGCGGCATCGGGCAGGTCAACAAATTTGTAAAAAGCGGCAGTCAGGTAGGCGGGCATGAGCCAGATTTTAGGATCTGGCCGGCTGGCCAGACTCCGGTTTCAAGCTGCGAGCATGTGTTCCACGGCCACCGCCCGGCAGTCCATCTCGAACTCAATGCCCTGCACCGGTGGGCGGTTGAGGTGCCAGGTCAACCCTTGCCGCAGGGCGCCGCGCCGCCCGATCTCGTCCGCTAGGAATGGGTAAAGGTCATGCACTGTGTAGGCCTGCACCGCTGTGGTGCTCTGCCAACTGCCGCCCAGCGCAGTCATTCGACGTTCCATTTCGCCCAGCACCCACACCGCCTTGCGGCGCAGTCCATCTGGGCTGGTGTCGCCCAGGGCAATGATGTGGTCACGGTAGTTGCCCTTGCCCTCCGGCGCTTCGCCGCTGCCCGCCACCACAAAGCTGGGCGCTGCATCAGTCGCTGGCACGGTGTAGCAAAAAGCATGAAAGGCCGGTCCGTCTGGTGGCGCTATGGCTGGGCAAGTGTTGGCACGGGCTACCGGGTTGACGCCCTGCTGGTAAATGCCCCAGCGCGCCAGTGTGCCGACATAGACCTCGTTGAACGCTTTGAAGCCATCTTCGGTGAAGGGCGCGGGCGACTGCAGCTCGCAGGCGCAAAAAGCAGTCAAAGGTCGTCCGGCCGCCTGCAAAAAGCCGGCAATGCGCTCAAAACCCGCTGCCAGCGGTACCGGCGTCATGAAGCGGGCGCGCTCAATGCGCCAGCCGGGCAGGGCGGCCACGCCGCCGGCATACTGGAATACACCGGGTATGTAGCGGTAGCCCCCGGGTGGAAAATCAATGGTGCTAGCGGTCATGGCATGTCCCCTGCTGGCCCGTGCAGTGCGCGGTCCAGTGTGCTCAAGAAGTGGGTGATGTCGGCCTCGGTGTTGTACCCGTGCACGGCCACGCGAAGGCGGCCGGCTTGGTGCATCACATGGATGTTCTCGGCTTGAAGGGCGGCGTGAATCGCGTCGCTGCGCGGGTGCTGAAACGCCACAATGCCGGAATCGGTGGGTTGCCGTCGCGGCGCCATGGGTGATATGCCCCGCGCCAACAGGCCAGCGTGCAGCGCTTGGGTCAGTGGGTCAGCCACCCGGGTCACGGCTTCCACCCCAATGACGCCCAGGTAGCGCAGACCGGCGTTAAGCGCGTAGATGGCCGCAAAGTTGGGCATGCCCACTGACCAACTGGCGGCTCCAGTCTTGGTGCTGAGCCGCTCAAAGCGGTCAGCGTCGAAGGCGTTGCTGAGTTGAAACCAGCCGCCTGCCCGCGTGGTCAGCTGGGCAGCCTGGGACTCAGGAATACCGACAATGCAGCCGCCGTGCAGGCCCAGCACCCACTTGTGGGTGCTGGAAATGATGCAGTCTGCACCGATGCAGTCCAGCGCGACCCGCCCCAGCGCCTGTGTGACGTCGACCGAAATCAGCGCGTGTGGCGCCAACTGCCGCACCGCATCATGAAAGGGTTGCCAGTCCAGTCTAAAGCCGTTGTAAAAGCTGATCAGCGAGACCTGCACCAGGCGGGTCTTGTGATTGAGCAGCGGCAACAGGTCAGTGGCGTCCAGCCCGCCTGAGCGCGATCGCCATACCTTGACTTTTGGCCGCGTGGGCGCTGCCAGCCAAGGCGTTGCGCCAGAGGGAAAGTCAAGGTCGCTGACCACCACCTCGTCCGCGTGTCGCAGATTCAGGGCACTGGCGAGCAGGTTGTAGGCTTCGGCACTGCACGAACAGAATGACACCTCCTCAGGCGTGAGTCCCAACCACTGCGCGCTGATCTCGCGACACTGCGCCATCACGGCAAAGTGGCCGTCGCGCCCGCGCATGCCCTGCTGCTTGTCCTGCCAATAGGCCTGCAGCGCATCCTGCACGCACAGCGGCGGAATGCTCTCTGCTGCGCTGTTGAGGTAGTGCATCCCAGCCAGACTGGGGAAGTCGCGCGCGCGGGACTCGGCGGTCAGCATGATTTATAGCGGTGCAGCCACGTCTTCCACCAGTACCGCCAGGTTTTGGCCGGCACGCACATGGCCAATCAGCCCATGGGCGTACAGTGTTCCGCCGGACTGGAAGTACACAGGCTCAGGCTCAAGGTTGGGACGGTTCAGGGCGTGCATCAGACCGGCGAGTTGGCCTGCCTGAATGTGCTCGCCCAGTGCAAAGCGGCGCTCAAAGTAACCGTCCATTGGCGCAAACACATAGGCCTTGCCGCCGTTGATGCGGGTCCAGCGTGTTTTTTCACCGGGCACGGTGGCGATGTGTGGCAATACGCCGGTGTGTTTGAGCACCCGGTGTGTGGCCTCGCGCGTGGCGCGGACCGAGTCGCCGGTGACCCAGCCACCCATGCCCATCTCAGCTGCCAGGGTCGGGATGCCTTTGATGCTGGTGTAGCCGGCCGAGGTGCGGTAGTCGCCCATGTTGCTGGTCTGCACCGTGATGCCAACCCCAAACGCCTCAGCCAGGCGGGCGTTGGCCTGAATCAGGTCGGGCGCCATGCCTTCGGTCATGACCACGTGGGCGCTGGGCTGGATAAACAGCGTGCGGCCACCGGCATGCAAGTCGAGGTAAACATCTGCCCGGCTGAAGATATGGTCGGCCACATAGCGGGCGATTTGCTGGGTCGGCAAACCGTGGTCGTCGCCGGGGAAGACACGGTTCAGGTTGAGGTGGTCGATCGGCGAGGTGCGGCGCCCGGCTTTCAGGGCTGGCGCGTTGAAACTGGGCAGCAAAATCAACTGTCCGGCGACCTCACTCGCCTGGATCTGTCGCATCAATTCCGCAATGACCACCGGCCCCTCGTACTCATCACCATGAACAGCGCCCGAGACCACCACCACCGGCCCCTGGCCGTTTTTGATGGAGGCGGCGGGGAAGGGGATCACGCCCCAGGCGTCGTCATCGGGCGAGTGGGGCAGGTGTAGCGTACCTACCTGCTTGCCGTCTTGGTCCCAGTCAATGTCGCTGAATACGGTTGTGCTCATAGTGATGTCTTCATGGTCTAAATGGGGGCATCCCACAGCGCCGGTTCTGACAAGGCCTTAGCCACGTCACTGGAGATGGCTTTCAGCAGTCGCTGCCCTTTTTCAGGGCTGGCGGCCCAGGCTTCGCCGATCAGCCCCAGGGGTGATCGCGTGCCCAGTTGCTGCCAACGGTAGATACCTGGGTTCACACCGGCGATGGCTGACAAACCCGGTATCAGCGGCGTCCGGAACGACTTCTTCAGCGGCTTGACCGTCTCTGGCGAGAGGGCTTGCAGCATGGAGGTTTCTGCCTCACAGGCGTGCAGAACCCGGTCCTGCTGCGTCAGGATGCTGGCGATGGATGCTTCGGCAATATGCCAGTAGGTGCCTGCGGCCAAGGGCAGTTGCAGTTCCACCGTCAACTCGGTGATGATGGTCTCCAGCGCAGCAATATTGCCACCATGACCGTTCATCACGAAGATTCGGCGAAAACCATGTCGGGCCACTGACTTCACAATGCAGCCGACCACTGCGGCCATGGCCGCATAGTTGAGGGTCAAGGTGCCGCCGAGCGACATGTGGTGCTCGGACATGCCAAACGGGATTGCCGGCGTGACCAGAGCGCTGAAAGGCCTGTGCATCTGGCTCGCCGCACGCAGCGAGACCTCGTACGCGAGTCGCCAGTCAACTTGGGTTGGCAGGTGCGGCCCGTGTTGTTCGGTGGCGCCCAAAGGAATGATGACCACGGTTTTTTTACGCGCCGCCAGGCGCAGCGCTGGGGCCGTCAGACGGTCCCAGCGGAGTTCACTCGCCAGATTTTTCTTCATCACAGTGAGGGCATCGCGTCCATCTTGCGATTGAGCCATTTTTGGTGCAGCTTGTCGAGCTCGGTGTTCTGGGTATTGAAGAAGATAAATGAGTCTAGCCAGCGCACCAAGCTGTGCTCGCCCATCTTCACGCCCATATGAGCCGGGCTGTTTCGGATGGTGAACTTGAGGTCGAATTCCTTGCTTGGATTCTTTTTCGCCAGATCGATGGCCACAATGCTGTTGGTCGAGAACAGTTGCGCTTGGCCCGACAGGTAGGCCGAAGCGGCCGTGGCGTCATCTTCTGTGCGCATGATATTGGCTTTGGGATTGGCCAGCGAAAGCGCCATCTCCTGGGTAGTGCCTTTGGCTGCCGCCACCTTGTATTTGCCCAAATCCATCGCCGACTTCACCACAATGCTTTTGGGCCCATAGACCGCCAGCGATGTGTTGGCATAGGGCGCACTGAACATGATCTGCTTGGCGCGCTCTGGTGTGAGTCCCATGACAGAGATCACCACGTCGACTTTGTCGGTGAGCAAAAAGGGCAACCGGTTGGCGCCGGTGATCTGGGTCAGTTCCAGCTTCACCCCCAAGGCCTTGGCCACCATATTGGCCATGTCCACGTCAAAGCCTTCGGCCTCGCGGTTGGCGTTCTGCGAGCCAAAGGGCGGCACATCCAGCGGCACGCCAATGCGCACCACACCTGCGGTCAAGACCTCTTGCAAGCGGTCAGCCCTGGCGGTGCTGACCAGGCCAAGGCAGAGCAGGGCGGCGGCCAGATTGGGGATCCATTTCTTCAACATGATTAGCTCCTCTATAAAGATGAAAGGTCTTCCTGCTTATCCGCCCCGCCATTCGGGTCTGTGCGGCTTTGCCGGGAAGTAACGGCAAATTTCATTGATCAGCTACCACGATCAAATCGCGGCTGTATCGTGATAGCAATTGCGCCCCATTTTTGGTGATCAGGACGTTGTCTATCAGGCGTGCCCCCAAGCTTTCAGTCCCGATAAAAATTGGCGGCTCGACAGTCACTACCATGCCCGCACGCAGCGTGTATGTGCTGTCGCCAATCAGGTGCAAAGGCTCAGCCCAGCTGGGCGGAAATCCCGGCCCGAGTCCATAGCCCGACGTATGGACCCGGTACGGGCCCATGCCAGCCTGCTCAATGACAGCCTTGGCAGCAGCGTGGGGCTCGGCCGCGGGCACCCCGTCGCGCATTTTTGCAATGCAGGCATCGCTGGCGCTGCGGACAAGCGCATAAAGCTCCTGCATCCGCGGGGTTGGCTGACCGATGCTGAATTGGCGACCGATAGTCGCCGTGTAGCGGCGGTGTGTGGCGCCAAATTCAACGCTGCCGAAATCTCCATCACGCAACACTCTTTCAGTCGGTGCACCATGGCTGAAGCTGGATCTCTCGCCCGAAACCAGATTGATGGGGCTAGCCGCTAAGCCGCTGTTCGCGGATAACAGGGAGGCCATGACCTGGCCTGCCATCGCCAGCTCCGAGCGTCCGACCTGCAAAGTCGCGGCAAATACCGCCATGGCTGCATCGGCTGTCCGGCTGGCTTGTCGAATGTAGGCAAGTTCGGCCTGCGATTTGACCAGTTTGAGGTCATGAACCAAATTGCTGGGCTCTGCCACCAGTGCCTCGCCAAGCCATTGTTGCAGCCGTACGTAGTGGTGCGGGTGCAGGTAATAGGCGGGCACTTCCAAGCCAACCCGCGCATGTTGCAGTCCTAGCGCTGCCCCCAGCGCCATGAAAGCGCCGATCGGATCCTCGTTCTCGCCCCCGCCAAAGGTGTGGACCTGGTCCACCAGGGCGTCCTGCTCAAATTCATTACGCTCCCCTTCGCGGGTCAAAATCACCAATGGCGCTGGCTCGGCCGAGATGAACAAGCACTGAAACTCTTGGTAACTTTTGGCGTCGGAGCCAGTCAGCCAGTGAATTGAGACCGGGTGGCACAGCACCAACCAGTCAAGCCCCTGCGCTTGCATCGCATCCCTGACGCGGCTGCGGCGGGACTCGAACTCGTCCATACTGAAGTCGTGCTTGGACATTGTGGTGAGGCGTACTTATTAGTGCAGCACGGCACTCAGAAAGCTTTTCAATTCGGGGGTCTTAGGCTCAGCAAAAAATTCTTTGGCCGGGGCCTGCTCCCAGACCTTGCCTTGGTGCATGAAGACCACCCGGTGTGCCACTCGGCGTGCAAAGCTCATTTCATGGGTGACGAGCAGCATGGTCATGCCTTCGCGGGCCATTTCTTCGAGCACCAGCAGCACCTCGCCGACCAGTTCGGGGTCGAGCGCTGAGGTGATTTCATCAAACAGCATCAGGCTCGGTGCCATAGCCAGGGAACGTGCTATGGCCACGCGCTGCTGTTGCCCGCCAGAGAGCTCGTCAGCGTAGGCCCCGATTTTTTCCTCCAGGCCGACCTTGCGCAGCGCAGCGCGTGCCAACGCGGCTGCCTCAGCGGCAGGCACCCCCTTGACGATCATCGGGCCCAGGGTGATGTTGCGCTCCACCGTCAGGTGCGGGAACAGGTTGAAGCTTTGGAACACGATGCCGACACGCGCGCGCAGCTCGCGTAAATTGGCGGTGGCATCATGCACGGCCACCCCATCTGCCCAGACCTCACCGCCTTGCACGGGTTCCAGACCATTGATGCAACGCAGCAGGGTGCTTTTGCCAGAACCCGAGCGGCCGATGATGGCAATGATCTCGCCCTTCTCAACATTCAGGTCAACGTCTTGCAGCACAGTATTGCTGCCATAGCGTTTGACGACAGATTTCAGTTCAACGAAGGACACGACGCTTCCTTTCCAGTACCCGGCTGTACTGAGTGAGGGGGTAGCACAGGCTGAAATACATCAGCGCCACCAGCAGGTAAACCGAGAAGGGCTGGAAAGTTGAGGCCGTGGTTAACTGTCCCTCCCGGGTCAACTCAACAAAGCCGATGACGGCGGCCAGAGAGGTGTTTTTGATCAGCTGGACGACGAAGCCGACGGTAGGCGCAATAGCCATGCGAACCGCCTGGGGGATGATCACATGGCGCAGTTGCTCAATGTAGTTCAGCCCGATCGAGAGACCGGCTTCCCACTGGGTTTTAGGAATGGCGACCAATGCCCCGCGCCAGATCTCACCCAGGAAGGCGCCGGCATAGATGGAAAACCCGACCGTTGCAGCCACCAGCGGCGGCAGGTTGTAGCCGACGATCGACAGGCCAAAGTAAAAAATGAACAGCCACCCCAACAGAGGGATGCCCTGAACGGTACCCACATACACCAGCGCCAAGCCGCGCAGCACCGGGTTGCGCGCGGCACCAAAGGCCGCAACGAAGAGGCCAACGGCACCGCCGCCCAGCAGGGCCAGTAGCGTCAAGCCGATGGTCCAGCGCAGCGCGAGCAGCAAAAAGTAAACATCCACCAGGGCGAGTTCGCGAATCATCTTCTGCGGAACACGAGGTGGTAGAGCAACCCGAATCCGCCGCGCATCAGCAGGGTCAGGCACAGGTAGAGCGCTGAGATGACGGTGTACACCTCAAAATCGCGAAAGGTTCTCGATTGGATGATGGAGCCAGCGTGAAACAGGTCTGCCGCTGAAATCTGCGACACCACACTGGTGGCGAGCATCAGCAGCACAAATTGGCTTGAAAGCGCAGGGTAGACATTCTTCAGGGCTGGTATCAGCACCACATGGCGAAAAATTTGAGGCTGGGTCATGCCCAGCGACACCCCGGCTTCAATTTGGGATTTGGGCACACTCTCGATGCCGGCGCGAACAATCTCGGCGGTATAAGCGCCCAGGTTGATGGTCAGGGCCAGCAGGCTGGCTGTCATCACGTCTAGCCTGATGCCGATGCCGGGCAGACCAAAGAAAATCAGGAACAGTTGAACAATCAGCGGGGTGTTGCGTATCACCTCCACATAAACCCGGGCCAAGCTGCGCAGCCAACGCTCACCGTAGATCAGGCTGACTGCGACCAGGATGCCAATCAGAAAGCCCAGTCCAATCGTCACGGCGCTGAGTTGCAGCGTGACCAAGACGCCGTCGGCGATTGCCTCTTTCTGGGCAAAGACGTCTCTGAACTGAAAACTATAAGCCATTTTATAGATAAAATTATTTTCTATAAATTTAATAATTAATCGCTTCGGATTGAAAGTCTATGCCGAATACTGGGGGCTAAAAATGGGTGAAAACCCTTAAACTGGATGTGTTTCAAGACTTTTATGTTTCATGGCTAGAAA
Organism: Comamonadaceae bacterium; assembly: GCA_014190675.1. Classification (GTDB taxonomy): domain Bacteria; phylum Pseudomonadota; class Gammaproteobacteria; order Burkholderiales; family Burkholderiaceae_C; genus Rhodoferax. The sequence goes on along the minus strand of BJGT01000017.1, from coordinate 16,238 downwards.
TACCCCTTAATAAAAATTACTAATAAAAATTATTTTTATAAATAATCTGATTTATCTTGATGAGTACTGACAACAAATCACCCAAATACGCTGCACCTGCCTTGGGCAAAGGCCTGGACATCCTGGAAGTGTTGGCCGATGCCGAACAGCCTATGAGCCTGAATGCCCTGGCCCGGGCGATGGGCCGCACGGTCAGCGAGATATTCCGCATGGTCGCCACCCTGGAGCAGCGGGCTTACCTCAGTGTTGACGCCAATGATCGTTACAGCCTGAGCCTGAAACTGCTCGAGTTGTCGCACCGGCAGCAACCGCTCAAGTCCCTGGTGGCCACGGCCATACCTCTGATGCGGGAACTGGCCGGGCGGGCCTACCAGTCTTGCCATTTGAGTGTTTACCATGATGGGCAGTTGCTGGTGGTTGCCCAGGTGGACGCACCCGGACCGTTCACGATGGGCGCCAAAGTGGGGGCGCTGGGCAAACTCAGTGATACTGCGTCGGGCACAGTGCTGCTGGCATTTCGCGATGAAGCCGAACGAACCCGCATGCTGGCCGCGCAGATCCGAATTCACGGCGAGTTGGAAATCGACGCCGCCCTGTTGCTGCGCAGGATCGACGAGGCAAGAAAGAACCGCGCGGTTACCTCACCGAGCAGCCGGATCCGTGGTGCCACCGATGTCTCACGGCCGATTTTCGGCAACAACCAGGAGGTGATTGCAGCCTTGACCGTGCCCCATTACGAGCGGCTAGACCGGCCGCAAAGCCCAAGCATCCCGGAGGTTGAGGCCCATGTGCGTGAGGTTTCCGAGCGCCTGTCTCAGCTCTTGTGTCACAGTGGCCACGCTGAGCTGGACTAGCTGGCGCCGGCGCCAGCGCCAAAGGGCAAGCCAGCCTAACTGAAAAAGCCCTTGAGCCGGTCGGTCCAGGTGTCGCCGCTGGGCGAGTGTTTGCCACCGCCTTTTTTCAGTGAATCATCAAATTCGCGCAGCAGTTTGCGTTGGTGCTCGCTGAGTTTGACTGGGGTTTCAATCACGATGTGGCAGTACAAATCGCCGGGATAGCTGGCCCGGACACCTTTGATGCCCTTGCCGCGCAGGCGGAACTGCTTGCCGGTCTGGGTGCCCTCGGGTATGTCGATGGCGGCTTTGCCAGACAGCGTGGGAACCTCGATTTCACCGCCCATCGCGGCGGCCGCAAAACTGACTGGCACCGAGCAGTGGACGTCATCGCCTTCGCGCTCGAAGATATCGTGTTTTTTGAGCCGGATTTCAATGTACAGATCACCCGTGGGGCCGCCGTTGGTCCCGGGCTCCCCGTTGTTCGCGCTGCGGATGCGCATGCCGCCGTCAATGCCGGCCGGTATTTTGATTTCAAGTGTCTTTTGCCGCTTGATCTTGCCTTGGCCCGAGCAGGCCGTGCAGGGTTCGGGAACCACCTTGCCCGTGCCGCGGCAAGTGGGGCAGGTTTGTTGCACGCTGAAAAAGCCCTGGCGTATTTGAACCGTGCCCTGGCCGTGGCAGGTGCCGCAGGTTTTGACCTGTGTGCCGGGCTTGGCGCCGCTGCCGTGGCAAAGATCGCAGGTGTCCCAACTGGGAATGCGGATTTGCGCTTCCTTGCCGCGGGCTGCCTCTTCCAGCGTGACCTCCATGGCATAGCTCAGGTCATTGCCCCGAAACACCTGGCGCCCGCCACCGCTGCGGCCGCGTTGCTGCCCAAACATATCACCAAAAATATCGCCAAAGGCCTCGGCAAAACCGGCGTGCCCTTCGCCGCCGCCACGCATATTGGGGTCTACGCCAGCATGGCCGTGCTGGTCATAGGCCGCACGTTTTTGCGGGTCGGCCAACATCTCGTAGGCTTCTTTGGACTCTTTGAATTTTTCTTCGGCAACCTTGGCAGCGTCGCCCTGATTGCGGTCAGGGTGGTGCTTCATCGCCTGCTTGCGATAGGCTTTCTTGATTTCTTCGTCCGAGGCGTTCTTGGGAACACCCAGCACCTCGTAGTAGTCTCTTTTTGCCATGTTTAAGAGTGCCTGTTGTCAAAACAAACGCCGCGTCGGTCTGCCCTGAGCAGATTCGACACGGCGGGTATAGGCCGAAATTGCCGGCAAGCCTCAGCCTTTCTTGACTTCCTTGACTTCCGCGTCAACCACATTGTCGTCTGCCGCCTGTGCAGCACCTGCAGTTGCCCCCGGGCCGGCGCCAGCCCCAGCCGCACCGCCCCCTGCACCGGCTGCCTCTGCGGCTTGTTTGGCCTGCATGTCGGCATACATTTTTTCGCCCAGCTTTTGGCTGACGGTCATCAGTGCGTTGCTTTTTTCTTCGATCGCGGCCTTATCGTCGCCTTTGAGCACTTCTTCGAGCTGTTTGACCGCAAGTTCGATTTTTTCTTTCTCGCCAGAGTCGAGCTTGTCGCCGTATTCGGTCAGACTTTTCTTGACGCTGTGCAGGCTTGAATCAGCTTGGTTACGCGCTTGCACCAGTTCGAGTTTCTTCTTGTCATCGGCAGCATTGAGCTCGGCGTCTTTGACCATTTGCTGAATTTCGGCCTCACTCAGGCCGGTGTTGGCTTTGATGGTGATCTTGTTTTCCTTGCCCGTGCCCTTGTCTTTGGCGCCCACATGCAGGATGCCGTTGGCATCGATGTCAAACGAGACTTCAATTTGCGGCGTGCCGCGGGCCGCCGGCGGAATGCCCTCGAGGTTGAACTCGCCCAGCATCTTGTTGCCGGTGGCGATCTCTCGCTCGCCCTGGAACACCTTGATCGTGACCGCCGGCTGACCGTCTTCTGCGGTCGAAAAGGTCTGCGCGAACTTGGTTGGAATGGTGGTGTTTTTGGTGATCATCTTGGTCATCACGCCACCCATGGTTTCAATGCCCAAGCTCAGCGGCGTGACATCGAGCAGCAGCACATCTTTGCGGTCGCCGGCCAGCACCTGGCCTTGAATGGCTGCGCCCACGGCCACCGCTTCATCTGGATTGACGTCTTTGCGCGGCTCTTTGCCAAACAACTCCTTGACCTTTTCTTGCACCTTGGGCATGCGGGTCATGCCACCGACCAAAATCACATCATTGATGTCTGCGACGTTCACGCCGGCGTCTTTGATTGCAGTGCGGCAGGGGGCGATGGTGCGCTCGATCAGCTCTTCAACCAGGGCCTCGAGTTTGGAGCGGCTGAGCTTGATGCTCAGGTGCTTGGGGCCGGATGCATCTGCGGTGATGTAGGGCAGATTGATGTCGGTTTGTGCGCTGCTGGAGAGTTCGATTTTGGCTTTTTCTGCGGCTTCTTTCAGGCGTTGCAGGGCCAACACGTCTTTGCCGAGGTCAACGCCTTGGTCTTTTTTAAACTCGGCAATGATGAATTCAATCACCCGCTGGTCAAAGTCCTCGCCACCCAGAAAGGTGTCGCCGTTGGTGGACAGCACCTCAAATTGTTTTTCACCATCGACATCTGCGATTTCAATGATGGAGACATCAAAGGTTCCGCCGCCGAGGTCATAAACCGCTATTTTTCGGTCGCCTTTTTCGTTTTTATCCAGGCCAAAGGCCAGTGCGGCGGCAGTTGGTTCATTGATGATGCGCTTGACTTCGAGCCCGGCAATTCGGCCAGCGTCCTTGGTGGCTTGGCGTTGCGCGTCGTTGAAATAAGCCGGCACCGTGATGACTGCCTCGGTGACTTCTTCGCCAAGGTAGTCTTCAGCGGTTTTCTTCATCTTGCGCAGCACATCCGCGCTGACTTGCTGGGGCGCGAGCCGATTGCCGCGGGATTCAACCCAGGCGTCGCCGTTGTCGGCGGCGACGATTTTGTAGGGCATGAGATCGATGTCTTTTTGGACTTCTTTCTCACTGAATTTGCGGCCGATCAGGCGTTTCACCGCGTACAAGGTGTTTTTCGGGTTGGTTACTGCCTGGCGCTTGGCCGAGGCCCCGACCAACACCTCCCCGTCTTCCTGGTAGGCGATGATGCTCGGTGTGGTGCGCGCGCCTTCAGAGTTTTCGATCACCTTGGGCGTGTTGCCTTCCATGACAGAAACGCAGCTGTTGGTGGTTCCGAGGTCAATGCCAATGATTTTTCCCATGATGAGCTCCAGTATTCAGATGTGATGAATTTGCGTCTGACTTGAACGATTTCAAGTCGCGGTTGTTTTTATTTGGGGGCGCTGACGGTAACCAGGGCCGGGCGCAGCACCCGCTCTGCAATGGCGTAGCCTTTTTGCAGCACAGTGACCACCGAGTTGGCCTCTAGATCGGAGGGCACCACACTGATGGCCTGGTGCTGATGGGGGTCGAATCGGGTACCAGCTGCCGGGTTGATGCCGGCGACCTTGTTGCGCTCCAGCGCAGCGAGCAATTGGCGCAGTGTGGCCTGTGCCCCTTCGCGAATTTGCTCGGTGCTGGCGTCCTTGATCAGCAGGCCGGCCTCCAGGCTGTCGGCTACTGGCAGCAGGCTTTCGGCGAAGGCTTCAACCGCAAAACGGCGTGCTTTTGAAATCTCGTCTTCGGCGCGGCGGCGAGCGTTTTCGGCCTCGGCTTTGGCGCGCAGGTATTGGTCTGCAAGGTCGGCGCTTTTGGCCTGCAGCTCTGCCAACTCGGCCTGAACTTTGGACAGGCTGTTGCCGTCCATGGCCGCCTGGGAGGCCAGGACATCCTCGGTACTTGAAAAATTAGACGGCGCAGGTTGGCCGGGTGGTGTGCTGGTGTCGGTCATAGAAATCAACAGTTTTAAGCAAAGGACAGAGCTGTAAATCAGGCCGGGCTTGGTAAATTCAAGAGCACCTCACGGCTTGGCGAGCGCCCGGGCAGTGGGCCGGGCCCGGCCGGTCCGCGCTTTAGTCTGACAGGCCGAGCAGTTCGACGTCGAATTGAAGCGTGGCGTTGGGCGGGATCACGCCGCCGGCACCGCGCGAGCCGTAGCCCAGCTCGGGCGGGATGATCAGCGTGCGCTGGCCACCGACTTTCATTCCGGCAACGCCCTCGTCCCAGCCCGCAATCACCATGCCGGCGCCCAGAGAAAATTCAAAGGGGTCGTTGCGGTCTTTGCTTGAATCAAATTTGGCGCCCTGCACCGCGTCTTCCAGCAGCCAGCCGGTGTAGTGAACCGAGACCCGCTGACCGCGGAGTGCCTCTGGCCCGGTGCCCACAACGGTGTCTTCAAACTGTAGCCCTGAGGGGGTGCTGATGGTCATGCCTGGTCCTTGAGTGTGTTCGGGCTGCGCAATGGTCGCCTTATAGCCCTTGCCCCGACGGGCAGCTTGCTGCTCGGGCGCACGAGATCGGCGATTATGCCAGCCGGGCGAGCGCGCTCCAGCGCTCGATCAGCTGTTTCTTTTGGCTGCGCCAGCCTGCCACCTGACAGCGAAAGACGGCAAATCACCGAGTCGCTTGAGCAGGTCAGCCCCCAAGGGTGTCAGCAGGTAACCGCTGCCGTTGTGGTTGAGCAGCCGAGCCGCGCGCAGCTCTTTGATGCGGGTGTTGAGGGTGTTGGGCGTGATGCCGCCCACGCTGTCTTGCAGCAGCCTGAAGGTCTGCGCTTGGCCGTCTTTCAGGGCCCACAGCACCCGCAAGGCATAGCGGCATTCCAGCAGCTCCAGCAGTTGGTTCATGGCCGCATCCTGCTTGTGGATCATGTCTGTCTCCGAATTGTTTTTATTGGCTGCCTGGCCCTAAGCTGATCTGTACTCTGTGCTCGCCCCCGGGGGCAGCATGAGCAAGCTGTCGTTTGCTTAGTCAATTGATAACTATAGCGCAGGCAAAGCCGCGCTACAGGTTTGCGAGCGGATTTTGGCGGGTATTTTTATCTGCTGTTTTGCCTGCGACCTGTTGATGCTGGGTGAACGGCTGCTTGCTCAGCGCACCAGGCAGGGCATTTTCGGGTTGAAGGCCCAGCCCGGCATCAGGTACTGCATGGCAATGGCGTCATCGCGCGCGCCCAGGCCGTGGCGCAGGTACAGCTGGTGTGCTTTGTCGACCTCGACCGGATCAATTTCAATGCCCAGGCCGGGTTTGTCGGGGACCTGCAGGCTGCCTGATGAAATGCGCAGCGGCTCCCGGGTCAGTCGTTGCCCATCCTGCCAAATCCAGTGGGTGTCGATGGCTGTCACCCGCCCTGGCGCGGCAGCCGCCACATGGGTGAACATGGCTAGGGAGACATCGAAATGGTTGTTGGAGTGCGAGCCCCAGGTCAGGTCAAACATCTGGCACAGCTGAGCCACCCGCACCGAGCCCTGCATGGTCCAAAAATGGGGGTCAGCCAGTGGTATGTCGACCGATTGCAGCGACAGGGTATGGGCTAATTCGCGCCAGTCGGTGGCCACCATATTGGTCGCGGTGGGCAGACCCGTGGAACGGCGAAATTCGGCCATGACCTCGCGACCAGAGAACACTCCCTCGGCCCCGCAAGGGTCTTCGGCGTAGGCCAGTTGCTGGTGTTTGTCACGGCACAGGCGAATGGCATCTTTGAGCAGCCAGCCCCCATTGGGATCGAGCGTGATGCGCGCCTCGGGGAAGCGTTGGTGCAGCGCCAGCACTGCCTCCATTTCTTCTTCGCCCCGCAGCACGCCGCCTTTGAGCTTGAAGTCTTGAAATCCATAACGGGCCTGCGCTGCTTCAGCGAGCCGAACAATGGACGCCGCATCCAAGGCTTTTTCGTGGCGCAGCCGCAGCCAGTCGTCCTCGGCTTCGGGCTCTGAACGGTAGGGCAGGTCGGTTTGGGTGCGGTCGCCCAGGTAAAAAAGATAGCCCAGCACTGGCACGCGGTCGCGTTGCTGCCCCTCGCCCAGCAGCGCTGCAACTGGCACACCCATCAGCTGCCCGAGCAGGTCCAGCAGCGCGCTCTCGATTGCGGTGAGTGCGTGTATGGCGACCCTCAGGTCAAAGGTCTGGTTGCCGCGCCCGCCGCTGTCGCGATCCGCAAAGCGGCTTCGGATATCGCGCAATATCGCGTTGTAGTGGCCGATTTCTCTCCCCAGCAGCAGGTCGCCCGCGCCTTCTAGGGTTTGCCGGATTTTTTCGCCACCAGGCACCTCGCCCAGACCGGTGCGCCCGGAACTGTCGCTCAGCAGCACCAGGTTGCGGGTGAAAAAAGGGCTGTGGGCGCCACTCAGGTTGAGTAGCATGCCGTCGCAGCCCGCCACCGGGATGACCTGCAGCCGCGTCAGGCGTGGCGTGCCGGTTTGGTGCAGGCTGGGCTCGGATGGGGCTGGGTTTGGCATGGGGGCAGGGCGTTCAGTTTAGTGGGGGATGATGCTAGCGCTTGAGTGAGCCTGTTTTTAGTCAGTCATCGTATGACTAAGCCTTTGAGCCTGGCTCACTCGCAGGCGCTCTTTGCTGTTGCTCAGGTGGGTGCGCATGGCGGCGCGGGCTGCCTCGGCGTCCTGGTTGCGGATCGCTACAAAAATGCTCTCATGCTCTTGATTGACACGCTGCAGATAGGGCAGGCGCCCTTCCGGGGCAGAGCTGGGCGTGTTCAGGCGGGCGCGCGGAATAATCATGCTGCCCAGGTAGGTCATGAGGTCGGCAAAATGGCGGTTTCCGGTGGCCCGCGCCACTTCCATGTGAAACTGGAAGTCGGGCGGCACTGCGTCCGAGTCAGCGGTGATCGATTCCTGAAAGCTGCGCAGGGCGCTTTGCATGGCCAGCAAATGGGTCTCGGAGCGACGCTGCGCGGCTAGCCCGGCAGCCTCGGTTTCAAGGCTGATGCGCAGTTCGAGCACAGCGATGACATCGGCCACAGTAGAGTCGTCTTCGAGGGTAATCCTGAAGTTGTCATTGTCTTGTGGCGCCAGCGCAAAAGTGCCGATGCCGTGCCGGGTTTCTACCAGATGCGAGGCCTGCAGGCGTGACAAAGCCTCGCGCACAACCGTTCGGCTGACATCAAAACGCAGCATGATTTCGGACTCGGTGGGCAATTTGTCGCCGGCCTTGATCATGCCTTCGCGCAGGTTGGCGGCCAAGGTTTCGACGATCTCCTGCACCAAGCCACGTGGGCGACGCGGGCGCTCGGGCTCGGTCCTAGGGGTTTTCCTTGATTGCATCAATTGCTCTTGACTTCACCGGTGTGGGCTCGCACAATGCGTACATATCAGACAACACATGACTGACGTGCAAATACATGATCGACTTTAAAGCCTAAGCCCTCGCAAGTCCAGCGTTGTGAGCGAACAAGTGGTCAAGCCCCTGGTTTTGTTGACTCACCCCAGCGGGCGTCTGCAGAGTTATTTTGGCGACCAGGCGCTGGCCAAGCTGCGCTTGCTGGCGCAGGTCAGGCTCAACCCGAGCGACCACGACTGGGACACACCAGAATTGGTTCTTGCAGCCCAGGGTTGCGAGGTGCTGATTGCCTACCGCCAGACCGCCCTTGATGCAGCTTTTTTTGCCGCCGTGCCGAATTTGTTGGCGGTAGTGCGTTGTGCGGTTGACATTCGCACCATTGACCTGGCGGCGGCCAGCGCCCAGGGCGTGCTGGTGACGCGTGCCAGCCCGGGCTTTGCTGCCTCGGTGGCCGAATGGGTGCTGGGCGTGATGATTGACCTGAGCCGCCACATCACCGCCGCCGCCTTGGGCTACCGCACAGCCCCGGCGGTGCAGCCCCGCATGGGCCGGCAACTCAAGGGCGCCCGTCTGGGGGTCATTGGTTATGGCGAGATCGGTCGCCAACTTTGCCATTTGGCACAGGCGTTTGGCATGCAGGTGTGCGTCAACGACCCCTATGTGCGCCCCGCGGACTCGACTATTGAGCCGCTGGGGCTGCCCGATTTGTTGCAGCAGTCGGACTATGTCGTCTGCCTGGCCCCCGCTACCCCTGAGACCGAAAATCTGATCAATGCCCAGGCTTTGGCGCTGATGAAGCCCGAGGCTTATTTCATCAATGCAGCAAGGGGGCAGTTGGTCGACGAAGATGCCCTGCTCCAAGCCCTCAACCGGGGCCAACTCGCTGGCGTTGGCCTCGATGTGGGCCGGGCGGCAGATCAAATGCCCTCGCCGGCCTTGGCGCAGCATCCGCTGGTGATCGCCACCCCCCACGTGGGCGGGCTCACGCCCGAGGCGATTGCCCACCAAGCGCTGGAGACCGTGGTGCAAACCGCGGCAATTCTGCGCGGTGAACTGCCTGCAGGGGCGGTCAACCCGGGGCAAGCCAGTCGCCTGTTGGCAAGATGCGCCGCCCCCATGCGGGCCAGTAATGGACCAGACTCGACCCGGAGCGCTGCATGACCTCGGCCTTTGCTGACACTCTCTTGCCGCAGGGTGCCTGCGACTGCCATGTCCATGTCTACGACCAAGCCTACCCCCTGGCGCCGACGGCCACCTTCAAGCCACCGCAGGCGTCTGTGGCGGCTTATCAAACTGTGCAAAAACAACTCGGTTTGTCTCGGGTGGTGGTGGTGCAACCCACAGCTTACGGCTTTGACAACCGCTGCACCCTGACTGCGGTGGCAGCAATGCCGGGGCAGGCGCGCGGTGTGGCGATGGTTCGGCCCGAGGTGACGCAGGCTGAACTCGAGGCCCTGCACGCCGGGGGCATTCGGGGCGTGCGCATGATGATGTTGGCGGGCGGGCCGCTGGGTTGGGATGCCTTGGAGCCCTTGGCTGGCAAGATCGCTGCGCTGGGCTGGCACATCAACCTGCAGTTCAATGGCTGCGACATGCTGCAGTACCTGCCGCGCCTACAGGCCCTGGGCACGCCCCTGGTGCTAGACCACACAGGCAAGTTTTTAAGCCCTCCAGCCAGCACCGATGATCCGGCTTTTGTGGCCCTGTGCCATCTGTTAGACCGGGGTCGGACCTGGATCAAACTCTCAGCGCCCTACGAAACCTCACGACAAGGCGCGCCGACCTATGGCGATGTGGGCCTATTGGCGCGGTCTCTTGCCAATCGTTACCCGCAGCGCTGTTTGTGGGCCAGCAACTGGCCCCATCCGAACCAGGCCGTGCCGCCGCAAGACGCGGTTCTTTTGGGCCTGCTCTCAGACTGGAGCGCCAATGTCCAAGACTGGCGGCGCATTTTGGTAGACAACCCGCAGGCCCTGTATGGTTTCGCAGCCTGATTCGGCCAGCAACCGCAGTGGCGGGTTTTCCAAAGGACAATAAGCCCATGACCTTTGTCTATGTCAGTAACGCCGACAGTGGTGATATCTCCGTGCTGAGCTTGGCGGCTGGGGGCGAGCTCACGCCGGTTCACACCTTGGCGCTCGGTGGCTCCCTGATGCCTCTGGCCCTGAGCCCCTGCCAGGGCTTTCTTTATGTGGCGCGGCGCAGCGAGCCGATGGCGCTGCTGAGCCTGCGCATTGACCCCCCCAGCGGGCGCCTGAGTCGGTTGGGCGAGACTGGGTTACCCGCCAGCATGGCCTATGTTTCAACCGACCGCAGCGGCAGGTTTTTGTTCGCTGCCTCTTACCCTAGCCACCAAATCACGGTCAGCCCCATCGGGCCTGACGGGCGGGTCGGCGCAGTGCAACAGACCCTTGGCACCGGACCAAATGCACATGCAATTCTTGCCGCTCCGTCGAACCGGCATGTGCTCGTCACCAGCCTGGGAGGTGGCCGGTTGATGAATTTCGAGTTCGATCCGGCCAGCGGCCAACTCAGCCCCAAACCGGCGGCAGATTGGATCGCCCGCCCGGGAGCGGGTCCGCGGCATTTTTGCTTTTCGCCGTGCGGGCGGTTCGTCTACCTGCTCAATGAGCTCGACGCCGGCCTGGATGTGCTGGCCTTTGATGCCCACAGCGGACAGCTCAGGGCGCTGCAAACCATCAGCAGCCTGCCGTCCGGTTTTTCCGGCAAGGCCTGGGCGGCAGATATCCACATCACGCCTGATGGGCGTCACCTCTACACCAGCGAGCGCAACTCCAGCACCCTGGCTATCTTCAAGGTGCAGCCCGAGTCGGGGCTCTTAAGCAGCCTGGGCCATGTGCCAGTAGAGGCCCAACCCCGTGGTTTTGCGATCGACGCCAGCGGCCAGCAGCTGCTGGTGGTCGGCCAACAATCGCACCACCTGGGCCGCTGGCGCATTGACACGCACAGCGGCCAACTTGATTTACAACAGCGCCTGCCAGTGGGGCAAAACCCGAACTGGGTGGAGATTCGGGCATGACCATCGCCCCGCCCCCGCAGCTGCAAGCCCGCAGCATCCGGATGAACCCGGCCGACAACGTAGCGATCGTGGTCAATGATGGCGGGCTGGCTGCCGGCGCAGTGCTTGAAAGCGGTCTGGTGCTGACTCAGCGGGTGCCCCAGGGCCACAAGGTGGCCTTGCAAATGATTGCTGCTGGCGCCGCAGTGCGCCGCTACAACGTGACCATCGGCTACGCGTTGCAAGATATCGCTGCAGGCGCCTGGGTGCAAGAGCGCCAGCTGCAAGTGCCCGCGGCACAAGAGCTCAGCCAATTGCCCATGGCCAGCTTGGCTGTGCCCCAGCCGCTGCCCCTCGAGGGCTACAGTTTTGAAGGCTTTTTGAACGCCGATGGCTCGGTTGGCACGCGCAACCTGTTGGCCATCACCACCACCGTGCAGTGCGTGGCGGGCGTGGTTGCTCAGGCGGTGAGCCGCATCAAAACCGAGCTGATGCCCCTGTACCCCTTTGTGGATGATGTGGTCGGCCTGGAGCACACGTATGGCTGCGGCGTGGCCATTGATGCGCCTGAGGCCATTATTCCCATCCGCACGCTGCGCAATATCAGCCTCAACCCCAATTTTGGCGGCGAGATCATGGTGGTCAGTCTGGGCTGTGAAAAACTGCAGCCCTCGCGCCTGTTGCCGCCGGGCAGTTTTCCCATCATCAAGGGTGGCTCGGCCAGCGACCCGGCCGATACGGTCTGCCTGCAAGACGCGCACCATGTTGGATTTATGTCCATGCTCGACAGCATTGTGCAAAGCGCCCGGCCGCACCTGGAGCGGCTCAATGCCCGGCGCCGCCAAACCCTGCCGGCCAGCGCCCTGGTGGTGGGTGTGCAATGTGGCGGCAGCGACGCCTTCTCGGGTGTCACGGCCAACCCGGCAGTTGGCTTTGCCGCAGACCTGCTGGTGCGTGCCGGTGCGACCATCATGTTCAGCGAAAACACCGAGGTGCGAGACGCCGCGGATCAACTCACCCAGCGCGCTGCCTCGCCGGAGGTGGCGCAGGCCATTGTGCGCGAGCTTGACTGGTACGACCGCTATCTGGCGCGTGGGCAGGTTGACCGCAGCGCCAACACCACACCGGGTAACAAGGCCGGAGGCCTGTCCAATATCGCTGAAAAAGCCATGGGTTCCATCGTCAAGAGCGGCAGCTTTGCGATCTCTCATGTGCTGGCGCCCGGCGAGCGGCTCACAGCCGGGCAAAAAGGCCTGGTTTTTGCGGCCAGCCCGGCCAGCGATTTCATTTGCGGCACCCTGCAACTTGCCGCGGGCATGAACCTGCATGTGTTCACCACCGGGCGCGGCACGCCCTACGGCCTGGCCGAGGTGCCAGTCATCAAGGTCGCCACCCGCACTGATTTGGCCCGCCGTTGGCATGACCTGATGGACCTCAACGCCGGACGCATTGCCGACGGACAGGCCAGCATCGAGGAGCTTGGTTGGGAGTTGTTCCACCTGATGCTCGAGGTGGCCAGTGGCCGCAAAAAAACCTGGGCTGAACACTGGAAGCTGCACAACCAGCTGGTGCTGTTCAACCCTGCCCCGATCACCTAAAACCGAAAGACACCCATGAGCTCGTCCACCCCTTACCAGGCTTTTCCCAACAGCTTCAAGCGTGATCTGTTGGCCGGCAAACGGCTGATTGGCTGTTGGGCTTCGCTGTCCAGCGCCATCAGCACCGAGGTGCTGGGCCTGGCCGGCTTTGACTGGCTGCTGCTCGATGGCGAGCATTCGCCCAATGATGTGATCAGCTTTATCCCGCAGCTCATGGCGCTCAAAGACAGCGTGAGCGCGCCTATTGTGCGACCTGCGAGCAACAATGTGGTGGAAATCAAGCGCTTGCTTGACGCCGGCTTTTACAACTTTTTAGTGCCTTTCATTGAAACTACCGAGCAGGCCAGCGCCGCGGTAGCCGCCACCCGTTATCCGCCCCAGGGTGTGCGCGGTGTTTCGGTGTCGCAGCGTAACAACCGCTATGGCACCCTGCCCGATTACTTCAAGGGTATCAATGAGCAGATTTGTGTGCTGGTACAAATTGAAAGTCGGCTGGGCGTGGCCGAAGCCAGCAATATCGCCGCTGTGCCGGGGGTGGACTGTGTGTTTGTTGGCCCGTCGGACCTGGCGGCTGCTTATGGCCACCTGGGCAACCCTGGCCACCCTGCGGTACAGGGGGCAATAGCCGAAGTTTTTGCCGCGGCCCAGGCGGCCGGCAAACCCTTGGGTATTTTGGCGCCGGCCGAGGCCGATGCCCGCCGCTACCTGGCCATGGGTGCGAGCTTTGTCGGCGTGGGTAGCGACCTGGGTCTTTTTCGCAATGCCAGCCAGGCCCTGTGCGACCGTTACCGTGACTAGCATCCCCTGAGCTGGGCGCCAGGCGTTTTTGGTTTTTTTGGAGAAATGCAATGCATCAATTGGGTTTTATTGGCCTGGGAATCATGGGTTCGCCCATGGCCCAACATCTGCTGGCAGCCGGGCATCAGGTTTTTTTGCACAGCCGCAGCGGCGTTCCGGCGGCCCTGCTGGGCGCAGGTGGCAGGGCTTGCAGCAGCCCGCAAGAGCTGGCACAGCAGGCCGACATCATTTTCATGATGCTGCCCGACACGCCAGATGTGGCGCGGGTGCTGTTTGGTGAATCTGGCCTTGCCGCTGGCCTCAGTGCTGGCAAGACCGTGGTCGACATGAGCTCCATCTCGCCCATGGAGACCAAGGGCTTTGCCGAAAAGATCAATGCCCTGGATTGCGACTACCTGGATGCGCCGGTCTCCGGCGGCGAGGTGGGTGCCAAGGCCGCCAGCCTGACCATCATGGTGGGTGGCCCGCCTGCTGCATTTGAGCGGGTAAGGCCCCTGTTTGAGCGCATGGGCAAGAACATCACCCTGGTAGGGGGCAATGGCGACGGTCAGACCTGCAAGGTGGCCAACCAGATCATCGTCGCCCTGAACATTGCCGCCGTGGGCGAAGCCCTGCTGTTTGCGAGCAAGGCCGGCGCTGACCCGGCCAAAGTGCGCCAAGCCTTGATGGGTGGCTTTGCCGCCTCGCGCATCCTGGAGGTGCACGGCGAGCGCATGATCAAGCGCACTTTTGCCCCGGGCTTTCGCATCGGCCTGCACCAGAAGGACCTCAACCTGGCCTTGCAAGGCGCCCGTGCGTTGGGCCTGGCCTTGCCGCAAACCGCCAGCGCAGCCCAGCTGATGCAGGTGTGCAGTGCCAATGGCATGCAAGACCTTGACCACTCGGCCCTGGTTCGCTCGTTGGAAATCATGGCTGATCATCAGGTTGCTCCGGGTTGAGACGAGTGGCTCGGTGTGCCAAAACCCAGGGGCAGCGCTAGCCCGCCCCAGGCCAGCAGCGCGTAGAGCTGCGCTTGGTTGCAGGTTTGTATTCTTTATTTCCAGCCAGCCATGACCTTGCAGCAGCAAGCAAACCAGTCTTTCGAGAGCCGGCGGCGCTGGCTGCAGGCGGCCGGCGCCAGCGCGGCCACGCTGTGGCTGCCACGCAGTGCCTGGAGTCAGCCGCGCTGGGCGGCCAACCCGTTCACGCTGGGTGTGGCAAGCGGTGCGGCCACCCCCGGCTCAGTGCTGCTCTGGACCCGGCTGCACCTGCCAGGTGTGGCTGCGGCCAGCCTGGGGTCAGCCCCGATCACGGTGCGCTGGGAACTGGCTGATGACGCGGGCTTCCGGCGCATTGTGCAGACTGGCCAGACGCTGGCCCCAGCCGAGTTGGCCCATTCGGTGCACCTGGAGGTGCCCGGCTTGGCCCCCGAGCGCTGGTACTTTTACCGCTTCATGGCGGGCGACCATGTCAGCCCGGTCGGGCGTACCCTGACGCTGCCGCGCCCAGAGGCTCAGGTGCAGCGCCTGCGGCTGGCCTATGCGTCCTGCCAGAAGTGGGAGGACGGTTTCTTCAGCGCCTGGCGTCACTTGCGCGCCGAGCAGCCCGACGGCGTGGTGTTTCTGGGTGACTACATCTACGAGTACCCGGGCCGCAGCAGCCGGGTGCGTGTGCCCACCGGCGGCTGGGTGCTGACGCTGGATGACTACCGCCGCCGTTATGCCCTCTACAAAAGTGACCCGGACCTGCAGGCCATGCATGCCGCCTGCCCTTGGTGGGTGACCTGGGACGACCATGAGGTGCAGAACGACTATGCCGGTGGACAGCAGGGAAATAGCGGCTACGCCAGCCCTGCAGTCGACTTTGCCATTCGCCGGGCCGCCGCCTACCAGGCCTGGTACGAGCACATGCCAGTGCGCCAAACCGTGCTGACCAGGTCCCTGGCCGGGCTGGCCAGCGGCGCCGAGATGCGCATTCACGGCCGGGTTCAGTTTGGCCAACTCGCCGATCTTTACCTGCTTGATGCCCGCCAATACAAAGATCCCCAGGCCTGCACCAAGGACGGCGCCCCTGGCTCTGGCCGGGTTGACCCGGCGCTATGCCCGACTTGGCTGGATCCCCGGCGCAGCATCCTAGGGCGGGCTCAGGAGCAGTGGCTCGAGAGCGAATTGGCACACACCAGCAGCCGACAAACCCGTTGGCAAATGCTAGGCCAGCAAACCCTGTTTGGCTCGCTCGGGGGCAAGATTGGCAGTGGGCAGACCCTGTGGAACGATGGCTGGGACGGTTACCAAGCGGCTCGCACCCGCCTGACGCAGGCGCTGCAACAGCATGCCGTTTCCAACCCGGTTTTTCTGGGTGGCGATGTGCATGAGAACTGGGTGGGCCATGTCAAACAGGACTATGCCAACCCGGGAAGCCCTGCCGTGGGGGTCGAGTTTTGCGGCACCAGCATCAGCTCTCGTTCGGGCGGAAATGCGCAAACCGCCCAGCGGCTGGCAAACAACCCGCACTTTGTCTTTGCCGATGCCCAGCACCGCGGCTATGGCCTGCTGGACTTCACGCCGCATCAATTACGTACCACCCTGCGCGGGCTCGACGATGTGAGTCGCCAAGACAGTTCAGTGGCCACCCTGGCCAGCTTTGTGGTCCAGTCCGGGCGCCCGGTGGTTGAGCTCGCATAAGTGCTCGTACCGTCTAGCCATGCAATCTTTCTGGGGTTCAGACCCAAAACAGCTCCGCGGCTGTGGGTGCGCCACGGGGTGTACAAGATCAGGCCGCCGTGGCATTCGGCTCCGC
>BJGT01000016.1 GCA_014190675.1 Comamonadaceae bacterium | reverse complement strand
GCATGGCCATCACATCGCTGACCGCCTTGATCAGCACCTGCGCCACGGCCGCGGGTACCGCTGCGGGGGCCGATACGCCCACAAAGTTTTCAGCGACCAAGGACGGGTAGCCGAGCTCCGCCAATGTGGGAATATCGTTGGCCTGAACAACACGCTTGGCCGATGTGATTGCCAGCAGCCGCAGCTGCCCGGTCTTGCGAAACTGCAAGTTCTGGGGCAAGGCGTCGATCGCCACCTTCAACTGCCCGCCCAAAAGATCTGTCCGCATCGGGCCCGCGCCGCGATAGGGCACATGCAGCACCTTCAGCCCAGCTTGTTGGCCCAGTAGCTCGCCAACAATGTGCCCAATGGACGCGGCACCGCCGCTGCCAAAAGGAACCGGGTCTTTTTGCGACTTGGCCCAGGCGACAAAGCCTGCAAAGTCATTCACGCCCAAGGACGGATGCACCGCCAGCACGGTCGGCACGTCGCCGACATAGCTCAGATGCCTGAAGCTCTTGACTGGGTCATACAGGGGTTTGTCCATCAGCGCTGGCGCGATCAACATGGGGGCCGAGTTGGACATCAGCAGCGTGTAGCCATTGGCTTCGGCATTGGCGACGTGGACAGCACCGATGGTCGAGGCCCCGCCCGGGCGGTTGTCCACCACCACGGATTGGCCCAATTTCTCCGCCAGGGCCGGAGCGATCAACCGGGCGACGATGTCGCTCGCACCACCCGGCGGAAAAGTGACAACCAGCCTCAAGGGCTGACTCGGCCAGGTCTGTGCCCGACCGATCGCGGGCGCCATGGCGGCGGCGGCAAGCGATGACACAGCGAGCATAAAATTACGGCGAATGGGCATGACATCTCCTTGTTGTATCAGCCAATCCAAAGCACTTTTCGCGCCAGTCTAATCGTCTTTCTGGCGATGGGGCTGACCCCGTGTGGTCGGGCTCAGAGGGTGATTACCAGCTTGCCGAAATGCGTGCGGGTCTGGAAGGCCTGCTGCGCCTGCACCAGCTGTTCCAGCGGGTAGATACCGGCGATCAGGGGCTTGAGTTGGCCCGCTTCCACATAGCGCACGATCTGCCGCGCTTCTGCCTGTGTGCCCATGGTGGCGCCCAGCAGTGTCAGGTGCTTGAGGTAGAGCTTGCGCCAGTCGATCGTCACCATCGGGCCGGCAATGGCCCCCGCCGTCACATAGCGCCCGCCCACTGCCAGCAGGTCCAGCAATACCGGTACCTTGTCACCGGCCACCACATCGGCCACCACATCGATCTGGCGCGTTGGCAGTTGGCGCTGCCATGCCGCTGCATAGTCGGGCTCGTCGCGCAGGATGAAGCGCTGCACGCCCAGGGCCGCCAGATGCACCTCCTTGCCGCGGCCGATCACCGCCACCACATGGGCGCCACGGATGGTGGCCAATTGCACCAGCGCCGAGCCAACACCGCCTGAGGCACCGGTCACCAGAATCGTCTCCCCCGCCGCCAATGCCGCCCGGTTGAGCATGTGCTCGGCCGTCAGGTAGGAGGTCATGAAGCTGGCCAACTCATGATCAGCCAAAGTGGAGGTGATGGCGTGGGCATTGGCATCGGGCACGCTGACGAACTCGGCAAAGCCACCGTCGCGCTCGCTGCCCAGGTAGGTGGCTTCAAACAGGCCGTCGCCCGAGGGGCCGTACAGGGTGGGGTTGACCATGACGCGCTCGCCCAGACGGTCTGCGTACACACCCGCGCCCACCGCGACGATGCGGCCGACGCTGTCGGCACCCTGGATGCGCGGAAAACTGAAGGCACTGCCCTGCCAGCCCGACTGCTCGCTGGCGCCGTAGGCGCCTTCGCGGGTCCAGACATCAGTGTTGTTGACGCCGCAGGCGCCCACCTGGACCAGCACCTCGCCCGCTGCCGGCTCGGGCCGGGGCACATCGGTGCGGTACTGCAACTGGTCGTAGCCGCCGTAACCCGTCAACAGCACGGCGCGCATGGTTGATTTCTTAATCATGGTTGATTGTGGACGCATGGCTTGACTTTGCTCAAGCCAGCGGCATCGGTCGGCATCAGTCCCCGGGCACAGCCGGCAATGCTGGCGCGGGTGCCGGGACCGGCCTGTGATGGGCGGCGAAGGCCTTCATATGAAAAGCCGCCACCTCAGCCGGGTAGCGGTAGGCTGCCCCCACCGGGCAGGCGCGCCGGGCCAGGCAGCCCTGCTGCATGCAAGGCTCGCCGCCGGCCTCGTGCAGCCAGCCCAGACAAGTCTCCACGCGGTAGCTTGCGCCATCAAACGCCGAAACAGGACAAGCCTGCAGGCAGGGTTGCCCATCACACTGCAGGCACAGGCTGCCCAGCCCAGGCGCTGCGGCTGCCACTGGGACGGCCACACTGGCTGGCGGCGACCCGGGCAAGGCCAGGGCAAAGCGGTAGGCGTGCCACAGCCCGTAGACCGGATCGATGCGCAGCATCAAGGGACTGTTTTGCAGGGGCTCGGCGCGGGTCGCCCATTGCTGAAACGGCCAATACGGCGGGCCACTGAAGGGATAGAGCGCTACCCCGCCCCAGCGCGCGGCCAGTTCGTCCCCGATCGCCTGGCTCCAGCGGTCCAGCGGGTCTGGCAGCCCATCCGCAAAGAAGGACGAGGCTGAAAAACTCGCCCAATGCGCAGCACCGACCACGCCCGCCATCCAGACCACGCCGGCGCTCTGCCCGCCGGGCAAAACCAGCAGTTGGTCCAGCGCCGGGTCTGGCTGCAACCCGCCGCGCAGAAACAGCCCGTGCCCGGCCAGCGCCTCTCCAATGTCATCGGCAGAAGGGCTGGTGGCTACCATCGGCTCAGGAGCCCAGCATCACCGGCGGCCCCGATGCAATGGCCGTGACGATGGCCTCGAAAAACATGTGGCCGTCGATGTCGTTGCTGACACTGTTGTCGCTTTGGGTAAAGCGCACGTCGACCTGGGCCGCACCGGCCTGCAGGGCGCGCAGATGTGCCTCACCGGCCGCCAGATCGCGCGCCAAGGCCAGGGCAGCGTCGAGGGCAGCGAAATCCCGGGGCCCATCCGGGGTAAACACCCGATACACCCCCCGCACCGGCTGCGTCACGGTCATGTGAACCCGCTGCGACACCCGGCCAAACACCGAGCCCACCGCATTGGCCACCTCGCCAAAGGGCGGCAACACCAAGGCGATTCCCAGACCACGGGCCACTGCAGGGTAGTAACTGCCTGCCGGCGCACCCACCGCGACCAGCGGCAAATCAGGGGCAAACTGGAGCTTGAACAATGGGTGGGCGCCCGCCGCGCCCGAACCTGAGCCCGGGCTCAAGGCCAGCTGGGTCAGCAGGCCGGCGAGCCGGCCTGCATTTGACTCGTTAAGTTGACCTTCATCGTTAAGGCCAGCCTCGATCAGCTTTTGCGAGATGGTGGCGATCACAAGATCCACCACCTGGCGCGAGGGCGCGACGGCGTCGCCCAGGGTCCAGGTGCCCAGGCCATACAGGTGCCGCATTTGCCGGGCCCAGATCCTGGCGCCAAATACCGCTGCGTCTTGGCTCCAATGGTCAGACAGACCCAGCACATGCGCCGCGTCACTGGGTGTGAAGCCACTGTAAATAGCCAGACCCTTGCGCTCAAGCCGCGCTAGCGCCCGGGACATCACGCGGTCATGGATGTTGCAGTGCTCCATGTCCAGCGGCCCCTGGGCCAACTGCTCCCAGGCGCGCAACTCATCATCGGGCAAACGGTCAATCAGGGCATCGTGGCTTTGCAGCCGCTGCACAAAGCGGATCTGGCTGGCATGCGGTGACTCGGTTTGCTGCCGCTCCAGCACGGCCAGCACCTTGGGGTGTTCATGGGCCAGCAGGCTCAAGGGCAGCACCCGGCGCGGCCCGATGGCCAGGCCCTGGCCGCCAAGCATGCGGATCTCGCTGTCCCCTCCGAGGCCGATGGCATAGACCTTGACCGCTTCAATCATGGGGCGCCAGCTGCCAATCATGGCCCCGTCAAAACTCAGGGCGGGCTGGCCGCCGCGCACGATGGCAATGTCGGTGGTGGTGCCACCCATGTCGGCCACGATGGCGTCGCTCAAGCCACTCAGCGCGCAGGCGCCGAGCAAACTGGCAGCGGGGCCCGACAGCACGGTGCCGACCGGCCGCTGCAGCGCCGAGGCGACATTGACCAGCGTGCCGTCACCTTTGACCATCATCAAGGGCGCCGAGACTTGATGCAAGGCCAGGGTGCGCTTGACCGATTCAATCAAGGCCTTGATGTGGGAAATCATGCGCGCATTCAAGGCCACGGTCAAAGCGCGTCGGGGTGCCCCAAGGCTGGAGGCCAGCTCATGGCCGCAGGTGACCGGCTTGTCACACAGTGCTTCAACCCAGGCGCGCAGCTGCTGCTCATGCGCCGGGTTGCGCACCGCAAAACTGGCCGAAATAGCAAATGCGCTGACACGCGGCGCATGGCGCAAGATGGCAGCTTTGGACGCCGCCTCATCCAGCGCCGCAGCCGGATGGCCGCCCGCGTCATGGCCGCCGGGCAAGGACACAATGGCCTCAGCACCCACCAGCTCAAGCAGCCCGCTGGACTTGATCTGGGCCGCCTCGTAGCCGGCCAGCAAGACACAGATCGGCGAGCCCTTGCCTTCGACCACCGAGTTGGTCGTCAGCGTGGTGGACAGCGACACCAGCATCACCTGGGCCAACCCTTCCTTGGGCAGCCGGTCCAGTGAGGCACTGATGCCAACAGCAAGGTCAAACCGGGTGGTCAGGCTCTTCGCCGCTGCCACCACCTGCTTGTCTTGGTCCAGCAGCACCGCGTCGGTGTAGGTGCCACCGGTGTCTATACCCAGGAAATACCGCATGCTTCAGCACTCGATGACATTGACCGCCAGGCCGCCTCGGCTGGTTTCCTTGTATTTAGTCATCATGTCACGGCCGGTATCACGCATGGTTTTAATCACCTGATCCAACGACACAAAATGGGTGCCATCACCGCGCAAGGCCATGCGCGCCGCATTGAGCGCCTTGACTGAGCCCATAGCATTGCGTTCGATGCAGGGGATTTGAACCCGGCCACCGACCGGGTCGCAGGTGAGGCCGAGGTTGTGCTCCATGCCAATTTCAGCGGCGTTTTCAACCTGCTGCGGCGTACCGCCCATGACAGCCGCCAAGCCAGCCGCAGCCATGGAACAGGCCACGCCCACCTCGCCCTGGCAACCCACCTCGGCGCCACTGATCGAGGCATTTTCTTTGTACAGCAGGCCAATGGCCCCGGCTGTCAGCAAAAAATCCCGAATGCCCGCCATGGATGACCCGGCGCAAAAGCGGTCGTAATAGTGCATCACCGCAGGCACGATGCCCGCTGCCCCATTGGTCGGCGCAGTGACGACCCGCCCGCCTGCCGCATTTTCTTCATTCACCGCCATCGCGTAGACATTGACGAAATCAAGAATTGTGAGCTGGTCTTTCAGCGCATCCTCGGGGCGGGTACTCAGCGTGCGATACAGCTCGGCCGCACGGCGCTTGACCCGCAGGCCGCCCGGCAAATTACCCTCGGTACGACAGCCGCGTGCCACACAGGCTTTCATGGCATCCCATATTTGGTCCAGGCTCGCGTCCAACTCGGCGTCGGTGCGCCAAGCGTACTCATTGCGTCGCATGACTTGCGCGATCGAGAGGCCAGTGCGCACGGTAATGGCCAGCAATTCGTCTCCGCTGGAAAACGGGTGTTCAAGCCGAGTCGGGTCGACCACCAGCTTGGGCTGATCGACCGATCTGTCAGCCTCTTCCTGCGAGACCACAAAGCCGCCACCCACCGAAAAGTAGCACCGCTCCTCGATCTGCTCGCCGTCGCTTGCAAAAGCCCGGAAGCGCGCGCCGTTGGCATGAAACGGCAGGGTCTCATTGCGCAAAAACAAAATATCGCTACGCTCTTTGAACGCCATCCGCTGTTCGCCATTGAGCAGCAGGCTGGCATCTTCGCGGATCTGCCTGATGCGCGACTCAATGGTGTCGGGGTCGATGCTGTCGGGCATCAAGCCGCCCAAACCGAGCATGATGGCCGTGTCGGTGCCATGCCCCTTGCCGGTGGCACCGAGCGAGCCGTACAGCCGGGCCTCGATGCGGGCCACTTGGCTGATTTGCCCAGCCTTCGCGAGTCGGCGCACAAACATCGCGGCGGCCTTCATGGGACCGACCGTGTGCGACGACGAGGGCCCAATGCCGATCTTGAAAAGGTCAAAAACACTCAGGGCCATCTAGGGCTTTCTTGAAACATGTGAAAAAGGGGTCTGCGCAGCAATGCATTGTGCTGAGCTGCCAAGCCACAAATGTCAGCAGAACGACATCGGTCCATCAGGAAGCGACCGCAGCCGAGCGCCGGGCCAGCCCGATGGGGGCTGAATCGACGCTGCCGTTCGCATGCAAAATGGTGTCGCATGCTGACCACGCCGGGGTGCGCAGGCTCCCCATACTGCAGCTGTTGTGGGCCGGCTTGCGGTCCGTCTACCGCCTTCAGGAGAACTTATGAGCGACGCTCAAACCGAAATACAGGCCCCTCGAGGCAAACGAGCCGGCGGCGGGCGCGAAGCCAAGCGGGCCGCACGGTCTGCCAGAAGCAGCAGTTTTGTCCCCTACATCACGCGCAAAATTCCCTACTACGAGGTGCTTGACGAAGAAGGTCTGCAAATCATTGAACGCAATGCAGACACCATCCTGGAAGAAACCGGCATTGATTTTCGGGATGACGCGGAAGCCCTGGCGCTGTTCCGGGCCGCCGGCGCCGACATCAAGGGTGAGCGGGTGCGCTTCCCGCGCGGCCTGTGCCGCAGCCTGGTGCAGGCCACGGCGCCACGCGAGTTCACGCAGCATGCGCGCAACCCGGCGCACAGCGTGCTCATCGGTGGCAAGCACACGGTGTTTGCACCGGCCTACGGCTCGCCCTTTGTGCGCGATCTGGACCGCGGTCGCCGCTACGCCACCATCGAAGACTTCCAAAATTTCGTCAAGCTGACCTACATGGCCAACGCCCTGCACCATTCGGGCGGCACGATTTGCGAGCCAGTGGACCTGCCGGTCAACAAGCGCCACTTTGACATGGTGTACGCCCACATGAAGTTCACCGACAAGCCCTATATGGGCTCGGTCACCCACCCCGAGCGGGCGCGTGACACGGTAGAGATGACCCGGCTTCTGTTTGGCGACGACTATCTGGACCCACTGACCGGCAAGCCAAAAACCTGTGTCATCAACCTGATCAACGCCAACTCCCCGATGACCTTCGATGAGACCATGCTGGGCGCGGCCAAGGTGTATGCGCGGGCCAACCAAGCGACCATCATCACGCCCTTCATTCTGGCTGGGGCCATGTCGCCGGTCACAGTGGCCGGCACTGCCGCGCAGACCCTGGCCGAGTCGCTGGCTGGCATGGCCTTTGTGCAACTGGTCAACCCAGGCGCGCCGGTGGTGATGGGCAGTTTCGCCTCGTCCATTTCCATGCAATCGGGCGCCCCGACCTTTGGCACACCAGAGCCGGCCCTGGTGCTCTACGTGATGGCGGCCCTGGCGCGCCGACTGGGCGTGCCGTTCCGCTCGGGTGGCGGGCTGTGTGGCTCGAAGATTTCTGATGCACAGGCCGCTTCTGAGTCGGCCAACACCATGCTGCCGACCTGCCTGGGCGGGGTCAATTTTGTCTTGCACACCGCGGGCTGGCTCGAAGGCGGCCTGTCCATGGGCTATGAAAAATTCATCATGGACGTCGACCAGGCCGGCATGATGCACACCCTGCTGGGCGGCGTAGACCTGTCGGAGAACGGCCAGGCCATGGACGCCATTCGAGAGGTTGGCCCGGGCAAGCACTTTTTGGGCTGCGCCCACACCCAGGCTAATTTCGAGAGCGCGTTTTACCGCTCACCCATCACCGACAACAACAGCTTCGAGCAGTGGGAGGCTGAGGGTTCCCGCGATCTGACGGCGCGGGCCAACGCCTCCTGGAAAAAGCAACTGGCAGAGTATGAGCTGCCCCCGATGGATCCGGCCGCCGATGAGGCGGTGCTGGATTACATGAACCGCCGCAAGGCGTCGTTCCCTGATTCAAACGTGTGAGCGAACGCCGGAGGCGGTCTGCGCTCGCAGAGCCAGAATGCCGTCGAGCCAGTCGCTGCGCATCACCGGCACAGCCTTGATCAGCCGCTCGGTGTAGGGGTGGTAGGGGCCGTCAAAAATCGCCTCGGTGGTATCGAATGCAACAAACCCGCCCTGCAGCATCACCGCGGTGCGGTGCGCAATGCGGTGCACCACATCAAGGTCATGGGTGATCAGCACATAGGACAGACCCAACTCGCTCTGCAAGCGACGCAACAGTTTGAGGATTTCTTCAGCTACCAGCGGGTCGAGCGCTGAGGTGGGCTCATCGAGGATGATCAGATCGGGTTGAGCTGCCAGAGCCCGGGCAATGCAGACCCGCTGCTTTTGGCCGCCCGAGAGCTGCCCCGGTCGGCGCTGCAAGTAATCGAGCGGCAACTCCACCAGGGTCATGAGTTCTTCAACCCGCCGCAGGGCTTGGCTTCGACTGACGTCAAAATAAAACTGCACCGGTCGCCCGATGATCTCCAGCAGGGTTTGCCGTGGGTTGATGGCCACGTCGGGAATCTGGTAGACCAGTTGCATCCGCCGCTTGAGTTCTTTGTCGCGCGCCTTCAGGGTTGCCGGCATGGCTTGGCCCCGGAACAGCAGTTGGCCACTTCTTGGCGGCAATAGCCCGGTGACTATGCGCGCCAGGGTTGATTTGCCCGAGCCTGATTCGCCCACCACGGCCACTGTCTCACCTTTTTTGACATCCAGCGTGACGCCCTTGATCACATGAAAATCACCATAGTAGGCATGACAATCGATAACAGACAAAACGGTCTCTGGCTTGACGGTGTGCGCAGCCGCCCGCTCATTGGCCGCAGCCCCACGCACAGCCACCAGCCGGGCGGTGTAGTCTTGCTGGGCGTTGTGCAGGATCTGGTCAGTCAGGCCTTCTTCCACCTCTTTGCCCCCGCGCAGCACCTTGATGCGGTCGGCCACCTGCGCCACCACGGCCAGGTCATGGGTGATGTAGAGCGCTGCTGTGCGGTACTCGCGAATCAGCGACTTGAGCAGAATCAGGACCTCGATTTGTGTGGTGACATCGAGTGCGGTAGTCGGCTCATCTAACACCAGCACATCAGGTCGGCAGGACATCGCCATGGCCGCCATGGCACGCTGCAATTGGCCACCCGAGACTTGGTGCGGGTAGCGCGAACCAAAATTTTGCGGGTCAGGTAGGTCCAGCGAAGTAAACAGCTGGCGCGCCCAGGCTTCGGCCTCGGTGCGGCTCATGAGCCCATGGATGACAGGCGCCTCGCAGACCTGGTCCATCAGGCTGTGGGCGGGATTGAAGGCCGCCGCTGCCGACTGGGCGATGTAGGCGATGCGCTTGCCGCGCACATTGCGCCGGCCCTCGGCATCCAGCGCCCGGATGTTGATGCCACCCAGCATCACCTCGCCGTGCTCAATGTGCACGCCGGCCCGGGCGTAACACATGCTAGCCAGACCGATGGTGGATTTGCCGGCGCCGCTTTCGCCAATCAGGCCGAGCACTTCGCCACGCTGCAGGTGCAGGTCAACCCGGTCAACAATCACATGGCCGGCCACGCTGACCAGACGCAAGCCAGTGATGTTCAAAATGGTGCGGTCGTCCATGCCCGGCAATCTTTCTCAGAGTTCAGCCTGCGCGCCCGAGGGCCTGGCGTCGATGGACAGCATCCAGTCGACCACCAGATTGACCGACACGGTGAGCAAGGCAATGGCGGTGGCCGGGTAGATCGGCGCCATCATGCCGAAGTTGATGGCGGCGGCGTTCTCGCGCACCATGCCGCCCAGATCAGCATAGGGCGGCTGGATACCCAGACCAAGAAAAGACAGGCCAGCAATAAACAGGAAGTTAAAGCAAAAACGCAGGCCAAACTCAGACACCAGCGGCGCGCGGGCGTTGGGCAATATTTCTCGGGTGATCACCCACCAAAGGCCTTCGCCGCGCAGGCGAGCGGCTTCGACATATTCCATCACCGTCAGGTTCATACCCAATGCGCGGGACAGCCGAAACACGCGGGTTGAGTCAAGCACCGCAATCGTCAAAATAAGCACTGGGATGCTCGAGCCAAAAACGCCCAAAATGATGAGTGCAAAAATCAGGCTGGGGATGGACAAAATGACATCGACCAGGCGCGTGAAGAAAATATCCACCCAGCCGCCCACCACGGCGCTGACCAGGCCAGTGAGAATGCCGATCAAAAAAGACAGCGCCGTGATCGCCAAGGCCACGCCGATGGTCATGCGGCTGCCGTACATCATCCGGGTGAGCATGTCGCGGCCGATCTGATCGGCGCCGAATATCATCTTGACCGACGGCTCGTCCCAGGTGCCACCCACGCTGGCCGACTCAGCGTACGGCGCGAGCCAGGGCGTGAACAAAGAGATAGCCATAAACAGCGCCACCACAACAGCGCCAAAAGCGGCTGAGGCGGTGAGCCGGTGACCAAAAAGTTTCATGGTATTTGCAGGACTCGAAACATTTAGTCTTGCTGGCGCAAGCGAGGGTTGACCAGGATCACCAAAATGTCGGCCAGCGTGTTGAGCGCTACAAACACCGTGGCAAAAGTCAGGCCGCAGGCCTGGATGACAGGTACGTCACGCTTGGCGACCGCATCGACCATGTACTGACCCAGGCCGGGGTAGACAAACACCGACTCAATCACCACAACACCAACCACCAGATAGGCCATATTCAGCGCAACAACGGTGATGATGGGCGCAGCCGCATTGGGCAGCGCGTGCCGCACGATCACCCGCCGGCGCGGCGCACCTTTGAGGAAGGCCATCTCGATATAGGGTGTGGACATCACCGAGAGCACCGAGCTGCGAGTCATGCGCAGCATGTGGGCAGCCACCAGCAGCGTGAGCGTGATGGCGGGCAAGGTGGTCTGAAATATGCGTTCGCCAAAGGTCATGCCTTTGGAGACCATCGCCAGCGGCGGGAACCACTGGAAGTTGACCGCGAAAAAAATAATCAGCAAGTAGGCGACAAAAAATTCAGGCAAGGAAATGGCGATCAGGGTCAGCACATTGGACAGTCTGTCAGTCAGTTTGCCTTCGTTGATAGCGGCCAATACACCCAGACCAACTGACAGCGGAATTGCCACCAGTGCCGCATACCCGGCTAAAAACAGGGTGTTGCGCAATCTGGGCAGCAAATCATCCATGATGACGCGTTTGTTGGTGAGGGCCACACCCAAGTCACCCTGCAAAGCGCCGCTCAGCCAGTTCCAGTAGCGTGTCTGCGGCGGCAAATCAAGCCCAAGTTCACGGCGGAATATCACCAGAGCCTCAGGCGTTGCCCCCTGACCCAGCACCGCCGATGCAACATCCCCCGGAAGAATTTGCGTGCAGACAAAGATCAGCACAGACACGGCAAACAGGGTCAGTAGGCCCAGGAACAGCCGGTTCACTATTAACTTTGCCATGACTTGCTAGATCTGAGATGAGGGATGCGGCTTAGCGACCAGGCTTAGGCGAGCACAGGGCCTGGGCGGGCGGGCCGACATGCAAAAAGGGCCGGGCGCAAACCCAGCCCTTCGAGCGCCAAACCCAGCAATGCCGGCTGTTGCCAGGCCGGCATCACCACTGCCTTAGGCGAACCAGCCTTTTTCAGCAATGCGGCCGTCACCAAAGTCATAGCGTCCTGACGGTGTCAGGCCTTG
This sequence comes from Comamonadaceae bacterium, assembly GCA_014190675.1. Taxonomy (GTDB): domain Bacteria; phylum Pseudomonadota; class Gammaproteobacteria; order Burkholderiales; family Burkholderiaceae_C; genus Rhodoferax. The sequence continues at coordinate 27,040 of BJGT01000016.1, read as the reverse complement.
CAACTTGGGTGTGTAGGCGTCCAGGTAATCTTGCACCGCGTAATTGATCATACCGGCGTTTTGCGACACCAACTCCTGGCAACGCGCGTACTGCTCCTGGCGTTTTCTCTGGTCGATTTCGACCCGCGCGGCTTCCAAAGTCCTGGAGAACTCGGCATTTTCGAAATGGCTGTCGTTCCATGGATTGCCCTTGCCGCCGTAAAAAATCGACGTAAGCTGGTTGTCAATGGTTGGGCGGTTGCCCCAGTAGACAGCGCAAAAAGGTTGCTTGAGCCAGACGTTATCCCAATAACCGTCTCCCGAAACCCGCTTCAAGTCAAGGTTGATGCCTGCCTTGGACAGCGATTCTTGGAAAATCTGGCCGGCGTCAGTGGCGCCTGAAAACGCACCCTCGGAGACTTGCAACTCAATGGCACCAGCGTGTTTGGACTTGGCGAAGTGGAACTTGGCCTTGTCCGGATCGTAGCGGTTCATCACCTGGCTGGGGTTGTAAAACTTCATTTTTGGACCGACGCAGTTGTCGTTACCAATAGAAGCAAAACCGCTGTAGACGTTGTCTACGATTTTTTGACGGTCGATGCCGAACTTCAAGGCCATCATGAGGTCAGGGTTGCTAAAGGGGGACTTGTCGGTGTGAGCCACAAAGCAGAAGCGGTTGCCCATGCCCGGGGTGCGCCCAATCTTGAAGCGCGGGTCTCTGGCCAGCAGACCAGCGGTTTTAGGATTAACTCGGTTGATCAGGTCTACCGTGCCGGTCTGCAAGGCCGTGGTGCGCTGGGATGCGTCGCCAATGTAGATCAGTTCAACTCGGTCAAAGTTACCGCGGTTGGGCTTCCAGTAGTTGCCGGCCTTGCGCTTGAAGGTGGCACGCACGCCAGGCTGGAACTCATCCAAGGTATAGGCACCCGTGCCGTCGGGCTTGCTGTAGTCCTTGAAGCCGTTGGGAACCACAATAATGTGGTAATCGCTGAGGTTGTAAGGCAGGTCGACATTGCCTTTGCTCATGACGATCTGCACCTGAGTGGCGGAGAGCTTTTTGATTTCCTTGATGTCGGCCAGCAGCGCCTTGGCGGGAGATTTGGTCTCGCCCCGATGCATGTTGAGCGAATAAATGACATCGTCTGCATCCAGGGTTTTTCCCGAGGTGAAGCTGATGCCCTTGCGCACATTGAAAATCCAGTCGGCAGCGCCAGGCTTGACTTCCCAGCTCTCGAACAACTCACCGGTCGCGTCGCCGTTGTCAGCGACTTCGACCAAGTTGTTCCAGAGCATCAGGCTCATGTTGATGGGGATGGAGTCCGCATAGGTCAATGGGTCCAGGCTGTCAGACGGTGAGCCGCCCTCCATGCCCATGCGCAGGGTGCCACCCTTTTTCGGTGCGCCTTGGGCCATGGCTGGCGAAGCGCCCAAGATCGCCGACAAACCGAGGGCCGACGCACCGGCGATGAGTTGCCGCCGATCCAGGATGAGTCCTGATGCGGTTTGAATTTCAGAATTGTCCATTGTCAAAAACTCCTTAAGTGTCAATACAAACCAGCTAGATGCAAGCCGCGATGTGTTTCATGAACAAGAGGATCACCGGACGGCCAGGGGCAACGAATTTTGCTCGCCGGAGGCATCGTAACGGATTTTCAGGCTGTTTCGGTATCCAGACTTTCCCCTAGATACGGCATGTTTTGGCGTTTTGAGTGTCCATGGATGCTGATCGGTTCCGCGGCAGCCCGGCGCCTCCAATCTTGGTCTCCACAGGGCCGTCTCATAGGCTACGGCAACCCAGGGCAAAGGCGTCGTCGCGCATGGTCATGTGCTTGCTGTAGGCCGCGTATTCCAGCGGCTCAAATCCGATCAGCAGCAGGGCGGCACAAGTCGATGCGTTGGCCGGATCGGCAATCGTCGCGGCCAGCGCGCGGCGCAGCAGCGCCAGGGTGGCGTCGTCAGTTTGCAGCGAGGTGACCAGGGGCAGGCCGGCGAAGTCATCGGTTTCGCAAAGCACCCGCAGGCCACGCACCGAGTCAGGCAGGTAGCGGCGAAAACCCGCCAGGCTGATGCAATCGATTGAGGCGATATCGGCGCGGCCGTCGCGCACCGCCTCGGCCGAGCTGCGGTGGCGCCCGGTTTCGATGCTGCGACCAAAGAAGCGGCCGTCGTCCGCCAGCGGCGCCACCAGCGAGCGCAGGGCGTTGTAGCCGGACTGGGAGTCGCTGCCGTTGTAGGCCACAGTGCGCCCGCGCAACTGTTCGATCGATGTGGCAGGGTCCTCGCTTCGCACCACCAACTGGCTGCGGTTGCGCACGCCCTCGCAGCCGGGCGCGTCATGGAGCAGACTGCCGACCACACGCACCTGGCCTGCGAGTTCGGTCACCAGCGGATAGCCGCAGGTCTGACCCAGCAGAAGTGCCGGATCGCGCCAGTGAGCAAGCAGCTCGGTGGGCCAGGACAGCCGCTCAGGCAGACCTTGCAGGCCCGCTATGGCGAGCCGTGGGCGCAGCGCACGCCAAAAATCCTCTAGTGCCGACGGCTTGCTGTCATAGTTGGGCAGAGCAGCGACACGTTGCATTTTTGGCACACCTATTTGGCACTGCGCGCTTGCGGCCCGGCATCGCCCAAACCGGGGTGCTCCGGCGAGTCGATCGGCCGGAACAGGTGTCGCCAAAACAGGCTGCCATAGCCCTGCAAGTGGAACTGGCCATTGGTTGCCAAAAGCTGTTCGCGATGGGCATGCCAGAAGACCGGAATCTGGTACCAGGCGAGGCCAGGCACAGCATGGTGTACCGCGTGGTAGTTGTTGTTCAGGTACAGCAACCGCCAAAACAAACCTGCCTGGTTCACGACGATACGGTGCCCCGGCAGATGGGCTGGGCGATGCTCATAAAAAGAACGCAACATCGCCAAGCCAAGTGCAGGATATGCGACTGCGAACAGGTAGTGCAGCGATGAAATTCCCGATTGCTCACCGACCCACCAAAGCAACAGCGCCAGCAGTGTCAGGTGTTCGGCCCAGGTGCGCACCGCGCGCCAGCCGCGCTGCCCGGGGCCTGTGAAGATATCGGCCCAGACATGAAGAATCGTGATGGCCGGCCCGAACAGGAAGCGGCCAGCGACTGTGCGCATCGACCAGCACAGAAACCGGCGCCACGGTTTCATGCCCTGCCAGGTGCTTGGGTCAACATAGTTGGATTCAGGATCCAAGCCGGGGATGGTCAGCAGTTCGTCTCGATGGTGAGTCAGGTGGCTGTCGCGGTAAACGTCATAGGGGTACCAGGCGGCAAATGGCATCAACCCGAACAGGCGGTTGAGCCCGGCGTGGCGGGTCGGGTGCCCATGAAGCAATTCATGCTGCAGGCTCATGTACCAGGCGCATACGATCACCAGTGCGATATTCGCAACTGCTGGCGGCAGCGCACGGTACTGGAGGATCAAGAACAGCCAGGCCCCGAAGATCAGCAAAAACAGCGCCCCGGTGCGCCATTCGAAAGCCTCTCGGTCCCCGTCATAGGAAGAAATAGTCATGGATTGCGAGTCTGTTTTGATGCGTGCTCGGCGAGTTTAGGGCAGCCTCAACGCCCGCGCCACACCGGCAGCCGCTTTTCGGCAAAGGCGCGCGGACCCTCTTTCGCGTCCTCTGACTTCAGCATCGCGACATAGGCAGGCAGGCTGCCACCGCGAAGGGTCTGGTAGGCCTGTTGAATCGTCTGGGTTTCAGTTTCCCGCATCACCTGCTTCAATGCCGCAATGGGCAGCGGAGCTGCGTTCACGATCTGCCTGGCCAGCTCGCGGGCAGCTTCAGGCAGTTGGTCGGGCGCCACCACCCGGTTCAACAGGCCCCAGCGATGAGCTTCCACCGCACCCATGCGCCGGCCGGTGAGCAGCAACTCATTGGCGATAGCGCGCGGCAATCGTTTGGGCAAACGCAGCACCCCGCCTGAATCCGCCATCATGCCGAGCTTAACTTCGGGCAGGGCAAACTCGGCCGTGTTGGCGGCCACCATCAGGTCGGCAGCCAGTGCCAGTTCAAAACCGCCGCCGATGGCCAGGCCATTGACGGCGGCGATCACCGGCTTGTCCAGCGTAAAGAATTCCGTGAATCCGGCAAAGCCACCCGGGCCATGGTCGGCGTCGATCGCCTCGCCCGCCACAGCGGCGGACAAATCCCACCCTGCCGAAAAAAACCGGCCGGTGCCGGTGATGATGGCCACGCGCAAGGCGGGGTCCTGCTGAAGCCGCACAAAGGCGGCGTGCAGGGCCAGACTGGTGGTGACATCAATGGCATTGGCCTTGGGCCGGTCCAGGGTGATGGTCAAAACACCGTCATCAACCTCAGTGCGCACGGCTGGGTTCATCAGTTACTCCTCATCGGCAAGTCGAATCAGCGCATCGACGGCCAACACCCCACGGCCCACCGGCAGCACCAGCAGGGGGTTGACATCGAGCTCCAGCAGGCGGTCGGCATGGGCTGTGGCAAAAGCCAGGATGGCCTGAATCGCATCCAGCAAGGCCTCTACATCGCCGTGCGCGCGACCCCGGTAGCCGGTCACCATGGGCCACATCTGCAGGGTTTGGAGTGCTTGGAGCAGATCAGTACGGGTCAGGGGCAGCAGCAGCGTCACGCTGTCGCGCAGCAGTTCCACAAACACCCCACCCGCGCCCAGGGTCAGGGTCAGGCCAAACTGCGGATCACGCTTCACACCCACCAGCAACTCGGCCAGGGCGCCGCGCACCATCTGCTCCACCAGAAATTGCTCAGACAGGGGGGCCATGGCGTCCAAAGCAGCGTCCAGTTCGGCGTCGTTCTGCAGGTTGAGCCGCACCGCACCGGCTTCGGTCTTGTGCGCCAGCCCCGGGGCCAGTGCTTTCAGCACCACCGGGTAACCCAAGGCCGCGGCAAACGGTAGCGCCTGTGCCCGGTCCAGGACCCGGCCCTGGGGCACGGGCAGGCCAAAGTGCGCCAAGGCCTGTTTGGCGCTGGCTTCATCGAGCAACCGGGCGCCCGCCAGCGTCAGGGGCACGGTCGCCTGCAAGGGCGTGATCATGGCCGCCCGGTGTTGTGCCGCGCCAATGACAGCCGAGCGGCTGATCGCGTCCAGACAATCGGCCAAGCCCTGCATCGGGGCGATGCCCTGAGCCAGCAACTGGCGGGCCACAGGCTCTGGCAAGCCCTCGAGCAATGAGGCCACCAGCACCCCACGTGCGCCGTAGCCGGCTTGGGCGGCAATGAAGGCGTCGACCGTGGTCTGCCAGGCGTCCGCCGCACAGCGGTCCTGCCGGGGGAAATCCAACACCAGCAAGTGGGCGTCAAAGCGGCAATCCAGCAGGCCGGCAAAGCACTCGGTCTGTGCGGCGAGGTCGCCCCAGATGTAGGTGTGGTAATCGAGCGGGTTGGCCACATTCACCTTATTCCCCAGCACCGCGTGCAGGCGTTGGTGGGCCGGCGCCGGCAAGGCCGGCATCTCCAGGCCGCGCGCCTGCGCCAGGTCGGCCACCAGTGAGGCCTCGCCTCCCGAGCAACTGGCAGAAACGATGCGCCGGCCCGGCAGGGCGCCGTGCACATGCAAAAACTTCAAGGTTTCCAACAAACCTATCGGGTCATACACCCGCGCCACACCCAACCGTTGGAACAGGGCCTGGTACAGCGCGTCCGGCCCGGCCAGCGAGCTGGTGTGGCTCATGGTGATTTGGGCCCCCAGCGCGGAGCTGCCGGCCTTGAGCGCCACCAGCGGCACCCGCTGGCGCAGCGCTTGCAAGGCCACCCGGGAAAACGCCGCCACATCGTCCAGGCCTTCAATGTGCAGGCCGATGGCGCTGATGCGGGGGTCGAGCAGCAGGGCGCCGACGATGGCCTCGATGCTGGCGCCCGCCTTGTTGCCGACCGTGATCAGGCAGGCCAGTGGCAGGCCGCGCGTCTGCATGGTCTGGTTCAGCCCGATGTTGCCGCTCTGGGTCACGATGGCGACCCCGCGCGCCAGCCGCTCGCCGCCATGCTGGTCGGGCCAAAGAGCCACGCCATCCAGGTAATTCAGCATGCCGTAGCAATTGGGGCCCAGCAAGGCCATGCCGGCAGCGGCTGCCACCAGTTGCTGCTGCAGGGCCACACCCTCCCCGCCCGCTTCGGCAAAGCCGGAGGCGTAACAGATCACCCCGCCCGCCCCACGGGCAGAGAGTTCTGCCACCAGCTCAATGGTGCCTTGCCGCGGGACCGCGATGAAGCTGGCGTCGGGCGCGGCGGGCAGGGCCGCCACATTGGGGTAGCAGCGCAGGCCCTCCATGAATTCGTGGCGCGGATGCACCGGCCAAATCTCGCCGGCAAAGCCGAGTTGTTGGCATTGCCGCACCACCTCGGCGGCAGCCCGACCGCCAAACACCGCCACATGACGCGGCGACAACAAGCGCCGCAAGGGGTGCGTGGCGGCGGGAAGAGGCTGCATGCTCAGGCGCCGTGCGGCCGCAGCATGGCGCGCGAGATGATGTGGCGCTGAATTTCGCTGGTGCCGTCCCAGATGCGCTCCACCCGGGCATCGCGCCAAAAACGCTCAATCGGCAGCTCGCTCATCAGCCCCATGCCGCCGAAAATCTGCAGCGTCTGGTCGGTGATGCGGGCCAGCGCCTCGGAGGCATACAGCTTGGCCATGGCCGCATCCGAATCGGTCATGCGGCCCTGGTCGCACTTCCAGGCGGCTTGCAGGGTCAGCAACTCGGCCGCCTCCAGCTCGGTAGCCATGTCGGCCAGCTTGAAACCCGTACCCTGAAAGCGCCCAATTGGCTGGCCAAACTGCTGCCGCGTCGCAGCCCACTGGGTGGCCATGTCCAGCACGCGCCGGCCACGGCCAACGCTGGTGGCCGCCACCGTGAGCCGGGTGGCGCCCAGCCACTCGCCCATCAGGTCAAAGCCCTTGCCCTCCTCGCCCAGACGGTTGCCCACCGGCACCCGGCAGTCGCTGAAAAACAGCTCGCTTTGGTGGTAGCCGCGGTGCGAGACACAGGCCGGGCCGCGCCGAACCGTCAGGCCCGGGCTGTCCAGATCGACCAGAAAGCCGGTGATTTTTTTCTTGGGCCCATGGGACGTTTCTTCCACGTCGGTGGCAGCAAACAGCACCACAAAGTCAGACTTGTCGGCATGGCTGATGAAATGTTTGCTGCCGTTGATCACATAGCCATCGCCCTGACGCACAGCCCGGGTGCGCATGCCCCGCACATCCGAGCCGGCGTTGGGCTCGGTCATGGCCAGGCAGTCGTGGCGTTCGCCACGGATGGTCGGCAGCAAATAGGTCTCAATCTGGTCACCGTGGCAGGCACGCAGGATGTTGCTCGGCCGCGCCACCAGCATTTGCAGGCCGTAGGAGGCGCGCCCCAGCTCGCGCTCCATCAGCGTGATGTCAAAGTTATTGAGCCCGCCGCCGCCCAGGGCTTCGGGCATGTTGGCGGCGTACAGGCCAAGCTCGATGGCGCGGCCCTGCAAATGGCGCGCCAGCTCGGCCGGCACCTCGTCGAGCCGTTCCACCTCGGCCTCGTGCGGGTAGAGCTCTTTTTCGACGAAGCTGCGCACCGTGTCCACCAGCATGGTCTGTTCGGTGCTGAGTTCAAAATTCATGGCAAAAGCCTCCGGGTCTTAGGTACGCGCCGGCTTGCGCCGGATGCCGATGCTGCTGCCGGCCTGCGCCGGGCGCGGCAAGGCCGCATGCGCCTGCAGAATCGCCTGCAGGTGTTGGTGAATGGGCGGCAGGATGGGCGCGGCGCGGCCCTGCTGCATGTCGACGTGCACCAGCATTTGCTCGGCGGTGGCCAGCAGGTCGCCGGTGTCGCCATGCTGCATGGCATGAAACAGGTGCACCCGCTTGTCGTCCAGGTCGAGCAGCTGCAGGCTCAGGCGCAGCGGCGCTGCCAGCGCCACCTCGCGCAGGTTGTGCAGGTGGGTCTCAACCGTGTAGAACGAATGCCCGCCCACGTCGCGGTAGGTCTCGTCAATGCCAACAAAGCGAAAAAACGCGTCGGAACTGTCGCCAAACACCAGCAGGTAACAGGATTCACTCATGTGCCCGTTGTAGTCCACCCACTCCGGCTGCACGCGGGCTTGGTGCAGCTGCAAGGGCGCATCAATCACCGCCGCCGGGTCCCAGGGCCGGTGGCCACTGCCTTCAAGCGGGGTGCGCAAGCGTCGGTCGGGTTCGTTGGGCTTCATGAACGGGACAGGCTGATGGCGCGCCCGGCAAATCTGGGGGCTGGCAGCGCTTGGTGGGCAAGGGCCAGCGCTTCTACCCGCCGCTGTACCGGCTCTGCAAAGGGGGCAGCGCGGGCCATGGCCGTGGCCACATTGAGCAGCATCTGCTCGCTGGCGGCCAGCATTGGCGCTTCACCGCTGCGGTGCAGGCTGTGGTTCAGGTGCAGCCGCTTGGTGTCATGACCGAGGATCTGCGTACGCACCTCGACCTGCCGCCCGAGCTTGACCTCCTGCACAAAATTCAGATGGCACTCCAGCGTGTACAGCGAATGTCCGGTGGCAGCCCGACCGGCCTCGTCCAGCCCAAGTTGGTCCATCAGGGCGTCGGTGGCCAGGCTGAACAGCAGCAGGTAGTAGGCATCACGCAAATGACCGTTGTAGTCCACCCACTCTGGCAGCACCGCACTGCGGTAGGTGGACAGGGGGGCAGCCAGGGGCGCTGGATCGGTCACTGGGCTTACTCGTCGAGGCTGATGCCGTGCTTTAGCTTGGTGGCCCGAACCGCCGCTTGAACTGCGAGCAGGCAGTCGTCCCGGTAGCGCTCCAGATCGGCGATGGAATGCCGGCCCAACTGGACTGCCGTGCCATCCACCACCTCATCAATCAATCCGTCTGTCAGCTCGGGGGCCTCCAGCTTGGTCCAGGGCAGCTTGAGCGCCGGGCCGAACTGCGCCATAAAGTGCCGCATGCCGGCGTCACCGCCAGCCAGGGTGTAGATCAAAAAGCTGCCCATGAACGACCAGCGCAAGCCGGCGCCATAGCGGATGGCGTCGTCGATCTCACCGGTGGTGGCAATGCCGTCATTGACCAGGTGCAGCGACTCTCGCCACATGGCTTCGAGCAGGCGGTCGGCAATGAAGCCTGGAATCTCCTTGCGCACATGCAAGGGCTTCATACCCAACGACTGGTAAAAGGCCATGGCGGCCTGAATGGCGTCGGGCGAGGTTTTGTCCCCGCCGACCACCTCCACCAGGGGCAGCAAGTAAACCGGGTTGAACGGGTGACCCACCACACAACGCTCGGGGTGAGTGGCCTTGGCGTAAAACTCGGACGGCAACAGGCCAGAGGTGGACGAGCCGATCAACACATTGGGCCGGGCCGCCGCGCTCACACGGGTGTGCAGGTCGATCTTCAGGCTGAGCGTCTCGGGCGCGCTCTCCTGGATGAAATCAGCCTCGGCCACGCATTCCTCGATGGTGGCGACGAAGCGCAGTCGGCTGGGCGATGCGCCCGGCTTGAGGCCCTGCTGTTCCAGCGCGCCCCAGCACTTGGCAATGCGGGCGCGCAGCTGCGCCTCGGCGCCGGGCGCCGGGTCCCAGGCGACGACATCCAGCCCATTGGCCAGGGCGCGTGCCACCCAGCCGCTGCCAATGACGCCGCTGCCCAGCGCGGCAAAGGTCTTGATATCCGTCACAAATGACATACAGAGTTCCTAGAAAGAAGCCGGGATCAAAAAAGACCGGGTCAGCTGCGGGCCTTCAGGCCCATCTTGACGCGCCCGGCGGCCGGGCTCATGGGCCGGGCGCCCATGCATTCGATCAGTTTGATCACGCGCTCCACCAGCGAGCCATTGCTGGCGGGCACCCCTTTGTCCAGCCACAGGTTGTCTTCCAGCCCCACCCGCACATGGCCGCCCAAGAGCACGGCTTGCGCCGCCATCGGCATCTGCATGCGGCCGATGCCGAAGCCGGCCCAGGTGGCGCCACCGGGCAGGTTGTCGACCATCGCCTTCATGGTGGTGGTGTCGGCCGGTGCGCCCCAGGGAATGCCCAGGCACAGCTGGAACAGCGGGTCCTGCAGCAAGCCCTCCTTGATCATCTGGTTGGCAAACCAAAGGTGGCCGGTGTCAAAAATCTCCAGCTCGGCCTTGACGCCGAGTTCGGTGATGCGTTTGGCCCCCGCACGCAAGGCCGCAGGAGTGGACACATAAATGATGTCGCCGTCACCAAAGTTCAGGGTGCCGCAGTCAAGCGTACAAATATCGGGCAGCAGTTCTTCCACATGTACCAACCGCGCCAGCGGGCCCACCAGATCAGTCGCCGGGCCGAAGGCCAGCGGGTTCTCGCCGGCGCCGATTTCCAGGTCGCCGCCCATGCCGGCGGTCAGGTTGACGATGATGTCTACGCCGAAGTCGCGAATGCGGCCCATCACCTCGCGGTAGAGCGCCGGGTCGCGGCTGCCCTTGCCAGTGTCAGGGTCACGCACGTGGCAGTGCACCACGGTCGCACCGGCTTTGGCAGCTTCTACTGCCGCCGCCGCAATCTGTGTGGGCGTGACCGGAATGGCCGGATGCTTGTCTACTGTGTCGCCGGCACCGGTCAGGGCGCAGGTGATGATGACATTAGGGTTCATGGGCTTGAGCTCCTCGAGGCGGCCACGACGGCGCGGCCAGCTCCCGCACTGTAACGCTGGCACAGCCGCACCTCTCAAGTCCGGCACGACCCGCATTTGACTGCTGGCGACCAAAGAGCGAATTCGGCTTTGGAGGTCGCAAACTGAATCGAGACCCGATCGTCAAAATGCCACACTCCGCACTTGCCGTTTGCCGCATCGGTGTCAGGCAGCCGCCAAGGATCTATCTTGAACAAATTACTGCTGCCCCTGGCCTCCTTGCTCAGCGGAGTCAGCTTGCTTGTGGTCGGCACCGGTTTGCTGTTTTCGGCCATCGGCGCGCAAGCCGGCTCGGCCAAATTTTCTGGCCTGGTGACGGGCTTGGTGATGTCGGCTTATTTTGCAGGCTTTGTCTACGGAACCTACAGCTGCCCGGCCATCATCCGCAAGGTCGGTCACATCCGGGCTTTTGCGGCCATGGCGTCCATTGCCTCTGCCCTGCCCCTGCTGCATGCCCTGTGGCTAAACGCCTGGTTCTGGGCCGGCCTGCGCTTTACCAGTGGCGTGTGCATTGTGGGGCTGTACATCGTGGTGGAGAGTTGGCTCAATGTGGTGGCCACCAGCCAGCAGCGTGGCAAGGTTTTTGCGGCCTACATGGCGGTCAGCGGTGTCTCGCTGGCAGTTGGGCAGTGGTTGATTCTGGTCGGTGACCGCTTTGGGTTCACCCCCTTTGCGCTGGTCTCGATTTTGTTTTCTTTTGCCCTGCTGCCGCTGACCCTGACACCGGTTGAGGAACCACAGCCATCAGAGGCACCCAAATTAGGCCTGTTGAAGCTGTTTGCCATATCGCCAATCGGCGTCATCACTGCGCTCGGTTCAGGCCTGCTCAATGGCGCCCTGTTGAGCCTGGGCCATGTGTTTGGTCAAGGGGTGGGTTTCAGCGAAACCGGTATTGCCACCTTCATGGCTGCCACGATTCTGGGCGGCGCGGTGCTTCAGTGGCCGGTGGGCCACCTGTCAGACCGGCGTGACCGGCGCTGGGTCTTGTTTTGGGTCTGTGTTGCTGGCGCTGCCGTCGCCGGGGCGGGGTTTTACCTGGCGCGCGAGTATGAAAACTGGTTGATTGTGCTGGGCGCTGTGTACGGCGGTCTGGTGTTCACCATTTATGGCTTGTGCGTGGCCCATGTGAACGACCTGATCGACCCGGACCGGGTGCTTGAGGTCACCGGCGGGCTGCTGTTGTTGTACGGCATCGGTGCCACCCTGGGGCCAACTTTGGGTGGCAGCCTGATGGACCTGCTGGGTCCAGAAAGCCTGATGCTTTACTTTGCCGGCATCTTGGCGGTACTGGGCCTCACAGTTTGGTATTTTGCTGGCAAAGTCGCCCATGGCTTTGGCGCCTCCAGCCAAAAATCGGACTATGTGCTGATGGGCGGGGGCTCGCAAGCAGTGCTGCAAATGGACCCGCGCCGCGAGCAGAACACACGCCAGAGCTCGGTCGTTCAGGGGCCAGGCAGCAGTGCTGAGCTGCCCTAAACTGCTGTCCCGGGTGTCGCCCGGCTAGAACCTGAGGAAGCGCAAGGTGGGCAAGTGACAGTCGATGCATACGACTACATCGTGGTGGGCAGCGGGTCTGCCGGCTGTGTGCTGGCCGATCGGCTCAGTGCCGACGGCCAGGCCAGCGTGCTGGTGCTCGAAGCCGGTGGGCATGACCGCCGGCTCTGGATCAACCTGCCGATCGGCTACGGCAAATCGTTTTACGACCAGCGGGTCAACTGGAAATTCGAGGCGCAGCCAGACGCCGGCCTGAACAACCGGCGCATTTATATGCCGCGTGGCCGCGTGGTCGGCGGCTCCAGTTCGATCAACGCCATGGTCTACTGCCGCGGCCTGCCGCAGGACTTTGACGACTGGGCTGCGCTGGGTAACCCGGGCTGGGGCTGGCAGGATGTGCAGCCGGTCTTTGAGGGCTTTGAGCGCCAGGTCGATGCCGATGGCCGGGCCAGCGGCAGCGGCCGGCTGTTCGTCAGCGATGTGCGCCGGCAACTGCACCCGATGGAAAAGGTGTTTTTTGACGGCGCCCGTGAGGCTGGCCTGCCCTTGACCGACGATTTCAATGGCACTGAGCCTGAAGGCGTGGGCCGCTACCGGATCAACACCCGCCACGGCTTGCGCTGGTCGGCAGCCGACGCGTTTTTGCGCCCGGCGCTTCGGCGCGGCCAGGTCAGGCTGCTGACTGGCGCCATGGCCAGTCGGGTGCTGTTTGAAGGTCGCCAAGCCGTGGGCATTTGTTACCGCCAGGACGGCGTAGAACACCAGGCCCGCGCCAGGCGCGCCGTGGTGCTGAGTGCTGGCGCAGTGCAAAGCCCGCAGCTGCTGCAGCTCTCAGGCGTGGGGCCAGCCGACCTGTTGCATCGCCACGGCATTCCAGTGGTGCATGCCAACAGCGCGGTCGGCGGCAATCTGCAAGACCACCTGGCCATGAGCTACTACTACAAGGCCACCCAACCCACGCTGAACAATGTGCTCAGCAGCTGGCTGGGCAAGCTGCGTGTGGGGCTGCAGTACGTCACCACCTTGGGCGGGCCGCTGAGCATCAGCGTGAACCAATGCGGCGGCTTTGTCCGATCGCACGCTGGCGCCTGGCGCCCGGATTTGCAGCTGTACTGCAACCCGATCACCTACACCCTGGCGCAGTCCGACACCGGCACCCAGATCGTGCCCGACAAGTTTGCCGGCTTCATTTTGTGTTTTCAGCCCTGCCGGCCACTGAGCCGGGGCCGCATTGACCTGGCCAGCCCGGAGGTGCAGGTGGCACCTCATATTCAGCCCAACTACCTGTCTCACCCGGACGACGCGCGCGTGGCGCTGCTGGGCGCCAAACTGGTTCAGCGCCTGAGCCAAACGCCGGCGCTGCGCGGCCTGATTAGGGAAGCCATACCGCCGTCGCTGGATGCGCTGGACGACGCCGGCATGCTGGCCGATTTTCGTGACCGCGCCAGCACCTGCTACCACCCGGTCGGCACCTGCATGATGGGCTCAGACCCGCAGACATCGGTGGTCGACCCGCAGCTCAAGGTGCATGGCGTGGACCGGCTGTATGTGGTGGATGCCTCGGTGTTCCCCACGGTCACCTCGGGCAACACCCACGCGCCCACCACCATGGTGGCCCACAAGGGGGCCGAGGCCATCCTCCAAGCTGCCCGCTAAATTTACGACCCTACTCAAGGAACAAGTCCATGAAACTCGAATCAATCAAGACCTTTGTCGTCGCCAACCCACCGCCCGGCTTTGGCGGCAAGTACTTTGTGTTTGTCAAGATCCGCACCGCCTGCGGCATCGAGGGCGTGGGCGAAGCCTATGCCGCCACCTTCAGCCCGCACATCATTGCGGCCATGGCTGAAGACCTGTTCGCCCGCGTGTTTGCCGGCGAAGACCCGATGCAGACCGAAACCCTGTGGCGCCGCGCCTACGGCGAAGGCTTCTCGCTGCGGCCGGACATTTCGCTGATGGGTGTGCTCAGTGCGCTGGAGATGGCCTGCTGGGACATCACCGGCAAGGCGCTGGACCGCCCGGTCTACAGCCTGCTCGGCGGCCTGGTCAACCCGCGCCTGCGCAGCTACACCTACCTGTACCCCGATGAGACCGAGGACGACTCCTTTTACGGCGACCCGGTTCGATCGGCAGAACGGGCTGCAGTCTATGTGCAGCAAGGGTTTACTGCTATCAAATTTGATCCGGTGGGGGGCTATTCGGTGTTTGACCCGCGCCAGCCCACGCTGGAGCGCATGGACATGTCGGAGCGCTTTTGCAAGCTGATCCGCGAAGCGGTGGGCGACAAGGCCGACATCCTGTTCGGCACCCACGGCCAATACACCGTGTCTGGCGCCAAGCGCATGGCGCGCCGGATCGAAAAATACGACCCGCTGTGGTTTGAGGAGCCCACCCCGCCCGAGCGGCCCGAGATGATGGCCGAGGTGGCGCGCCACACCAGCATCCCGATTGCCACCGGCGAGCGGCTGTGCACCAAGTACGAGTTTGCCCGGGTGCTGGAAACCGGCGCGGCCAGCATTCTGCAGCCGGCGCTGGGCCGGGTAGGCGGTATTCTGGAATGCAAAAAAATCGCCGGCATGGCCGAGGCGCACTACGCCCAGATCGCGCCGCACCTGTACTGCGGCCCGATCGAAGCCGCAGCCAACATCCAGCTGGCGGCCTGCATCCCCAACTTCTTGATTTTGGAGAGCATCCAGCAGCTCGGCGGCTTCCATGCCAAGCTGCTCAAGACCAAAATCCAGTGGGAAGACGGCTATGTGATCCCCAGCAAAGCGCCCGGCCTGGGCGTGGAACTGAACGAAGAAGTGGCGCTTGCCCACCCCTACCACGAGAAGGGCCTGCACCTGAGCATGGCGCAGCACCCGCTGGGCTATTTCTGACATGACGGCTTACCTGAACCTCATCGGCAACCAGTGGCTGGCCGCTGAGGATGGCGCCACGTTTGCCGTGGACAACCCGGCCACCGAGGCGCAGTTCGCCACAGTCAGCGCCGCCAGCACCGTGCAGGTGCTGCAGGCCTGCGACCAGGCCGCTGCCGCCCAACGCGGCTGGCGCAAACTGACCAGCGTGGCGCGGGGCGCCCATCTGCACAAGCTGGCCGACGCGCTGGTGGCGCGCAGTGCGCAGATCGGGCAGGCCCTGGCCCAGGAAACCGGCAAAAGCCTGCAAGACGCCACCGATGAAGCGGTTTACGCTGCCGAAGTGACGCGCTACCACGCCGAGTGGGCGCGCCGGATCGAGGGCGAGATCATCCCCAGTGACTCCCCCCGGGAGAACCTGATGCTGCACCGCGAGCCGATGGGGGTGGTGGCCTGCCTGATTCCGTTCAATTACCCGGTCTATACCCTGCTGCGCAAGATCGCGCCGGCCCTGATTGCCGGCAACACCGTGGTGGTGCGACCCAGCAACAACACGCCCTGCTCGGCCTTTGAGTTTGCGCAGGCGGTGCTGGACGCCGGGTTGCCGCCGGGCGTGGTCAACATCATGGCCATGGGCCACGAGCAGGCGCAGGCCATGTGCACCCACCCCAAGGTGGCCATGATCACCCTGACCGGTGGCCTGAGCGCCGGCCGGCGCGTGCTGGACTACGCCAAGGCCAATATTGCCAAGGTGTCGCTCGAACTTGGCGGCAAGACCCCGGCCATCGTGGCCGCCGACGCCGATCTGGACCGGGCCGCCAGTGACATCGTGCGCTCCAAGACCACCAACTGCGGCCAGCTCTGCACCGCCGTGGAGCGGGTCTATGTGCAGGACAGCGTGCACGACGCCCTGGTTGCCAAGCTCAAAACGCTGTTGGCCGCGCGCACCATTGGCGACCGCGCCCTGCACCCCGAGCACATGGGGCCCCTGATCAGTGCCACGGCTCGCGACGATATCCACGTCATGGTGCAGCGGGCGGTGGCGCAGGGTGCACAGCTGGACTGCGGCGGCATGTTGCCGGGCGGCCCCGGCTACTTCTACCCCGCCACCCTGCTGACCCAGGTGCGCCAGGACATGGAGATCGTGCAAGACGAGGTGTTCGGCCCGGTGCTGTGTGTGCTGCCCTACCGCGACATCGACCACGCGCTGGCCCTGGCAAACGACCACCAGTTCGGGTTGGCCTCGGTGATCTACTCGGCCAACTACCAAGACATCATGCAGGCCAGCAACGAGATCGAGGCCGGCGAGCTGTACATCAACCGCACCCCGGCCGACCCCTACCAGGGCTACCACGCCGGCTGGAAGCGCTCCGGCCTGGGCGGCGACGACGGCAAGCACGGCATGCTGGAGTTCACCCAGACCCGGCTCGTGGTCATGAAATATTGATTAAATTGGCCTGCAGCCATGTCGCGGCAACTTAGCTCGCCATATTTTGAGCGGCATTTGCGAGTCTGAAACAAGCTGGCCGCAACCCAAGCCCTGCTGCTTGCCACGACCAACCTCGCCGTCATCAGCCCGAGTCTGCCTGACAAGGTGCCAGCCCAGCCCGTCACCACCTTGAGACGCAAGCAAGCGGACCTAGGCGTTCAGGCTTTGAGGTATTCGGATATCCAGCCTCGCCCCGTCAGGCACGCCGTCCCTGCCCGTGCCAGGAGCCAACCCCAGCGTCCAAACCACCTCAAAAAACGCTCAAGCTCGTGTCTGGCATTTGTTTACGGGGCATGTGTATAGCGCTGCTGGGTCGCGCTTGTATTTGGCGCACCGGTCAAGGCGGCGCCGGGCCGAGCAGCTGCGCTCGTGTCCTCCAGACACAGGCGCCCTTCGGGCTCCCGTGTCTTCCCCCTTGACCTCGCTCCGCCGCCCGACCCGTCACCACCTTGACGACCTTGGCGCGCAAGCGATTGGAACCCGGGGTTGAGCTATTCGGATATCTAGCCTCGCCCCGTCAGGCAGGGGATGGCGTGCCTGGTGCAGCGAGGTCAAGGGGGAGCCCGCAGGGCGGAGGACACGAGCGGAATGAGGCACGCCGTCCCCGTCCGCGCCAGGGGCCAACCCGCGCCAAAAGCTAACTCGCGCCCGCGCCGTCAAGCCGGTGCCACCACAACCGCCATCTCACGCAACACCCAACGCCGAAACGCCTCAGCTGCCGCGTTCGGTGGTCCGCCCTGGGGCGAGATCAGGTAGTAGGCTTCCTTCATCGGCAAGGCGAATGGCAGGGGACGCACCAGGCGCCCGGACCGAATCAAGTGGCTCGCCACCGTGTCGTGCGCCAGCGCCACACCCAGGCCCTCCAGTGCCCACTCCAGGCTGACCGCCCAGGTGCTGGCGCGGTGGACCACGGCTGGCACGGCAGCACCGCGCTCGGGCTGGGCGTCAAACCAGCTGTCCCAGCTTTGCAGCGTGCCAGACAGGTCAATCAGTCGCTCCCGGCTCAAGTCTTGTACCGAGTGAATCCGGTTCGCCAGCTCAGGGCTGCACACCGGAAACACCTGGTCCTGGGTCAGCCGGGTGCCCAGCCGACTCTCCCACTTGCCTTGCCCAAAGACGATTTCAACGGCGGCCGAGGCGCTGGGCTTTTCCTCTGGCCAGATCGAGGTCGCCATGTTGAGCTGTACCCACTCAAACTCTGCCATGAAGCCCGCCAGGCGCGGTGTCAACCAATAAATCGCGAAGGACAAATTCACATGCAACTCGAGCACATGGGGGTCATTGCGGCCGGTCAGCACCTTGGTGCCTTCCTCAAGCATGGCAAAGGCGGCCTGCACGGTAGGCCAGTATCCCCGCCCCTCGTCGGTCAACTCAAGCCCGCGCACCCGGCGCACAAACAGCGGGCGGCCCAGCGCGTTCTCCAGGCTCTTGATCTGCTGGCTGACGGCCGACTGGCTCATGTGCAGCTCCTGGGCCGCGTTGGTGAAGCTCAGCGCCCGGGCAGCCGCGTCAAATACACGCAGCCAATTCAGTGGCGGCAGAGCGGCCATGGGTAACTCATTAGTTATACATAAGTTTTTCTTATTTTAATGGGCTGTTTTCTTTGCTTGTACTTTTTTTCTGTCTGCGCCAGACTCCAGACGTGTCCAACAAAGCCAGCAGGGCAGATCAAAACGTGTTTGAAATTCAAGTCTCCGATAAGCCCAAAAGCATCCAACTTGTCCTGACAAGGCAAGACGTGCGCACTGAGCTGCCCGCGCTGTGGTTGCGTGCCCGCAGCAATTGCAGCAGCCAGCGCGATGCGACCACCGGCCAGCGTCTGATTAACCCGCATCACTTGCCAGACGATCTGATGCTCACTGACGCTCGCTGGCAAGACGGGCAGCTTCACCTGGCCTTCAGTGATGGCTTCGCCGGGCTGTTTGACCCGGCAGAACTGCGTGCCGGCGCAGACCTGAGCGAAGGCTGCCCGATCACTACGCCCTGGCGCGCCGATGCCAAGCCAGCCCCGGTCTATCGCTGGGCAGATCTTCAAAGTGACGCTGTTTTATACCGTGCCTTGATCGATTTTCTGCAACTCGGCTTTTTGCTGGTGCACGACACACCAACCCAGGCCGACTCGGTGCTGACGATTGCAAACCGCTTTGGTTTTGTACGGACCACCAATTTCGGCAGTTTTTTTGAGGTGTATTCACGCCCAGACTCGAACGACCTGGCCTACCGGCCAGTCGCTCTGGGGCCGCACACCGACAACCCCTACCGCACGCCTGTCCCCGGCATTCAACTGCTGCACTGCTTGCAAAACAACACCTCGGGTGGCCTCTCCACGCTGGTGGACAGCCTGGCCGTCATCGAGCAAGTGCGCCTGCTGGACCCGCGCGGCTTTGACTTGCTGTGCCGGGTGCCAGTACGCTTTGAATACCGAGACGCCAGCACGCACCTAGTGGCGGTCAAGCCGATGATTGAGATCGATGGCAGCGGCGCACTGTGCGGCGTGCACTACAGCCCGCGTCTGGACGACATTGCGCTGATGTCCGAGGCGGATACCCGCAGCTACCATCGGGCACGCAAACACTTGGGGCAACTGCTTGAGAGCCCGGCCTTTGAATTGCGCTTCAAGCTCGAGGCAGGCCAACTGATGATGTTCGACAACAACCGCATCCTGCACGGGCGCACAGCTTTTGACCCGGCTGAAGGACACCGGCAGCTGCAAGGCTGCTACATTGACCGCGACGGCCCCCGCAGCCTGTACCGGGTGCTGCACCAACGCGCCGAATCCCAGCGCGATACCTAGAAGGAATATTCCAGTGAACACAGTTAATTTTTTACAGATGAAAGACGGCTCGAAAGCAGATTACTTGCTGCTGCAGGATTTAGAGCACCACTACATTCGGGGCCTGCCCGATCGGTTGCTGCTGGCCTTGGCGCGGCTGGACGACTCGCTGCAGGGCTACCAGGTCAGCCGCCTGGAGCATTCTTTGCAAACGGCCAGCCGTGCCCAAGATGACGGCGCTGACCTCGAGACCATCGTGGCCGCGCTGGTGCACGACCTCGGCGACGAGCTGTCGCCTGAAAACCATTCTCAGGTCGCCGCGTCCATCCTGCGGCCCTATGTGCGCGCCGAGGTGACATGGATTGTCGAAATGCACGGCTTGTTTCAAACGCAGTACTACGCACACCATTACGGCAAAGACCCCCAAGCCTACCTGGCCTACAAAGACCACCCGTGGTTCGACTCTTGCCAGGCGTTTTGCCAGCGCTACGACCAAGCCGCCTTTGATCCGGCCTACCCCAGCAAGTCGCTGGCGCATTTCGAACCGATGCTGCGTGAGGTGTTTTCACGCAAGCCTTTCGAAGCGAGCACGCTCAAGGAGCGCATCGGACACTAAGGCGGCATGCAGCTTTCTGACAACTCCCGCGGCATCCTTGCGATGGTCGCAGCTGTTGGGTTTTTTTCGTTGATGGACGCTCTCATGAAGCTCCTGGCTGCCAGTTACCCGCCCATGCAAGTGGCCGCAATGAGGGGAATGGCCTCGTTACCCTTGGTTTGTTGTTACGTTCTTTGGCAGCGTGAAACCGCAAGCTTGTTGTGGGTCCGCTGGCCCTTGCACTTGATGCGCGGCATCATGGGTGTTGTGATGCTGTCACTGTTTGCCTATGGCCTGCAAACCCTGACGCTGACCGACGCCTACGCCATCTCCTTTATCGCACCCTTGTTGATCACGCTGCTGGCGATTCCATTTTTGAACGAGAAAGCCACCCCGACGCATTGGCTGTGCCTGTGCGGCGGTTTGGTCGGCGTCTGGATTGCCATGAAACCCAGTGGCGCCGCCATGTTCTCAACCGGTGCGCTGGCTATTTTGGGCGCGTCTGTTTGCTACGCCGCGTCTGCAGTAACCGGTCGGGTGCTGAGCCGCACAGACACCAGCAGCAGCCTGGTGTTCTGGATGACGCTGCTCATGGCAGCCGGGGCCGGGGCGCTGGCAGCCCCCGACTGGCAGACTTTGTCGCCCGACCACTGGCCCTTGATCATCGGCCTTGGCGTGACCGGTTTTTTGGGCCAACTGACCATCACGCAGGCCTTTCGCTACGGCCAGGCAGCGACGGTTGCGCCATTTGAGTACTCGGCGCTGGTGTGGGGTGCTGGCCTGGACTGGATGCTTTGGCAGACCCTCCCTGTTGGCCGAACCCTTCTCGGTGCCGCCATCATCATCGCCTGCGGCGTCTACCTGATCCGAGCCATACACAAACCCGTGCCAAAGCTTCAAACCTGAACCAAGGGCAACCCGCCCCCGCGACCCCCTGCTCGATCGGAGCCTGGGCCGGCGCAGCAGGGCCCACACCTTGCCAGATCAGACCGGCGCGGCGTTTGGCGCAGCGGCATCAAGGAGGAGGCCGCAGGGCGGGGGACAGCCCATGAAAAAACAAGGGCGCCCGCCATGCGGGATGAACCAGGTTGGCATGACGTTGACCAAGGCATCAGAGGCCGAGTCTTTGAGCGTCATGAGCAATATTCCTTTGTGATTGATACGACCGTCTCGGTACACCACCCAGGGTGATGCGCCCGTCAAGTTCAGCAACATCGTTACGCTGATCGCACTCGTGCGGGAGATTTTGACTCGCGCCCAGTCAGGCCGACAGCAAACGCCGGGTCTCGGCAACGCAGTGCCGCGCCGTTTGTACAAGCATGGGAACAAAGTCGTGCCCCGTACGCAACGCACTGGTCAACACGGCCAAGTCTTCGATGTATTCGTGCACCATCTGGTTCCTGAGTCGCCGCATTTCCATCCACAGGTCCGCAGATTCCAGCAGGCCCAATTTTTCTGCCTTGTCAAGGTTGTCAATGGCGGGACCAACAGGCTCGGCTAAAGCCGAAAGCAAGGCAGGCAGGAGCTTGTCGCCCACGGTATCCTGCAACCTGCCAAAGCGCGAGACAAAAGCATCCAGCCGTTCGGCCAAGACGGGATCGGATTGAATTTTTTCAGCGGTCTGAACTGTGAACAGATCACCGAAAAGGCGGCTGTCCGTGTACAGCAAATGCTGCCACTCCTTGTCGGTGACGCGCGCCAGAAATTCGAGGCGGGCAGTTTGTGCCAGGGTGATTTTCATAGGCGAACGCCTTCTTGAAGTGCCAGAGTATGGATGGGCAAGACCATCAGGTTGGGCGCCTTGATCAGCACATCCACCTTGCGGCCGTGCATCGCCCGCGATACCCGCGCGGCCAATCGGGCCGACAGCTGCGCCGGCTCGTCCACCACCTGATCGCACTCCAGCAGCAAGTCCACATCTCCGCCCCGCGCATCATCCCGGATACGTGAACCAAACAGCCAAACCCGGGCCGCACTGCCCGCGAGCTGGGCAGCACCTTCACGAATCACCTCAATTTGGGCCGGGGTCAGTCGCATATCACTCCATGTTTTTGTAGTTTATCCCGCCCATGCCTGAGCGTCGATGCTCTGCGCACCGCGCCCGACAAGCCACGTGGAAAAAACGCTCCCAAGCCCTGTCAGGCTTGAACAGTTTGCCCTCTTTTCGATATCAAACGGCGTCACCCGCCGGCCAACTGCCGCTCCAAGCCCTGCAGCACCTCGTAGCAGGCCAGCACCTGCGCAGCACTGCCGTTGGGCTCGCGTCCTTCGCGGATGGCGGCAAAGAATTCGCGGTCTTGCAGCTCGATGCCGTTCATGCTCACCGCCACCTGGCTGACATCGATTTTTTCTTCCTTGCCGGTGTACAGGTCATCGTAGCGGGCCAGGTAAGTGGCACTGTCGCCGATGTAGCGAAAGAAGGTACCCAGCGGGCCGTCGTTGTTGAAGCTCAAGCTCAGCGTGCAGATGGCACCATTGGCGGCCTGCAGCTGGATGCTCATGTCCATGGCAATACCGAGCACCGGGTGAATCGGCCCCTGCAAGGCATTGGCTTTGACGATCGGGCTGCCGCACTGGTAGGCAAACAAATCCACCGTGTGGGCGGCGTGGTGCCACAGCAGGTGATCTGTCCAGCTGCGCGGCTGGCCCAGGGCGTTCATGTTGCTGCGGCGGAAGAAATAGGTCTGCACATCCAACTGCTGAATGTTGAACTGCCCAGCCCGGATTTTTTGGTTCACAAACTGGTGGCTGGGGTTGAAGCGCCGGGTGTGGCCGCACATGGCCACCAGGCCGGTCTTGCGCTGCCAGGCCACCACGTCCTGCGCGCCAGCCAAAGAGTCAGCCAGAGGAATTTCCACCTGCACATGCTTGCCCGCCTGCAGGCAGGCCACGGTCTGCGCGGCATGCATCTGCGTCGGCGTGCACAAAATCACCGCATCCAGACCGGGCAACGTCAGGCTCTCAGTCAGGTCGGTGGTCACGTGGCCGATGCCGTATTTGGCCGCCACCTCACGGGTTTTGTCGAGCTCTCGGCCGATCAGAGACACCACCTCCACGCCGTCGATGTTTTTGATACCGTCCAGATGCTTGATGCCAAAGGCACCGGCACCAGCCAGGGCGACCTTGATGGTCTTGCTCATTTACGAGTTCTCCAGGATCAGGTGGCCGACCGCCGTGTTCGACGCCGGCACATGGTAAAACCGATGCCTGAGCCTTGCCGGACTTGGGTTTTCAGCTACATCTTTCATAGCGCCTCGGGCGATCAGCCACATCACCAGCTCGATGCCCTCGGAGCCGGCCTCGCGCACGTAATCGATGTGCGGAATGGCGGCGGCGGCGGCTGGGTCGGCAATCAGTTTGTCCAGGAAAGCATTGTCAAACTCGCGGTTGATCAGGCCAGCGCGCGGGCCCTGCAGCTGGTGGCTCATGCCGCCCGTGCCCCAGATGTGCACGTTCAGGTCTTCGTCAAAGCTCTCGACGGCGCGGCGAATGGCCTGACCCAAGTTAAAGCAGCGCTGGCCGCTGGGCACCGGGTACTGCACCACATTCACGGCAAAGGGAATCACCGGGCAGGGCCAAGCCTGGGGTTGGCCGCACATCAGGCTCAGCGGCACGGTCAGGCCGTGGTCCACGTCCATCTTGTTGACGATGGTCAGGTCAAAGTCTTGCTGGATCACCGACTGCGCGATGTGCGCCGCCAGGGCCGGGTGACCCTGCACCACCGGCACCGGGCGTGGGCCCCAGCCCTCATCCGCCGGCTGGTACTTCGCCGCGGTACCGATGGCAAAGGTGGGGATCATGTCCAGGCTGAAGGCCGTAGCATGGTCGTTAAACACCAGAATGATCACATCGGGCTGCTTGTCTTTCATCCACTGTTTGGAGAATTCATAACCCTGGAACACCGGTTGCCAGTAGGCCTCGGCAGTCTTACCCAGGTCCAGCGCAGCGCCAATGGCCGGCACATGGGATGTAAAAACAGATGCGGTGATGCGTGCCATGGTGTTCAGTGTTCTGGTGTGGCGGCTGCACCTTGCGGCTGCCGGTGAGCCTGGGCGTCGCCGTCTTCGCCAATGAATCGATTGCCTTCGACGCTGCGGCCACCGCTGACCATCATGGCGCGGTACTCGTCCTCGGTCATGCCGGTCATGCTGCCGGCCATTTGTTGAAAGCTCTTGCCGTCGGTGGCGCCGATCTTGGCCAAAAAGTAGATGTTGCCGCCCAGGGCAATGCAACGGTTCAGATCGCGCGCCAGCACCCCCAATTTCTGGTCTTCGGTCATCGGCCATTGATCCAGGTAGGCCCTCTCATCAGCCTTGAAGCGGTCGCGATTGGCGGCCTGCAGCAGCGACATGCAAAACTGGTTTAGGTGATAGCCCTTGCGGCTTTGCTCGGCATCAAAAATGGTAGTGCCGGGGACGTTCAGATACGGTTTATCGAGTGCCATTAGAGTCTCCATCAGAAGGCCAGTCGCCGCCGGGCCGCCCCAAGGCGACTGACGCCCCCTCGGGGGGCAGCGCCGTACGCGCAGCGACAAGCGTGGGGGTCAACCAGTCGCCGCCGGGCCGCCCCAAGGCGACTGACGCCCCCTCGGGGGGCAGCGCCGTACGCGCAGCGACAAGCGTGGGGGTCAACATTCGTCTGGCCAGTACAAGCGCATGGGGTTGGTGACGAGCAACTTGGTCTGGAGCTCGGGCGTGACGGCGATGTGCGGGATAAATTCGACCAGCAGGCCGTCGTCGGGCATATGGTCCTTCAGGTTGGGGTGCGGCCAGTCGGTGCCCCACAGCACCCGGTCGGGAAAGGTCTCAACGATGCAGCGGGCAAAGGGCAGTACATCGCGGTAGGCATTGGCTTCGCCCTGCAAGGCCTTGGGACCCGTCACGCTCAGGCGCTCAGGACAGCTGACCTTGCTCCACACGTTGGGGTGCTCGCGCATGAAGCGCACAAACAGCTCAAACTCCGGGCCGTCCAGGGGCTTGCTCACATCGGGTCGGCCCATGTGGTCCACCACCACGGTGGTGGGCAGGGTGGTGAAAAACTCCCACAGCTCGGGCAAGTCCACCGCCTCAAAATAGATCACCACATGCCAGCCCAGGGGCTTGATGCGGTGGGCTATCTCCAGCAATTCGTCCTTGGGCGTGAAGTCCACCAACCGTTTGACAAAATTGAAGCGCACGCCCCGCACGCCAGCCGCGTGCAAGGCCTGCAATTCGGCATCGCTGATGCTGCGCTTGACAGTGGCCACGCCGCGCGCGCGGCCGCCCGAGGCAACGCAGGCATCGGCCATGGCGCGGTTGTCGGCGCCGTGGCAGGTAGCCTGCACAATCACGTTACGGTCAAAGCCCAAGTGATCGCGCAGTGCGAACAGCTGTGCTTTGGAGGCATCGCAGGGCGTGTACTTGCGCTCGGGGGCGTAGGGAAACTCAGCGCCCGGACCAAACACGTGGCAGTGGGCGTCCACCGCCCCGGCCGGCAGCGCAAAGCGGGGCCGGGCCGGGCCGGCATACCAGTCCATCCATCCAGCGGTTTTGGTGAAGTCACCCGTGGTGGGTTTGCTCATGGTGGTGGCCGGCTTTAGTCGATGTAGCGCAGCCCAGCGACGGCCAGCGGTTCGCGCATTTTGTACATGTCCAGCCCGAGCACGCCGGCGGCGAGCTTGGCGCGCTTCTCGCCCTCATTGGCTTCGCGCCGCAGCGCCGCAGCCAGCGTCTTGGCAGCCAGCGCAGCGGGCACGCAGACCACGCCATCGTCATCGGCCACGATCACGTCGCCCGGTCTGACGAGCATACCGGCGCAGACCACCGGAATATTCACCGAACCCAGGGTGGCCTTGACGGTGCCCTTGCTGGAAATCGCTTTGCTCCAGACCGGGAAACCCATGCGCGTGAGCTCTTTGACATCGCGCACGCCGGCATCGATCACCAAGGCACGGGCGCCGCGCGCCTGGAAGCTGGTGGCCAACAGGTCGCCAAAATAACCGTCGGTGCATTCGGCCGTGATCGCCGCCACCACGATATCCCCGCGCTGGATCTGCTCGGCCACCACGTGCATCATCCAGTTGTCACCCGGATGGAGCAGCACGGTCACCGCGGTGCCCGACACCTGGGCACCGGCATACACCGGGCGCATATAGGGTTTGAGCAGGCCGACACGGCCCATGGCTTCGTGCACAGTGGCAGAGCCCAGCGCGGCCAGGGCGTCGGCGGAGGCGCGGTCAGCGCGCTGGATGTTGCGGTACACAAGGCCGAGTTCATACATGGTCAGTTTCTCCTTGGGGGGTCAGGTCGAGCCGGCGCAGGTCAGCCAAGGGCTCAGTGGCCGCGCGCCTTGAGGGCCGCGTCCAGCCGCGGGAACACACGGCGCGCGTTGCCTTCATAAATCTTGTGGCGGTCGTCGCCCACCACGATGGTCGAGGTCTCGATGTAGCGCTTGGTGTCATCGAAGTAATAGCCAGTTTCGGGGTCGATGCCGCGCACCGCGCCGATCATCTCGCTGGCAAACAGAATGTTGTCTACCGGAATCACCTTAGTCAGCAGGTCAATGCCGGGCTGGTGGTAGACGCAGGTGTCAAAAAAGATATTTTTGAGCAGGTGGTCTTTGAGCAGCGGCTTTTTGAGTTCCTGCGCCAGGCCACGGAAACGCCCCCAGTGGTAGGGCACGGCGCCGCCGCCGTGCGGAATGATGAACTTGAGCGTGGGGAAATCCTTGAACAGGTCGCTGGTCAGGCACTGCATAAAGGCCGTGGTGTCTGCGTTCAGGTAGTGCGCACCGGTGGTGTGGAAACAGCTGTTGCAGCTGGTCGACACGTGAATCATGGCCGGAATGCTGTGCTCGACCATCTTTTCGTAGATGGGATACCACGCCCGATCGCTCAAGGGGGGTGAGGTCCAGTGGCCGCCCGATGGGTCAGGGTTGAGGTTGATGCCGACGTTGCCGTACTCGCGCACGCAGCGCTCAAGCTCCGGGATGCAGGTGGCGGGGTCGACGCCCGGGCTTTGCGGCAGCATAGCCGCGGGAATGAAGTGGTCCGGGAACAGCTGGCTGACGCGGTAGCAGAGCTCGTTGCAGATCGCCGCCCAAGTGCTGGACACCTCAAAGTCACCAATGTGGTGCGCCATGAAGCTCGCACGCGGGCTGAAAATGGTGAGGTCGCTGCCGCGCTCGCGCATCAGGCGCAGCTGGTTGGTCTCGATGCTCTCGCGCAGCTCGTCGTCGCTGATCACCAGCT
>BJGT01000015.1 GCA_014190675.1 Comamonadaceae bacterium | reverse complement strand
GCGTCCGCGGCCAAGGCTCCCCGAACGCCCGCCCGGGGTCGGACAAAGCACACCACCTGATGCCCCCGCTGCAGCAGCGCGCGCACGGTGGCCTGCCCAATGGTGCCGGTGGCGCCGATGACGAACACCCGCCGAGGTGGCATTCCTTGGGGGCTGCCGTTCTGCAAGGCGTTGGGGGTGATGTGCATGGTGTGGTGAGCTGCGAATGGGCGTTTGGGCCCCCAATTAGAACAACTGACCCTGGCCCGCTGGCGCAGCCTCGCCGCTGCGGCTTCGCGGGCGCGTGCCTGGCGGCAGGCCACTTTTTCTTGAGCCGTGCTTGCGCTGGATGGCGTCCGCTTCGGTGTGCGCAGCACGGGTCTGGCGCAGACCGTAGAGGGCGGCTTTGGCCGCCGCTACTGCGGCCCGTTCGTCGACGATCGGGGCCGGGTAAGCCGCAGTACCGATCTCTGGCACCCATTGCCGGATGTACAAGCCCAGCGGATCATGGTCCAAGGCCTGTTTGGCCGGCGAGTAAATGCGCAGGGTGTTGATGCCGGTCGTGCCCGACTGCATTTGCATCTGGCTCCAGTGGATACCTGGCTCAAAGTCCAGAAATTGGCGCGCCAGAAACAAGCCGGGCTCGCGCCAGTGCAGCCACAGGTGGTAGGCCGCAAAGCTGACCAGCATCGCGCGCATGCGAAAGTTCAGCCAGCCCGTAGTGCGCAATTGGCGCATGCAGGCATCCACCATGGGGTAGCCGGTGCGGCCTTCGCACCAGGCCTGCAAGTGGGCCAGGTTGACCGGGCTGGCGTGCACGCCGTCGCCCGGGCGCAGGCCGTCAACCGAACGCGCCAGGTTGCGCCATTCAATGGCCGGCTCGTCTTCGAGCTTTTGCATAAAGTGGCAGTGCCAGCGCAGGCGGCTGGCAAAGCCGCGCAGGGCGTAGGCCAGTCGGGGGTCAGACCCGGCCGCGATGCGCGCCTCGGTGGCTTGGTGCACGCAGCGCATCGAGATGGTGCCGAAAGCCAGGTGCGCACTCAGCCGGCTGCAGCCTTCGGCAGCGGTCAGCGGGCTGGACAGGGCACGCCGGTAATCACGGCCACGGCCGTCCAGAAAGCTGTTCAGCGTGGCCCAGGCGGCCTGCTCGCCACCCTGCGGCAAGGGCGCGCTCAGGGCTGGCAGGCCGAGCTCAAACAATGTAGGCACGACTGTCTGCGCCAGGCCGGGCGGGGCCCTGAAGGCAAGTGCCGCGGGAGCCTCGGGGGCGTTCATGCGCTGAGCCCATCGCGCCGCCCAGCCGGCGCGCGAGGCCAGCCGCCGCACCACCCCAGTCTGAGGGAATTCGGTCCAGTCCACGCCATGGCTACGGCACCACTGCGCAACCGCCAAGTCTCGGGTGTAGCTCCAAGCCGACCCGGTTTCTTCGTGGCTGAACAGGTGAGCAAACGGAAATTCCTGCCGCAGTGTTTGCAGCACCTGCGGCATGGTGCCGGTACGCACCAGCAGCGGGAGGCCGCGCGATGCCAGATCGCGCTGCAACCCGGCCACGCAATCCAGCAGGAAGCTGACATGGCGCGGGTCGCACTCGGGGCTGCTGAGCCATTGCGGCTCAATCACCACCAGCCCGATGGCGTTATCGAAGCGCATGGCCTCAGCCAGCGGGGCATGGTCTCTCACACGCAGGTCGCGCTTGAACCAGACCAGCGCAGTCGCGCCACTCACGGCAACTGCCCGAAACGGCGCCACATCAGTCCGGGCCAGAGGCCGGGTTGGAAGCTGAGCATGGTGAAGGTCAACAGGGTGTCTGACCTCGGCACTAGGATCGGCCCGCGCCAGGTGGCTCCAGGCGGTGCGCCCAGCGCTGCAGCAGCGGACGCCAGCGCAGGAACAGCAGGTAGGTACGCTCCATGACCCATGCCATTCCCGGCAGGCGGCCGGCCAGGGCCAGCCAGCGCCAGCCGGGCAGCGCAGCCCAGAGCGCCAGAAATGCCTGCGCACCGCTGAGCAGCTGGCCGCTTTGGCTGAGTACATGAAAGCGCGCCAGCAACTGCTCGCGCGTGGTATCTGGCGGTAGTGCCAAAGAGGCATCGCTAACATCTGCAAAACACAGGGGCGACTCCGGACGCAGCGGCTGCAAGCCTCGGTAGACGCCAATCTCGCGTCGGCACAAGGGGCATGCGCCGTCGTACAGCACGGTCAGCTGCGGTGTCTTCTCGACGGATTCGTTCATGGTCAGACCCTTATTTCTGGTTCACTCTGTGTCGCAGGCGAGGTCATCGCGCGGGCACCGGCCAAAAGGTCGGCAGCCGAGTTCAGGCCGCCTGAGACGCGTGCCCACCAAGCCGAAAAAGAATCGTAACGCCGTTCGAAGCTTGGAAACAATGCCGGTGGGGCTAGGCAATCAGCCAAGCGCGGCAGCCACTGCCCGAGGTGCGGCTCGGCAACGGTGCGCACGCTGCGGGCGCCTGCCAGGGCCGCAGCGATGGCGATCGACTCACCGTACCAACACTGCGTCGTGAGTTCGGCCATGCGGCTAGCCACAAAGTGCCAGCGCCGCTGGCCCCAGGGCCAGGCGCGGTGAAAGTCAGCCAGGCAGACCCCGATCACCCGGGTGTCGGCCGGCAAATCAGTGGGCAGCTCACCCAGGCTCCAGGGGTGAACCAACCAAACATCTCGGCCGGCGACGGCGGCATCAGGCGCGCGAAAGCCCAGGCTGGCATCTGGCGCGGCCTGCAACTCGGGCTCGATCAGCACGGGCTGCGACCTTGGGGCTTGGGTTGCCAGGCGCCTGTGCGGGTCGGGCTGCTGCGCGGGCTGACGTGCCAGCCGGTCCAATGCCTCGTAGGCGGTATCGATCACGCTGCCCGGGCTGTGCCAGGGCGCCGGCGCATACCGCGCCACATTCTCCGCGTTGAACAGATAGGGCTTGCGGCTGCCGGTGCCAGCCACCCATTGCCAGCTCAGATGGTTGCTGGCCAGGTCGCCATCGAGAAGATGCGCATAAAGCCAGTCGGCGCCGGTGCGCCAGTGCACCTTGCGCACATGCACGACATAGCTGGCCAGCCACATGCGGGCATGGTTGTGCAGCATGCCCGTGGCATACAGGGTGCGCACCGCCTGGTCTACCACCGGCACACCGGTGCAGCCCGCGCGGATGTCGGCCGGCAGCTGGGTTGCGTAGGCCTGGTCTGGCAGCAGCCCTTGGTGCAGGGAACTCAGGATGCCATCGCCACGGTGCTGCCACACATGGCGAAAGTAGGCGCGCCAGCCCAGCTCGAACACAAACTTGTGCCGCATGTCCAGCGGGTGGCGTGCCGTCACGCCAGCCAGCACCCCGGACAATGAGACCAGCCCATGCGTGAGGTAGGGCGACAGCCCGGTCACCGCCCCGTCGAGCGCGTTGCGGGTGCGGGCATAAGCGGCGGGTTGCACCGCGGCAATGCGCTCCTGCGCGGCGGCTAGGGTCGGGGCAAAGGCGTCAGGCATGCGCAGGCAGGCCATCGGCCCCTTCGGCGCCGCCACCTGCTGCGACGCCGACCTCGCCACGCCGGATCGCAGCGGCGCGCGCCAGCACGGCTTGTTTTTGAGGGTCTGTCAGCCGGGCGAGGTTTTTCACCTGCAGCGCCATGCGCGGGTTGCCAGCCAGCAGCGCCTGGTGGCGCATCAGAAAGTCCCAGTACAAGGTGGTGAACGGGCAGGCTTTGTCGCCCTCGCGTTGCGCCGGGTCGTAGCGGCAGCCCTTGCAGTGCGGGCTCATGCGCTGGATGTACTTGCCAGTGGCGATATAGGGTTTGCTGCCCATCACGCCGCCATCGGCGTACTGACTCATACCCAGGGTGTTGGGCAGCTCGACCCATTCCACCGCATCGACATACACCGCGAGGTACCAGGCATGCACCTGCTTTGGGGCGACGCCCAGCATCAGGGCATAGAGGCCGGTCACCATCAGCCGTTGGATGTGGTTGGCATAGCCGTGGGTTAGCGTCTGCGCCAGGGCGTCGCGCAGGCAGGCCATGTCGGTGGCACCGGTCCAGTACCAGGCCGGCAGGTCTTCGCTGGCGCCTAGTGCATTGCGCTCCAAATACGCAGGCATCTGGGTCCAGTAAACACCGCGCACGTATTCACGCCAGCCCAAAATCTGCCGGATGAAGCCCTCCACGCTGGCCAGCGGGGCGCGGCCGTCCTGGTAGGCCGCTTGCGCCTGCGCCACCACCTCGCGCGGATTCAGCAGCTTCAAGTTGAGCGCGGCCGACAGGTGTGCGTGGTACAGCCAGGGATCGCCTGGCCACATGGCGTCCTGGTAGCGGCCAAACAACGGCAGGCGCTCTGCGATGAAAACCTGCAGGGCCTGCAAGGCCTGCTCGCGGGTGACCGGCCAGGCAAAGCTGTCCAACTGGCCGGGGTGGCTGGCAAAGCGGCTGTTCACCAGTGCGATCACCTCCTGCGTGACAGCATCCGGCGCAAAACGGGTGCGGGGCGGCACCAGGCCCGGGCCGGCTGCGCCAAAGGCCTCGCGGTTGTCGGCGTCAAAACTCCACTGGCCCCCGACCGGCGCAGAGCCGTCCATCAGCACAACATGATGCTTGCGCTGTTCGCTGTAAAAGTGCGCCATGCGCAGCGATTTGCGGCCCTTGGCATGGGCTGCGAAGTCGCGCACGCTGCAAAAGAAGTGTCGGTCTTCCCGTATTTCCAAGGGCAGGCCCGTGGCCGCCGCTGCCGCTTCGATCGCCTGCAGCACACGCCAATCACCGGGTGCGGTCATCACCAGCCGGGCTGGCCGCAGGCGCTGCAAGTCGGCTTGCAACTGGGCCTGCAGGCTGCCGGCGTTGTCCGGGGCATCGAGGCGGGTGTAGTGCAGCGGGCGCCCGGCCCCCTGGAGGGCTAGCGCAAAGTGCCGCATCGCCGCGAGGAACAGGGCCGTGCGAGGTTTGCCCGACCAGACATGGCTGGATTCCTCAGCCACTTCGGCCATCCAGACTGCATCGACAGTCGCATCAAAGCCATCGAAAGCGGCAGCGTCCGGGTCGAGCTGGTCGCCCAGCACCAGGATCAAATGACGCAATTCAGCCACGAGTAGCCTTGGCCCGCCGGCAGGCCTCTGAGCAGTACTTGACCTCGGCCCAGTTTTTGGCCCAGCTGCGCCGCCAAGTCATGGGTAAGCCGCAGGCCACACAGGGTTTGCTGGCCAGGGCGGCTTTGTTGCCACGAAATTGGGTTTGACGAGTTTTCATGTCGGGCCGGAGGATACCTGTCTGGGCTGGGGCCGTGCAATCAACAGGCTTGAACATGTCGGCTCAAAGGGTATTGGCTCCCGTACGCGTCAGCTCAAAGCCCCAAGCGCTCCGTTCCCGAGGCCAAGCGCCCGGAATTTTGCTGCAAATGTCGGGCAGTCTGGCCGGCCCACCCCCGGCATCAGGCGGCGCCGCAGGCATACCTAAGTCTGCATGATCCTGAATTTGGGTCTGCACGATTAGGCTACACTCCTTCGCTCGGAAACAGGGCAAAAATTAGCCCAGCGCTTGTCTGCCAAAGTGGCAGCGAATGTCGGATGGCAATCAATAGGGGTGAGTTTTGGCAGTTTGGCATTTTCCTTTGGTAAATTCGGTTCCCCAACATATTGCAGTCATCATGGACGGCAATCGGCGTTGGGCGCAGCAGCGGGCCTTGCCGGTTGCCATGGGCCACGCCAGTGGCGCCCGCAGGGTGCGGGAACTGGTCAGGGCCTGCGTGGAACGCGGTGTGAAGTACCTCAGCTTGTTTGCCTTTAGCACCGAAAATTGGAAGCGCCCAGAAGAAGAAGTCACAGGCCTGATGGGTCTGCTGACCCTCTACCTGCAAAAAGAGGTGCAGGATATGTCCAAGCAAGGCGTGCGCCTGAGGGTCATAGGCGACACCACCGGCTTTAGCCCGCGCATTCAGGCCCTGATCCAAGACGCCCAAGCCAACACCGCGCACAACAATGTCATCACACTGAGCATTGCAGTCAACTACGGTGGCCGCTGGGACATGCTGCAAGCCTTCAAAGCATGGCAGGCCGCCAACCCAGGTTTGGCGGCCGAAGCGCTGAGCGAAGCCGCCCTGGGCCCCTACCTCAGCACGTCATATGCGCCGGAACCAGAGCTACTGATCCGCACCGGCGGTGAAGCCCGCGTGAGCAACTTCATGCTGTGGCAGTTGGCTTATACCGAGTTTTACTTCACCGACCTGCTATGGCCCGACTTCGGTAAAACCGACCTCGACGAAGCCATCAGCTCCTATGCCCAGCGCGACCGCCGTTTTGGCGGTGGTGCGCATGACAAACCGGCAAAAACCGACAAATCCGGCAAGATGGTCACACCCAGACGGTTGTCGGGCGGCTGATTGATGTTGTTTTTCAAGCCTACAAGCCAAGCCCTGCCGGCGCTCTTGCGCGCCCTGCTGTTGTTGGGATCACTGGCGGGCCCGGCGGCCGCCCAACTTGTTGCGCCTGGCGGCGCCACTGCCATCTCCGGTAGCGCAGCAGCAGCGGCAGGCGCCAGCAACAGCCCCAGTGCCGGCGCCGGCCTTCCAGCGTTACCGGGCATGGCGCCTGCTAACCTGCCAGCGGGTTTGTTTGGCACCAACCCCAATGCGGCGCAGGCTCCGCCTGGCGCGCCTGTGCTGACCACTGCCCTGCCACCGCTAGGCAGCAACCAGTTTGGCAGCTTTGTTCAAGAGACCACCGGCCAAACATTGCCCCTGTATGGCTATAACTTGTTTGGTAACAGTAGCTTTCCAGCCGTCAGCGACGGGCCCGTGCCCGCCAATTACTTGATCGGCCCGGGCGATGAAATCAACCTGCGGATCTGGGGGGCGATTGATCTCGCGGTCAACCTTGCGGTGGACCGCCATGGGCAAATCACCGTGCCCCGGGCCGGGCCGTTGACCGTGGCTGGCGTACGGTCTGACCAGCTCGAAGCCCGCTTAAAAACCCATATTGCGCGGGTTTTCAAAAATTTTGAGCTCAATGCCACGCTGGGCAGACTGCGTTCCATTCAGGTTTTTGTGGTGGGGCAGGCGCGCAAACCCGGCGTGTTCACCACCTCGAGCATGTCAACCCTGATCAGCGTTCTGTTTGAAAGCGGTGGGCCGGCGGCCACCGGCAGCATGCGGCAGATCCGCCTCGTGCGCGGGGGAAAAACAGAGTCTACGTTGGACCTGTACAAATTTATCCACAGCGGTGACACCAGTTCCGATGTGCGCCTTTTGCCCGGCGATGTGATCGTGATCCCCCCAGCCGGGTCCCGTGTGGCCCTGTTAGGCGCCCTCGACAACCCGGCGATTTATGAACTAAGCCAAAAAGAAGAGCCTTTGTCTGCGGTGCTGGCATACAGTGGCGGGTTGCAAGTTCTCACCACGTCGCACCGGTCTCGAGTCGAGAGGATCAACACAGGCCAAGATAAGGCCCCTCGGTCAATTGAAGAACGCACGCTCAACGCGACTGGCCTTGCAGCCGCCGTGCGGGACGGTGATGTCATTACTTTGCTGGCGATAAGCCCCGAGTTCAGCAATGCCGTCACCTTGCGAGGTAATGTGGCAAACCCGCTTCGTTACGCCTACCGGCCGGGCCTGCGCATCTCAGATCTGATTCCTGACACCAGCGCACTGGTACAAGCGGATTACTACAGCCGGAAAAATATCATGGTTCAGTACGAACCTGGCAAAGAAGTAACTGGCAAAGAAGTAACTGGCAAAGAAGTAACTGGCAAAGAAGTAACTGGCAAAAAAGTAGCCGGCGATAAAGCCATCGACAGTGCGCGAAACCTGCTGGACCAGATCAACTGGGATTACGCGTCGATCGAACGACTCAATGCCAATGAAGTCAGCACCACCCTGATCCCCTTTAATTTGGCCAAGGCCGTGAAAAACAAAGATCCGCTGCATGATTTGCTGCTGCAGAGTGGTGATGTTGTCACGGTTTTTGGCATCAAGGAACTTCCAGTTCCCATGGAAAAGCGCACCCAGTTTGTCCGGCTTGGTGGGGAGTTGATGGTGCCTGGCCAGTACCAAATTCAACCCGGCGATACTCTGCCAACGCTCATCGCCCGAGCCGGCGGCCTGAGCAAAAACGCGTTTGTTTATGGTACGGTATTCACCCGGGAATCCACCCGCGTGCAGCAGCAGGAAAATCTGGACAAATCCATCCGTCGCCTAGAGACCGAGATCAATGCACAGATTGCATCCAACCTGCAAAACGTCACCGATTCTGAAAAAGGTTCGGCTGTTGGGGCGCAGATAGCCGGGCAAAAGATTTTGCTTGACCGGCTCAAAAGTTTCAAGGCCAGCGGCCGTATTTCGCTTGAGCTTGACCCTTCGAGCAAGCAGGTACCAGAACTGAGCCTAGAAGACGGCGATCAGATCAACGTGCCCCCCCGGCCGAGCTTTGTGGGTGTGTTTGGCGAGGTGATGGCGGAGACCTCTTTCATTCACAACCCGAGCGCCACCGTGTCGAGCTACCTTGACAAAGCCGGCCTCACCCGCGACGCTGACACCGACAACATCATGCTGGTACGCGCTGATGGCTCGGTCGAAGGCAGTAGTCACAGGGCCGGGTGGTTTGGGCTTGGTGGCGCCACGGTTGCGGGGAAAAAGCTCAACCCTGGCGACACTATATTTGTACCAGGCGTGATAGACCGGCGCAGCGCCTACACCCAGTTCATCCAGGGCGCCAAAGACTGGACTACGCTGCTCTACCAGTTCGGCCTGGGTGCCGCAGCTTTGAAAACCTTGCGCAACTGAGCGCTGCGCAAACGGCCTAAACCTGTTCAACCAAATCGTGGGATGCTGACCCTTTCAAACCCTGGCCTGGCTGCCTTCGTCACCACCAGTTTGGCGAGTTTGCTACTGGTATTGACCCAGCGCTGGCATGGCAGCTTGAGCATGGACCTCACGCAAGGGGTGCAAAAAATGCACACCCGGCCCACACCGCGGATTGGTGGCGTTGCGGTTGCGCTTGGGTTGCTAGCCTCCTATGCAACGGCCACGGCTGAAACAAAAAGCATACTGGCCTACATCTTGTTGGCTGGAATTCCCGCCTTTTCTGCTGGGCTGCTGGAAGACCTGACTAAAAAAATAAGCGTGCAATTCAGGCTGCTGGCGACCATGGTCAGCGGCCTGCTGGCTTGTTACCTTGCCAACATGACAATGCAAAACACCGGCTTGCCGCCGCTCGATTGGTTGTTGGGCTTTGTGCCCTTGGCGCTGGTGTTCACTGCCTTCGCAGTCAGTGGTGTGGCCAATGCCATCAACATCATCGACGGCTTCAATGGACTTGCAGCCGGGTCGGTAGCGATTATTTCGGGAGCCCTGGGCGTGATGGCATTGAGCTTGAATGACCAGGCCGTGGCCCTGGTTTGTTTTTCGCTGGCTGCTGTTGCGCTTGGTTTTGGCCTGATCAATTGGCCATCAGGCAGATTGTTTTTAGGTGATGGCGGGGCCTACCTGCTGGGCTTTGTGCTGGCATGGCTTGCAATTTTGCTGCCCATGCGCCATCCTGAAATCAATGCCTGGGCGACGCTGTTGGCCTGCGCCTACCCAGTACTCGAAGTGGCTTTTTCAGTTTTGCGCCGACGTAAGCGCGAAGGGCATCACCCCGGCGAGCCGGACAAGGCCCACCTGCACCACTTTATTCACCGCCGGTTGGTGCGCCGCTTCACCCCTGTGGCTGCGACGACATGGAGAAACAGCATCACCAGTATGATCTGCTGGGTTTTTGCTGTCCTGCCGGCCGCTTGGGCTGTTTTGTTTATGCAAGATACGCGCATGCTGTGTCTGGGTTTGATCTTGTCCGCCCTCGGCTACACGGCGGTGTATGCCAGACTGACCCAATTTGCCTGGTGTTTTGGTGCCCTGACACTGCGTCGCGAGACGCGACTCACCGCCTGATAGGCGGCGCCGCTGGCTTTTTATGGATTTGGCTGAGACACAAACGCTTTATCAGGCGGCTGATAAGGCCAACAGCGAGGCGACCAGCGCGCAATGGTATGTGGTGCACAGCAAGCCGCGACAAGAGGCGCGCGCCCTGGCCAACCTGACGCAGCAGGGTTACGACTGCTACCTGCCGCTGCGGCGTACCGAAAAAATATACAAGCGTGGACTGGCCATCGTGCAAGAGCCGCTGTTCCCCCGCTACCTGTTCATTTTGCTGGCTTCTGGCCCTGATGCCCGTGGCTGGAGCCCGATTCGATCCACCTTGGGCGTGAGTCGCCTGGTGAGCTTTGGCAATATCCCTGCTAAATTGCCCCTGACGCTGGTGGAGGCGCTGCGCGAGCAATCTGTCTACACGGTGCAGCAAGTCGAACGGCTGTTTGCGGCTGGTGAGACTGTGAAAATTGCTGACGGTGCCTTCGCCGGTATGGCAGGTATTTACCAAATGCCCAGTGGCGAGCAACGTGCCATGGTGTTGATTGACATCCTGAGCAAATTTTGCCGCGTCGAGTTTCCCGCAGGCAGCCTGCGCAAGACTGGCTGATCGTGCTGGCCTTGCCAGCAGCCGGCTTCAACCAACTTCATCGATGGCACCGGCCTTGTAGCTTATTGCAGCTGGCCCTTGAGCGACTCGGGCAGCAGCATGGGCATCACCGCGATGCCTTCGTCAATCAGGGCCTCGGTCTGGGCCGCGGTGGCCTTGCCCCGAATGCCGCGTTCCTTGGCCTCGCCGTAATGGATTCGGCGCGCTTCTTCGGCAAATTGATCTCCCACATCGTCGGTGTTGGCCACAATACGCCGGGCCATCTCTAGCCAGGCCAGTTGCATCGCCTGCTCCGGGGCCTTGGCCAGTGCCAGGTCTCGCACTGGTTGGGGCTCGGACGGGCTGGCACCGAGGTTGAGCCGGGGCGCAGAGAGTTTTTTACTGACCTGCGCATCGCCGCACACCGGGCACTCAACCAGGCGGCGCGCGCATTGTTCAACAAAATCATCCTCCGAGGCGAACCAACCCTCAAACAGGTGCTGGTTGGCGCAGGCCAGATCAAGAACTTTCATGCTTGAATTATGCGGTGCCAGCCGGCGCAGTGACGGTTTGCCATGTCAATGGCCATGACCCGCTTTGAATATTTTGCAGCCAGAGTGCGCCTGTCAGGGTTTTGGCATCTGTCACCAGGCCAGTGTGGCACCACTGCAAAAGCTCGCTCACCGAGGCGGAAAACACCTCCAAAAACTCGCCCACATCAAGCTTACGATCGCCCGCAGTCAGGTCCCGCGCAAACCAGATGTCAATGAACTCGGTCGAATAAGAGACCACCGGGTGCAGCACACCCGCACGGGCCCACTGGCTGGCTCGGTAGCCGGTTTCTTCCATCAATTCACGCTGGGCGCAGGCCAGGCTGTGTTCGCCCGGATCGAGCTTGCCAGCGGGAAATTCAATCATGACCCGGCCCATTGGATAGCGAAACTGGCGCTCCAGCACCACGCGCCAATCGGCGTCTGCGTCGCTGAGAATCGGCACCACCATCACTGCGCCGGGATGAACCAAATATTCACGACTGCCAAGGCTGCCGTCTGGCAAGCGCACAGAATCTCTGTAAGCTTGCAGAAAGCGGCCTTTGAGCAGCGCCTCGCTGCCAACTTTGGTCTCAATCAAATGATCATCGGTTTGTTTCATGCAGGCCAGTGAAATTTTGTTCAAGCGCAGCAGCCCACCAAGCACCGATTGGCCCAGCGGCGTTGCGCTCAGTTGCCCAGTGTCTGAACGATGGCCCGAGCACACAGGGACATCAGGCCGCCCGGCAAAATCCCCAGCACCAAAACCAGAGCGCCGTTGACCGACAACACCAGCCGTACATCCAGGCCCGCGTAAACCGTGCTGGCGCTGATTGGCTCGTCAAAATACATGACCTTGACCACGCGCAGGTAATAAAAAGCACCCACCAGGGACATCATGACCGCAAATACCGCCAGGCCCAGGTGCAGCGCCTGGCCAGAGGCGATCAGGGCCTGCAACACTGACAGCTTGGCGTAAAAACCGACCATGGGCGGAATGCCAGCCAATGAAAACAGGCACACGGCCATCACAGCCGCATACAGCGGGCTGCGCTGGTTGAGGCCGGCAAAATCTGCGATCTCTTCGCTCTCAAAGCCGTCCCGGGCCAGCAGCAAAATCACGCCAAAGCTGGCCAGCGTGGTTAGCACATAGGTGATCACATAAAACATGGCCGAACTGTAGGCGTTGGCGGCCGAATCGATCTGCCCATTGACTACGCCCGAGGCCATGCCTAGCAGCACAAAGCCCATTTGGGAAATGGTGGAAAAAGCCAGCATGCGCTTGAGGTTGGTCTGGGCAATGGCGGCCAGGTTGCCAAGCAACAGCGAACCCGCCGACAGCAGCATGAGCATCTGCTGCCAGTCAATGGCCAGCGACAGCATGCCCTCCACCAACAGGCGGATCATGATGGCAAAGGCCGCCAGTTTGGGCGCTCCTGCAATCATCAGCGTGACCCCGGTGGGCGCACCCTGGTAGACATCAGGAATCCACATGTGAAATGGCACGACACCCAGCTTGAAAGCCAGGCCAGAGACCACAAACACCAGGCCAAACACCAGCACCTGGTGGTTCACATGGCCGGAGTTGATGGCGCGAAACACAGCATTGACATCCAGCGAGCCGGTAGCGCCGTACATCATGGACAGGCCGTACAACAAAAACCCCGAGGCCAGCGCACCCAGTACAAAATATTTCATGGCGGCCTCAGTCGCCGTGGCATCGTCGCGGCGCAGGGCCACCAGCGCGTAGCTCGAGAGTGTGAGCAACTCCAGCCCCATGTAGAGCACCAAGAAGTTGTTGCCCGAGA
Source organism: Comamonadaceae bacterium (assembly GCA_014190675.1). GTDB lineage: Bacteria > Pseudomonadota > Gammaproteobacteria > Burkholderiales > Burkholderiaceae_C > Rhodoferax. Next base: position 26,475 of record BJGT01000015.1, on the reverse strand, counting down.
TCATGACAAACATCCCCAGGAGGGAGAACAAGCCAAGCGAAAAAAGCTCGCCACCGCGCAGCATGTCCCGGTCTGCCGCGTAGGGCCTGGCATAGACCAGGGTCACCATCACAGCCAGGGCGGCAAAGCACTTCAGCCAGTTACCCATGGGGTCGCTCACCACCATATTGCCAAAACCATAAACCGTGGCGCCAGCGCTGGCATACAGGGCCTGCAGGGCCGCTACCACCGCCAGGGTCAAGAGCGTGAGCACATAGGTTGCGGTGCGCCGCGGGCTGCGCACGGCCAGATCTGCCAGCGCCACCACGCAGCCCATCACCAACAGAATGATCTCGGGATAAACCGAAATCCAGCTGAGTTTGTCGATCATCTTGCGTCTCTCAATTCAGGGGGTCTAGCGCAGCTGCTCAGGGCAGCTTGGACTGGGCCACGTGCCGAAGCAACTCTGTCACAGAGCTGTCCATCACATCGGTGAAGGGCTTGGGGTAGATGCCCATGTACAGCGTGGCGACTGCCAGCAATGCCAACACCAGAAATTCACGCTTGTCGATGTCAAGCAGGGCTGCAACCTGGCCGTTTGCAACCGGCCCGAGATAGACCCGTTTGAACATCCACAGGGTGTAGGCCGCGCCAAAAATCAGCGCACTGGCCGCCAAAGCGCCCAGCCAGAAGTTGGCCTTAACCGCGCCCAGAATCACCATCCACTCTCCGACAAAACCGGCCGTGCCTGGCAAACCGCAGTTGGCCATGGCAAACAGCAGGGCAAAGGCGGTAAAACGCGGCATGGTGTTGATCACTCCGCCGTAACTCGAAATCTCGCGCGAATGGACCCGGTCATAAAGCACACCGATTGACAAAAACATGGCCGCCGAAACAAAGCCATGTGCAATCATCTGGACAATCGCCCCCGACACGCCCAGGCTGTTGAACATGAAAAACCCCAGGGTGACAAAGCCCATGTGGGCCACCGAGGAGTAGGCCACGAGTTTCTTCATGTCCTGCTGCACCATGGCAACCAGGCCAACATAAACCACGGCAACCAGGGACAGCGCGATCATCAGCCAGGCCCATTCCCGTGCCGCATCCGGGGCAATAGGCATCGCAAAGCGCAAAAATCCGTAGGCACCAAGCTTGAGCATGATTGCGGCCAGCACCGCAGAGCCGCCCGTGGGTGCTTCGACATGCACATCAGGCAGCCAGGTGTGCACAGGCCACATCGGCACCTTGACTGAAAAAGCTGCAAAAAACGCAAAAAACAAGAGGCTCTGTACGCTGCCAGTCAGGGGGATTTGGTGCCACACGGCGAGGTCAAAGCTGCCGCCCGACTGGGTGTAGAGGTAGATCAAGGCGACCAGCATCAACAGGGACCCGAGCAGGGTGTAGAGAAAAAATTTGAAGGCTGCGTAAATTTTGTTTGGCCCGCCCCAGATGCCAATAATCAGGTACATCGGGATCAGGGTGGCCTCGAAAAAAACATAAAAAAGCATACCGTCCAGGGCGCAAAAAACCCCAATCATGAGCCCGCTCAAAATCAGAAAGGCGCCCATGTACTGGTTGACGCGTCGGGTGATCACCTCCCAGCCAGCGATCACCACCACCAAATTGATGAAGGCCGTGAGCAGCACAAACCAGAGCGAGATACCGTCGAGACCCAAATGGTAGTTGACATTGAAGCGCGGTATCCATGCGACATCTTCAACAAACTGCATGTCTGCAGTGCCCAACTCAAAACCCTGGTACAGCGGCAAGGTGAGGAGAAAGCTGAGCAGGGCACCGATCAGTGCCACCCAGCGCACCATGGACGCCTGTTCGTCCCGGCCTAGGGCCAGCAACATCAGGCCAAAAACAATTGGCGTCCAGATCGCCAGGCTCAACAGACCCATTTTTTTTGTTCTCCTACTTGAGCCAGACGAAATACGTCATCAGCACAAACACACCCAGAATCATGACCAGGGCATAGTGGTACAGGTAGCCGGTTTGTAGTTGGCGGGCCAGACCGGACAACCGAGCCACCAGTTTCCAGGAACCATTCACCAGCAGTCCGTCAATCAGTGCTTGGTCGCCGCCGCGCCACAGGCCAGTGCCCAGCGCGCGAGCACCTCGGGCCAGCAGGTTTTCATTGATCCAGTCCATGTAGTACTTGTTGTCCAGCAGCGTGTAGAGCGGCTCAAAGCGGGACCGGATCAGTGCGGGCCAGGCCGGTTTCACCAGATACAGGTAATAGGCACTCGCGACGCCAGCCAAGGCCAGCCAGGACGGCGCAGCACTCAGGCCATGCAGGGCCAACTGGAGCGGGCCGTGAAACTCTGCTTGTAAGCTGGCCATTGCTTTGTGGATGTCGGCATTGACCACAATGGCACCCCCGAAGAAACCGCCAAACAGCATCGGCTCTATCGTGATGAAACCAATGCACACCGAGGGTATCGCCAGTAAAACCAGTGGCAGGGTCACCACCCAGGGGGATTCATGGGGCGCGGCCGCAGCATGAGCTGCATGGCTATGTGGGTCTTGGTGGGCGTCATGGTGGGCCTCGGGGTTTTGGTCAAAGCGCTCCTTGCCGTGAAACACCAGAAAATACATGCGAAACGAATAAAAGGCTGTCACGAACACGCCTGCCAGCACCGCAAAATAAGCAAAACCGGCACCGGGCAGCTGGCTGGCATGTACCGCCATGATGATTTCGTCTTTCGAGTAGAAGCCCGAGAAAAATGGTGTGCCGATCAGTGCCAGCGAACCCAGCAAAGCGGTGATCCAGGTGATGGGCATGTATTTGCGCAAGCCGCCCATGTAGCGAATGTCCTGGTTGTGGTGAACCCCCATGATCACCGAGCCGGCTGCCAAAAACAACAGGGCCTTGAAGAAGGCATGGGTCATGAGGTGAAACACTGCCACCGAGTAGGCTGACGCACCCAGAGCCACCGTCATGTAGCCAAGTTGGGACAGCGTGGAATAGGCCACCACCCGCTTGATGTCATTTTGAATGATGCCCAGAAAGCCCATGAACAGGGCAGTGATGGCGCCAATGACCATGACAAAGCTCAGGGCTGCATCACTGAGCTCAAACAGGGGCGACATGCGTGCCACCATGAAAATGCCGGCCGTGACCATGGTGGCGGCATGGATGAGCGCAGAGATGGGCGTTGGACCTTCCATCGAATCAGGCAGCCAGACATGCAGCGGAAACTGGGCTGATTTGCCCATAGCGCCGATGAACAGGCAAATGCAGATCACGCTGACCAGCAGCCAGTCGGTTCCTGGGAAGATCAGTGGTTTGAGTTCCGCTGCCTTGGCAAACACCTCGGCATAGCTGAGCGAGCCGGTGTAGGCGACGATCAGGCCAATACCCAAAATAAATCCAAAATCACCGACCCGGTTGACCAGAAAGGCTTTCATATTGGCAAAAATAGCGCTGGGTTTGTTGAACCAGAAACCGATCAGCAGATAGGACACCAGCCCCACCGCCTCCCAGCCGAAAAACAGCTGCAACAGGTTGTTGCTCATGACCAGCATCAGCATGGAGAAAGTGAACAGCGAAATATAGGCAAAAAAGCGGTTGTAGCCCCGGTCTTCATGCATGTAGCCGATGGTGTAGACGTGCACCATCAGCGAGACAAAGCTCACCACGCACATCATCATGGCGGTCAGCCCGTCGACCAGAAAACCCACCTCCATTTTGAGCCCGCCAACCACCATCCAGGTGTAGATCGTCTGGTTGAAGCGGGCATCATGGTTCACCACACTGTCAAGCGTGATCGCCGACAGAATGAAAGACAGCAACACGCCACCAATGGTGAGCGAATGCGACATGCGCCGCCCGATCAGGTTGCCGCCAAATTGCGTGCCCAGCAGTCCGGCCACCAGGGCTCCAAGCAAAGGCGCCAGGGGCACGGCGAGCAGCATCGAGGCATTCAGGGTTTGACTCATGGCTTAACCCTTGAGCGTGTTGAGTTCGTCTATGTTGATGCTGGACTTGTTTCTGAACAAAAGCACCAGGATCGCCAGGCCGATAGCCGATTCGGCAGCGGCAACAGTGAGGATAAAGAAGACGAATATCTGCCCATGCATGTCGCCCATGTAATGGGAGAAGGCGACAAAGTTGGTGTTCACGGCCAGCAGCATCAACTCGATCGCCATCAGCAGCACAATCAGGTTCTTGCGGTTGAGAAAAATACCAATCACCGACATGGCAAAGAGCATGGCGCCCAGCGATAAAAAATGTCCGAGGGTCAGGCTCATGGTTTGGTCTCCGCCGAGTTCGGAACAGTCTCCGTCACAGGCGCTGGCTGGGTGGCTTTCATGCTCAGCACAGTCAGGCGTTGATGGGGTCTGACCCGCACCTGATCCGATGGGCTGACAAACTTGCTGTCCTTACGTCGACGCAGGGTCAGTGCAATGGCGGCGATCATCGCCACCAGCAGGATGGCCGCGGCAATTTCCAGCGGGTAGACATATTCGGTATACAGCAGTTTCCCGAGCTCGCGGGTATTGGAGTATTCGCCAGCGCCCAAGCCTAGTGCGCTGACAGTTTTGGGCTCCTCACTGATCCGAAAGCCGCCCATCAAGACTGCTGACATTTCTAACGCAATCAAAACCCCCAGCAATACTGCGAGGGGGAAGTGTTTCCAAAAACCCTGGCGCAGAACCTCGTCGCCAATGTCCATCATCATCACCACAAACAAAAACAAGACCATCACCGCACCGACATAAACCAGCACCAAGGTGATAGCCAGGAACTCGGCCTTGAGGAGCATCCAGAGCATGGCCGCCTGGAAAAAAGACAGCACCAGAAACAACGCCGCATGCACCGGGTTGCGCGCCGTGATCACCCGAAATGCCGCGAACAAAAGAATGGTCGAGAAAGCATAAAAAAACGCTGTTTTAAGATCCATGACGAGAACTTCTTTCTGGCGGCCAGTCAGCGGTATTTGGCATCCGCCGCCTTAGCTGCGGTGATTTCGCTTGCATAGCGATCGCCAACCGCAAGCAGCATTTCTTTGGTGAAGTACAGGTCGCCCCTTTTTTCGCCGTGGTACTCCAGGATATGGGTTTCGACAATCGAGTCCACTGGGCAGCTTTCTTCGCAAAAACCACAAAAAATACATTTGGTTAGGTCAATGTCATAGCGGCTGGTGCGTCGCGAGCCGTCGGCGCGAACCTCGGACTCAATCGTGATGGCCATGGCCGGGCAGACCGCCTCGCACAGTTTGCAGGCAATGCAGCGCTCCTCGCCGTTGTCATAGCGGCGCAAAGCGTGCAGACCACGAAAGCGCGGTGATAGAGGAGTTTTTTCTTCCGGGAACTGAACCGTCACCTTGCGTTGGAACAGGTAGCGGCCTGTCAGGGCCATGCCCTTGAAGAGCTCGAGCAGCAAAAAACTGCCGAGGAAGTCCTTGAGCGAAAAGGCCGGAGGCGCTGGAGCAGTGGTTGACATGGGTGAGGTCCTGTTTAAGGCCAGATGTTGAAAGAGGTCTGCATCCAGGCGGCCACCACGACCAGCCAAACCAGCGTCACAGGGATAAAAATTTTCCAGCCCAGGCGCATGATCTGGTCGTAGCGAAACCGCGGGAAGGTGGCGCGCACCCAGATGAACAGGCTCACTACGACACAGGTCTTGATGCCCAGCCAAACCCAGCCGGGAATCCAGTTGAACAAAGCGCTGTCCACTGGTGCCAGCCATCCACCCAGGAACATGATGGCAGCGAGGATGGAAATCAGCCACATATTGGCGTATTCGGCGAGGTAAAACATGGCGTAAGACATGCCTGAGTACTCGACCATGTGGCCGGCCACGATTTCAGCCTCCCCCTCGACCACATCAAAGGGGTGGCGGTTGGTCTCGGCCAAGCCGGAGATGACATACACCACAAAGATCGGCAACAGTGGCAACCAGTTCCAAGACAGGAAGTTGAGCCCCATGCTTGAAAAATAGCCCTTGGCCTGGCCGGTCACGATGTCGGTGAGGTTCATGCTGGCCGACACCATCAACACCACCACCAGACAAAAGCCCATGGCGATCTCGTAACTCACCATTTGGGCTGATGCGCGCAGCGCACCCAAAAACGAGTACTTGGAGTTGGAGGCCCAGCCCGCAATCACCACGCCATAGACCTCCATGGAAGTGATGGCCATTACAAACAAGAGGCCGGCGTTGATATTGGCCAAGGCGATGTCGGGTCCAAAGGGGATCACCGCCCAAGCCGCCAAGGCTGGCATGATGGTCAGAATCGGCCCAATGAAAAATAAACCTTTGCTGGCGGCGGTGGGCACCAGTATTTCTTTGGTCATGAGCTTGAGCGCATCTGCAATCGGCTGCAACAGACCCAAGGGTCCCACCCGGTTGGGCCCCACGCGCACCTGCATCCAGCCTAAAAACTTACGCTCCCACAAGGTCAGGTAAGCCACAGCGCCCATCAGGGGCAACAGAACAGCCACGATTTTGAGCAGCGTCCAGAGCACAGGCCAAGCAGCGGCCTCCCACCAGGGTGCCGTCAGCAGGCCTTGTCCGGCATTGAACAGGGCGTCAATCATGCGTTCACCGCCTGGGGCGCCAGTGGCATGGACCGCGCATCCGCAGTCAGTTGCAGACTCGCTGCGCGACGCACCAAGCCGTCCAAGGCATAGATGCCGGCCACAACCGGTGGTGTTGCGGCGGGCGTCAGATCCGCAGTAGCTGTGGTGGTATTGCTCAGCAGCTCAGACGACACGTGGGTGGTTTGCGGATTGGCCAGCTCAGGCACCTGATGCAAGACCGCTTGCGAGGACTCGAACTCAAAACCGGGCAGGCCCAGCAGATTGGCCAGCACGCGCAGAACCTTCCAGGCGGGACGGGTCTCGCCCAGCGGCTTGACCACCGCATGGAAGCCCTGCACCCGGCCCTCTGCATTGACAAAGGTGCCCGAGGTTTCGGTGAACGGTGCAATCGGTAGCAGCACATCGCTGAAGGCCAGGTTGGCCTTGAACGGGCTGAGCGTCACCACCATGCTGGCTTTGGCCAAAGCCACCGCAGCAGCCGGGCCTGCGGCTGAGTCGAATTCAGGCTCCAGATTGAGCAGCAGCACGCCTTTGAGGCCGCCGGCCAGCATCTGCGCGGCGTTCAGGCCATTCGGTCCGGGCAGGGCGCAGGCGTATTGGGCGCCCACCGTGTTGGCGGCTTCGCTCAGGTAGCCGACCGAAGCACCGGTTTGCGCCGCAATCCAGTTGGCCAGCACCAACAGGCTTGCGGCCTTGCCATGGTGGGCGGCCGCATTGCCCAGCAGCAGGGCTTTGCGCTCGCCGCCCAGCAATGACCGGGCCATGGCGCTGGCCTGCTCGCTCACCTGCCCAGGCACGGGCGGGCTGATGCCCTTTTCGACAGCCACAGCGGCGGCCAGGTCAGCCAGGGCCTGCACCCACTGGGCAGACGGCTGCAGCATGGCATTTGCTATCGGCATGGCCCAATCCTGGCTGTGCTCGCACAGGGTGCTAAGCACTGCCCCCTTGCGCACAGCCTGACGAATGCGCTGGGCAAACAGCGGGTGGTCCTTGCGCAAGTTCGAACCTACCACCAGCACCCGCTGCAGTTCAGACAGGGCAGCGATCGGCATGCCCAAATGGCGGACGCCTTCGGCCGGGACAAACTCGGCATGGCGCAGCCGATGGTCGATGTTGTGGCTGCCCAGGCCGCGCATCAGAGCGCCCGCGAGCATCAGTTCCTCGAGGGTGCTGTGCGGACTGACCAAGGCGCCAAGGCTGTCAGCGCCATGGTCGGCCTTGATTGTCCTCAGGCCGTTGGCCACGTATTCGAGCGCCGTCTGCCAATCCACCGCCTGCCAGACGCCGCCCTGTTTGATCATGGGCCCGGTCAGGCGCTGGTCGCTGTTGAGCGCCTCGTAGGAAAAGCGGTCGCGATCGGCAATCCAGCACTCGTTGACCGCCTCATTCTCAAAGGGTACCACCCGCATGACTTGGTTGTTTTTGACCTGCACGATCAGGTTGGCGCCGGTGCTGTCGTGCGGGCTGATGGATTTGCGCCGTGACAGCTCCCAGGTGCGGGCGCTGTAGCGAAAAGGCTTGCTGGTCAGGGCGCCAACCGGACAGATGTCGATCATGTTGCCCGACAGTTCGGAGTCGACCGACTGGCCGACAAAGGTTTCGATCTCGGCGTGTTCGCCCCGGTTGGACATGCCGAGCTCCATCACGCCAGCGACCTCTTGGCCAAAGCGCACACAGCGAGTGCAGTGGATGCAGCGGCTCATCTCCTGCATGGAAATCAGCGGGCCTACATCCTTGATGGTCACCACGCGTTTGTCTTCTTGATAGCGGGAGCCAGAGCCGCCGTAGCCCACCGCGAGATCCTGCAACTGGCATTCACCACCCTGGTCGCAGATCGGGCAGTCCAGTGGGTGGTTGATCAGCAAAAACTCCATCACCGACTGCTGCGCTTTGATTGCCTTGTCGCTCTTGGTGCGCACGATCATGCCCTGCGTGACAGGGGTGGCGCAGGCCGGCATGGGCTTGGGCATTTTTTCTACATCGACCAGGCACATGCGGCAGTTGGCCGCAATGCTGAGCTTCTTGTGGTAGCAGAAATGGGGAACATAGGTGCCGGCCTTCTCGGCCGCATGCATGATCATGCTGCCTTCAAGAATGTCGACCTTCCTGCCGTCGAGTTCGATTTCAATCATTGCAGCGCTCGCTCAAAGGTAGGCCGGGACCATGCAGGTCTTGTGCTCTACGTGGTATTCGAACTCGTGTCGGTAGTGCTTGATCATGGCGCGCACCGGCATGGCGGCGGCATCGCCCAGGGCGCAAATGGTGCGCCCCTGAATGTTGTCGGCTACCGAGTTCAGCAAATCCATGTCGGCCGGCCGGCCGTGACCGGTCTCGATTCGGTCGACCATGCGCGACAGCCAGCCCGTTCCCTCGCGGCAGGGGGTGCACTGGCCGCAAGACTCGTGCATGTAGAAGTAGCTCAGGCGCTGCAGGCTTTTGACCATGCAGCGCGAATCGTCCAGCACAATCACCGCGCCCGAACCCAGCATGGAGCCGGCCTTGGCGATGGCGTCATAGTCCATGGTGATGTCCATCATCACATCGCCCGGCAATATCGGCGCCGATGAGCCGCCGGGGATCACCGCCTTGAGTTGGCGCCCCTGGCGCACACCACCTGCGATTTCAAGCAACTTGGCAAACGGCGTGCCCATGGGCACCTCGTAATTGCCCGGCAATTCAACATCACCGCTGACCGAATAGATTTTGGTGCCGCCGTTGTTGGGCTTGCCACATTGCAGATAGGCCGCCCCGCCGTTGCGAATGATCCAGGGCACCGCAGCAAAGGTTTCGGTATTGTTGATGGTTGTAGGTTTGCCATACAGGCCGTAACTGGCCGGAAACGGTGGCTTGAAGCGCGGCTGGCCTTTTTTGCCTTCGAGTGATTCGAGCAGCGCGGTTTCTTCGCCGCAAATATAGGCACCGAAGCCGTGTGTGGCATGCAACTGAAAACTAAAACTGCTGCCCAGAATGTTGTTGCCTAGCAGGCCGGCAGCGCGGGCTTCGTTCAGGGCCTCTTCAAAACGCTCGTAAGTTTTAAAGATTTCACCATGGATGTAGTTGTAGCCGACTGAAATGCCCATCGCGTAGCCAGCGATGATCATGCCCTCAATGACAATGTGCGGATTGAACTGCAGGATATCGCGGTCTTTGCAGGTGCCGGGCTCGCCCTCGTCAGAATTACAAACCAGGTATTTTTGACCTGGAAATTTGCGCGGCATGAAGCTCCACTTCAAGCCAGTTGGAAAGCCCGCGCCGCCGCGGCCCCGCAATGCCGACTCCTTGACCGTGGCAATCACCTGGTCCTGTGTCAAACCTTCGGAGCCATCCAGGCCAAGGATGGTGCGCAAAGCGGCATACCCACCACGGGCCTGGTAATCGGCCAAACGCCAGTTGCGGCCATTGAGGCCGGCATAAATTTGCGGATTGATGTGGCGGTCATGGAAGCAGGACTCAGCGCCGCTTGCCTGAAATCGGGCCAACAGGGCCTCAGTGTTGATCATGCTTGCTCCAGCGCCCGCAAGCCGTCGAGCAGCTCGTCAATTTTGTCATTGCTCATAAAACTGCACATGCTGCGGTCGTTAACCAAGAGCACTGGTGCGTCGGCACACGCGCCCAGACATTCCGCCTGCTGCAGGGTGAACAGGCCGTCGGGCGTGGTCTCGCCCATGCGCACGCCAAGATTTTGCTCAAGATAGCGCAACGCCTGGCCACCGCTGCGTAACTGGCAGGGCAGGTTGGTGCAGACATTGAGCTTGTACTTGCCCACTGGCTGCTGGTTGTACATATTGTAAAAAGTGGTGATCTCGCGCACTGCCATGGGCGCCATGCCCAGGTAGTCTGCGACGATGCGCTCGCTTGGCGGGCTGATGTAGCCGAGCTCGTGCTGCACGATCGCCAGACAGGCCATGACCGCAGACTGTTTTTGATCGGCTGGGTACTTGGCAACCTCGGTCCCAAATTGGCTCAGCGCGGCATCCGACAAACCGGAATCACTCATCGGTCAATTTCTCCAAACACGATGTCCATGGTGCCAATAACCGCCACTGCATCGGCGATCATGTGCCCGCCAGCCATCTCGTTGAGCGCGGCCAAATGCACATAGCCGGGCGGACGGATTTTGAGTCGGTAGGGCTTGTTGGCACCATCGCTGATCAAGTAAATGCCAAACTCCCCCTTGGGGTGTTCGACTGCGGCATAGGCTTCGCCCTCGGGGACATGGAAGCCTTCGGTGAACAGCTTGAAATGATGAATCAGGCCCTCCATGTTCGACTTCATGGACTCGCGCTGAGGCGCTGCCACCTTGTGGTTGTCGGTGATCACCGGACCCGGGTTGGACCGCAGCCAAGCCACACACTGCTTAATGATGTGATTGGACTGCTTCATCTCCTCCATGCGCACCAGATAGCGGTCATAGCAGTCGCCGGTGGCACCCACCGGAATATCGAAGTCCATCAGACCATACACCTCGTAGGGCTGCTTTTTCCGCAGATCCCATGCCACACCAGAGCCACGCAGCATCGGCCCGCTAAAGCCCATATTGAGAGCCCGCTCGGGGCTCACCACCCCAATGCCCACGGTTCGCTGCTTCCAGATGCGATTATCAGTAAGCAGCGTGTGGTACTCGCCCAAGTGATTTGGAAAACGCTGGGTGAAGTCGTCGATGAAATCCAGCAACGACCCCTGCCGGTTGCTGTTGAGCTGAGCAATACCCCTGGCATTACGAATTTTGTTGGCCTGGTACTGCGGCATGGTGTCGGGCAGGTCGCGGTAAACCCCGCCCGGACGGAAATAGGCCGCATGCATGCGCGCGCCACTGACGGCTTCATACATGTCAAACAGGTCTTCGCGTTCGCGAAAGGTGTAGATCAGGATAGTCGAGCTGCCGCAATCATTGCCGTGCGAACCCAGCCACATCAGATGGTTAAGCAGTCGGGTGATCTCGGAAAACATCACGCGGATGTACTGGGCACGCAGCGGAACCTCGATGCCCAGCAGCTTTTCAATGGCCAGGCAGTAGGCGTGTTCATTGCACATCATCGACACATAATCCAGCCGGTCCATGTAAGGCAGGGACTGAATGAAAGTCTTGCTCTCGGCGAGTTTTTCGGTCGCCCGGTGCAACAAGCCGATGTGCGGGTCGGCCCGCTGGATCACCTCGCCATCGAGCTCAAGCACCAAGCGCAGCACGCCATGCGCTGCCGGGTGCTGGGGCCCGAAATTCAGGGTGTAATTCTTGATGTCAGCCATGCCGCATGTGGCCTAGTGCAGGCCACCGTAATTGTCTTCCCGAATGATGCGCGGCGTGATCTCGCGCGGCTCAATGGTGACGGGTTGGTAAATGACGCGCCGGTTCTCTGCGTCGTAGCGCATCTCGACATGGCCGCTTAAGGGAAAATCTTTGCGAAACGGATGCCCGATAAAGCCGTAGTCTGTCAGGATGCGGCGCAAATCATTGTGTCCCTCAAACACGATGCCAAAGAGGTCAAAGGCCTCGCGCTCGAACCAGTTGGCCGAGTTCCAGACCGGCGTCACAGAGGGCAGCATGGGCAGCGCATCATCAGGGGCGGCTACTCGAAGTCGCAGGCGCTGGTTCAAACTCACAGAGAGCAGGTGCAGCACCACACCAAAACGCGGACCGTCACGGCCCTGCCCTTTGTAATCAGAATAATCTACACCACACAAATCCATCAGTTGTTCGAACTGGCAACCTGGTGCATCGCGCAGCGTCTGGGCAACCTCAAGCAGATCAGCAGCCCGCACGTCCAAACAAAGCTCAGCCCGGGAGATTGCGATATGCAAAACCTGTTCGCCCAGCGTTGCCACCAGCACCGCCTGCAAGTCCTCCGGATTCACGGCATAAACAGTCATTGCGGTCCTCAGGCTCTGGCAATGGTCTGAGTACGGCGAATTTTTTGCTGCAACTGCATGATGCCGTACAACAAAGCCTCAGCAGTGGGCGGACAACCTGGCACATAGACATCGACTGGCACGATGCGGTCGCAGCCCCGTACCACCGAATAACTGTAATGGTAGTAGCCGCCACCGTTGGCACAGGAACCCATGCTGATCACCCAGCGCGGCTCGGACATTTGGTCGTAGACCTTGCGCAGGGCTGGCGCCATCTTGTTGCACAGAGTGCCAGCGACAATCATCAGGTCCGACTGGCGCGGGCTGGCGCGAAACACTTCTGCGCCGAAGCGGCTGATGTCATAACGCGCGGCGGCGGCGTGCATCATCTCAACCGCACAACAGGCCAGGCCGAAGGTCATGGGCCAGACCGAGCCGGTCTTGGCCCAGTTCATCACTGAGTCGTAACTGGTGGTGACAAAGCCTTCCTTGAGTACGCCTTCGATCATTGCATGGTCCTCGCTTATTCCCAGTCCAGGGCGCCTTTTTTCCACTCGTAGACAAAGCCCACGACCAGTACACTCAAAAACACCATCACAGACCAGAAACCCAGGCTGCCAATCTCTTTGAGCGATACCGCCCAGGGAAACAAAAAGGCAATTTCTAGGTCGAACAAAATAAACAGAATGGCCACCAGGTAGTAGCGCACATCGAACTTCATGCGCGCATCTTCAAAGGCTTCAAAGCCGCATTCGTAGGGGGAATTCTTGGCCGGGTCAGGCCGGTTTGGGCCCAGCAGATAACCCAAAACCTGGGGCAAGATACCGACCCCGATACCGACCAGTATGAACAGGAGAACGGGCAAATACTGGTCAAGATTCATGCAGAACAGCTGATCAAGTTAGATGCAAGTTGCGCTACAGCGCAGTGGGCCTTTTGTTGGTGCCGTCGGCGAGACTCGAACTCGCACAGCTTTCGCCACTACCCCCTCAAGATAGCGTGTCTACCAATTTCACCACGACGGCGGCTTTCAATGACCCGAATTGCATGAGGCGCGCCAGAGGCGATATCGCTTTTCAGGAACTCACTGAGTCTACCCCGAAAACACCGGGTTTTCCCGGTGTGTGTGGGCATTTTCAAACCACCTTAATTGGCTGGAATTTGAGCCGCACCAGAAGCCGGCACCGTCGGCGCCGAGGCAGCTGTAGCAGGCGTGCTCACCGTCACGCCCTGCAGCACACTGCCCGATGGCGCTTCAGTCCGTGCCATACCAAAGTAGGCCAGCAGCAGCGTGCAGACAAAAAACAGCGTGGCTAACACGGCGGTGGTACGGGATAGAAAGTTGGCGCTGCCCGTGGCGCCAAAAAGACTGCCAGAGCCGCCACTGCCAAACGCTGCCCCCATGTCTGCGCCCTTGCCATGCTGTATCAGGATCAGGCCCATCATGGCCACCGCTGACAACATTTGAACTGCCAGGAGAATCGTCAACATAACCGTCATGGTTTACTCCGAATAAGAAATGACTGCCGGCCCATCAAGGCCGGGCGGCAGCAACAATGGATAAAAAATCTACTGCCTTGAGCGAGGCTCCCCCGACCAGGCCGCCATCAATGTCAGGCTGGGCCAGCAGGCGGGCTGCATTGGCAGCGTTCATGCTGCCGCCATAAACAATCGACACCCGGTCAGCCTGCACCGTGGCAGCCCTCAACTGGGCGCGCAACAGCGCATGCACCTGTTGGGCCTGCTCGGGGCTGGCGGTCTTACCAGTGCCAATCGCCCAGACCGGCTCATAGGCCAGCACGATCTCGCTGATGCAGTGCCCATTGAGATGTATCACCGCTGCCAACTGGCGCCGCACCACATCTGCTGTGATACCGGCCTCGCGCTCAGCCAGGGTTTCCCCGAGGCAAACAATAGGTGTGATGCCGGCGGCCAGGACCTGCTTCGCTTTCATAGCAACCAGGGCGTCGCTCTCTGCATGGTGTTGCCGGCGCTCAGAATGCCCAACAATGCAGCAGCGCACGCCTAAATCACGCAGCATGGCAGCCGATACCTCCCCGGTGTAGGCGCCTTGTTCATGCGCCGACACATCTTGGGCACCAAGCCATATGCCGCTACCGGCCAGCAGCGCCTGGACTTGAAAAAAATAGACCGAGGGCACACACATCGCCACTTGGCAACCGGTCGCCCCACCGGCTAGCACCGCGCGCACCAGCGCCTCGTTGGCAGACAGGCTGCCGTTCATCTTCCAGTTGCCGGCGATCAATTTTTGTTTCATGCCGCACCCCAGGTCAGCATGATTTTTCCAATGTGCTGGTTGGACTCCATGAGCTCGTGGGCCTGCGCCGCATCGGCCGCAGCAAAGAGGCTGTGAATGACCGGCTTGATGCGCCCCTGCTCGATCAATGGCCAGACCCGGTCGCGACAGGCTTGGGCAATCGCAGTCTTGAAAGCAATCGGGCGAGGTCGTAAAGTCGAGCCAGTAATGGTCAGGCGGCGGCGCAGCACCAAGCCGGCGTTGAACTCACTCTTGACACCGCCCTGCACGGCAATCATGACCAAGCGGCCATCTTCGCGCAGGCACTGTACTTCCTTGGCGATGTAGGCGCCCGCCACCATATCCAAAATGATGTCGACGCCAGCGTTGTCAGTCAATCGCATGAGTTCCTGGGCGAAATCATGGCTGCGGTAATTGATGGCGTGATCAGCTCCCAAGGCCAAGCAGGCCTGGCATTTTTCAGTGCTGCCGGCAGTCACAAAAACCTGGGCTCCAAACGCCTTGGCCATTTGAATGGCGGTCACGCCGATACCGCTGGAGCCACCTTGGATCAGGATGCTCTCCCCCGCTTGCAAGCGAGCGCGATCAAACACATTGCTCCACACGGTGAAAAAGGTTTCGGGCAAGGAGGCGGCCTCAATGTCGCTCAGGCCAGCGGGCACTGGCAAGCACTGTCCGATCGGTGCCACACAGTACTCAGCATAGCCGCCACCAGCCACCAGGGCGCAGATGCGCTGACCGATGGCCAGGCCGGCCCGCGCCAGCGCCAGCGAATCGCCATCTGCGATGACACCTGCCACCTCCAAGCCCGGAATATCAGAGGCGCCGGGGGGCACAGGGTAGTTGCCGGTGCGCTGTAACACGTCGGGGCGATTGACCCCGCTGGCAGAAACCCGAATCAACAACTCCCCGGCCCCGGGCGCCGGCAGCGGCCGCTGCCCTAGCTGCAGCACCGAAGGGGGGCCAAACGCCGAGATTTCAACCGCTCTCATAGCCATGTCAAAGCCCTAAAACTGGCACATCAGCAGGCGCTTTTGAACCAGGCCTGGCAAGCGGTCCAGACATCAGGCGTGCTCGTTACCGTTATGAGCCGGGCGATCAAGCAAGACCTTCATGGACAGCTTGATGCGACCCTTCTCATCAGTCTCCATCACTTTGACTTTGATGATTTGCCCTTCCGACAAGTAATCGCTGACCTTCTCCACCCGCTCGTGGGCAATCTGGCTGATGTGCAGCAGGCCGTCCTTACCCGGCAGCAGATTGACCAGGGCGCCGAAATCCAGAATTTTGGTGATCGGGCCCTCATAGATTTTGCCGATTTCGACTTCCGCTGTAATTTGCTCGATGCGGCGCTTGGCCTCTTCGGCCTTGGCCGGATCGCTCGATGCAATGGTGATCGTGCCGTCTTCCTCGATATTGATCTGGGTACCGGTTTCTTCGGTCAGTGCACGAATGACAGAGCCGCCCTTGCCAATCACGTCGCGGATCTTGTCGGGGTTGATCTTCATGGTGAACAGCCGTGGCGCGAAGTTGGAGACCTCAGTTTTGGCCTCGCTCATGGCCTCCTGCATCTTGCCCAGAATGTGCATGCGCGCTTCCTTGGCCTGCGCCAGCGCCACCTGCATGATCTCGCGGGTTATCCCCTGAATCTTGATGTCCATCTGCAAGGCAGTGATGCCATTGGTGGTGCCAGCCACTTTGAAGTCCATGTCGCCGAGGTGATCTTCGTCGCCCAAAATGTCGGTCAGCACGGCAAAACGGTTGCCGTCTTTGATCAGGCCCATAGCGATGCCGGCCACATGCGCTTTCATGGGCACACCCGCGTCCATCAGAGACAGGCAGCCGCCGCAGACCGAAGCCATGGACGACGATCCGTTGGATTCGGTGATTTCGCTGACCACCCGCATGGTGTAGGGGAAATCTTCTTTGCTGGGCAGGCAGGCCACCAGGGCGCGCTTAGCCAGGCGGCCATGGCCGATTTCGCGGCGTTTCGGAGTGCCCACGCGGCCGGTTTCGCCCGTGGCGAACGGAGGCATGTTGTAGTGCAGCATGAAGCGGTCTTCGTAATCACCGGCCAGGGCGTCGATGCGCTGGGCGTCGCGCTCGGTGCCCAGCGTGGTAACCACCAGAGCCTGAGTTTCGCCACGGGTAAACAGGGCTGAGCCGTGGGTGCGCGGCAGCACGCCGTTGCGAATTTCAATCGGGCGCACCGTACGGGTGTCGCGGCCGTCGATCCGCGGCTCACCAGACAGAATTTGGCTGCGAACAATGCGGGCTTCGATGTCAAAAAGCATGCCTTCCACCTTGACACCGTCAAAGGGGGTGCCGTCTGACTTGAGGTCAGCCATGACCAGGGCATAGGCGTCACGGCAAGCGTGGGTGCGGGCCTGTTTGTTGCGAATTTGGTAGGCAGCGCGCAAGCGCTCCTCTGCCAGCGCCGTGACCCGCGCGATCAGTGGCTCGTCTTTGGCCGGAGCCACCCAATCCCAGGCCGGTTTACCGGCATCGCGCACGAGGTCATGGATCGCGTTGATGGCGATATTGCCCTGCTCATGGCCGAAGACCACAGCACCGAGCATGATTTCTTCGCTGAGCTGCTGGGCTTCAGACTCGACCATCAGCACAGCGGTTTCAGTGCCAGCCACCACCAGATCCATGATGGAACTCTTGCGTGCGGTCTGGCCCGGGTTGAGAACATATTCGCCATTGATGTAACCGACCCGGGCCGCACCGATGGGCCCAGTGAACGGAATGCCACTGATGGACAAGGCCGCGCTGGTGGCGATCAGCGCTGCAATATCAGCGTCGACTTCAGGGTTGAGCGACAGGGTGTGAATCACCACTTGCACCTCATTGAAAAAACCTTCGGGAAACAAGGGGCGAATCGGCCGATCAATCAGGCGACTGGTCAGGGTTTCAAATTCGCTGGGCCGGCCTTCGCGTTTGAAAAAACTGCCAGGAATCTTGCCCGCAGCATAGGTTTTTTCAAGGTAATCGACAGTCAGCGGGAAAAAGTCTTGGCCGGCTTTGGCGCTTTTGGAGGCCACCACCGTAGCCAGCACAACGGTGTCATCGATGTTGACCAGCACAGCGCCGCCAGCTTGTCGGGCTATTTCGCCGGTTTCCATGGTGACCGTGTTTTGGCCCCAGGCGAAGGTTTTAGTCACTTTATTGAACATGCTCATTTTCATATCTCCTGATCACAATGCGGGAGGTGCAGGCCACCTCGCCCGAGCCCGGATACGGCCTGACAGAAAACGATGCCATTCCAGAGAAAGCCGGGGCCGGGGCTCAAAATTTCTCTGGAATGACACAGCTTCGATCTGTTTTCGCCTTCTCCGAAGTAAGAAACGCCTGAGCAGCTTCGCTAACTCAGGCGCTCAACATTCGATGGATTGGCCGCTTACTTGCGAAGACCAAGCTTGGCGATCAACGCCGTGTAACGGTCCGCGTCTTTGGCTTTGAGGTAGTCCAGCAGCTTGCGGCGGCGACTCACCATACGTAACAGACCACGGCGACCGTGATGGTCTTTGGCATGGATCTTGAAGTGGGGGCTGAGTTCGTTGATGCGTGCGGTCAACAACGCAACCTGAACCTCGGGGCTGCCGGTGTCACCGGCCTGACGTGCGTTGTCTTTGACGACAGCGGCTTTGATGCTGGATGCAATCATTTGTTTTTCCTGTTGGTATTGAACTTGCGTGCGGCGCTGGAACTGCCCCGGACGTGTGCTTGTGCATTTTGAACAAGCGAGCAGCAGTATATCGCAGGTCAATCAGGCAGCCTGCCCGTAGCCCTTGCGGCGTTGCCTCAGGCTTGGTCGGCCAGCCAACGGCGCAGGCGATCAACCCCCTGCACCAGGCGTTGTGGGTCGCGCGAGGCAAAACACCAGCGCAGCCAACCCTTTGCCTCGGGCGCGAAGGCCTCTCCCGGTGCCAGGCCCAGACCGGCCTCGGCCACCAGCCGCTTGGCGGTTTGCAGAGAATCCCTGTGCCCGGCGAGTTTGAAAAATGCGTACATGCCGCCGCGTGCTGCGGACACCTCCAGCCCGGGAATCGACTGCAGCAAGGGAATCAAAGTGTCCCGACAAAGCTTCAGGTGGGCCACCACTGCAGGCGTGATGGAATCGGTGTTCTCCAAGGCTGCTATGCCCGCACGCTGGGTAAACACACTCACGCAGGAGGTGTTGAATTCAATCAATTTACCCATCTGCGCTGTCAGGCTCGGCGGCATCACCAGCCAACCTAGGCGCCAGCCGGTCATCAGAAAGCTCTTGGAAAAACTATGCACCACCACCAGTCGGTCATCGGCAACAGCGAGGTCCAGAAAACTGGGAGCGCAGCCATTGGCACTTGCATCAAAGTAAAGCCGTTCGTAGACCTCGTCAGCCAAAATCCAGGTGCCGGTGCGGCGGCAATGGTCCAGAATGCGCTGCTGCTCTTGGCGGGTCAGCGTCCAGCCGGTCGGGTTATTCGGAGCGTTGACGATCAGCAGCTTGGTTTTCGCCGTCACGGCCACCAGAAGCGCTTCGATGTCAAGTTGCCATTGGCCGTTTTGGGCTTGCAAGGGCACGCAACACAGGCGTGCACCCATGATCGCAGCCTGGGCAGTCAGGTTTGGCCAGACCGGGGTGACAGCCACCACCTCATCGCCCGCATCGACCAGGGCCTGTGTTGCGAGCATCAAGGCGTTCACTCCGCCACTGGTGATGGCCAGTCGGTCAAGCTCGACGGGGCCATGACGCTGGGTCATGTAATGCGCCACAGCTTGGCGCAGTTCGGGCAAGCCCAGGTTGTGCGAATAAAAGGTCTCACCCCGTTGCAACGAGGCGATGGCGGCCTGTCGAATCGGCTCGGGCGTGACCTCGTCGCTTTCGCCAAACCAGAAGGCCAACAGGTCGGTTTGCCCTAAACCGGCATTGGCAACCTCCCGGATGCGGGATTCCGCGAGATCAAGGATGGCTTGGCGCATACAAAATTCCTAAAAAAATGCGATCAATCCTGCCCTTGCATGATGCTGGGCCTGGCCAGCGCAGGAGTCAAGCCCCATTTGCGTCAAAAGCAGCTTTTTCAAGCCCCTGGCGCAAACAATAAACATGGGGCATTTCGCTTGAAAAAAAACAAACAGCTCGCAGTTTCAGTGCCTGCGATGGTTCATGCCGAACCGCGCTCAGTGTACAAGGAGCCACACCATGTTTTTTGCCATTACCCCCGCAGCTTTGGGTCGTCAGTTCTACGCGCCTGCCACCCGTTCGCTTGAGCGCTTTCTCAATCAGGCCCAACTAAGCGGCGGCCAGCACAGCGTCGTGGCCACCCAAGACGAAACCTCCTACACACTCACCCTTGACCTGCCCGGCATTGCCAAAGAGCAGTTGAGTATCGGCATTGAAGGCAATCTCCTACGCCTGGCCAGCAAGCAGGGCGCGCCGCGCGCTTACAAGGCAGCTTACGAGCTGCCGCAAGACATCGATGTGGCGAGCAGCGAAGCCCGCCTGGAGAACGGCGTGCTCACGCTGAAGCTGGCCAAAGCCGTGCCGGCAAGCCGCGTGGCCGAGCTGACCATCCACTGAAGGGTCATCCCGTCACAGGGCATCAAGCGGCCAGCGCGGTTTGACGTCGAACGCATAAATCCGTTGGGCCGCCTGTACGCCAGACTGCAGCCGCATAGCGGCCGCCATGGCAATCATGGCGCCGTTGTCGGTGCACAAATGCAGCTCCGGGTAGTGCACCCGCAGGCCCTGGCGCTGGCAGGCCTGGTTGAGTTGGACTCGCAACTGGCGGTTGGCGCCCACACCGCCGGCTACCACCAGCCGGTTCAGCCCGGTTTGCGTCAGGGCCGCCAGCGATTTTTTCACTAGCACCTCCACAATGGCCGCCTCGGTGGAGGCCGCCAAATCGGCCAATATTTGCACCGGCATCTCGATGACAGTGCAGCCCTGCGCGGCAGCCAGCCGTTTGGCCTGCACCATCACGGCCGTCTTGAGACCGGCAAACGAAAAATCCAGATTCGGCTGATTCAATAGAGGGCGCGGCAGTTTGTAAGCACCCGGGTTACCGCCCTCAGCCAAGCGCGACAGCGCCGGACCACCCGGGTAATCAAGCCCCAGCAACTTGGCTGATTTGTCAAAAGCCTCACCAGCGGCATCGTCAATGGTCTCGCCCAGTAGGCTGTAACGGCCCACGCCCTCCACCCGCAGCAATTGGGTGTGGCCGCCTGACACCAGCAAGGCCACAAACGGAAAAGTAGGCGGATCGGCGCTCAGAAATGGCGACAATAAATGACCCTCAAGATGGTGAACGCCCAGCACCGGTTTGTTCAGCGCAGCCCCCAGCGCGCAGGCCACACCGGCGCCCACCAGCAAGGCCCCGGCCAGGCCTGGGCCTCGGGTGAAGGCCACCACATCCACACTGGCTAGCGTGCGCCCGGCCTGCGCCAGCACCTGGGCCCCGAGCGGCAACACCCGGCGAATATGGTCGCGGCTGGCCAACTCAGGCACCACGCCGCCATAGGCCTGATGCATCTCGATCTGGCTGTGCAGCGCCTGCGCCAGCAGCACGGGCGTTTGCTGACCTTGAAGTTCGACCAGCGCCACCCCAGTTTCGTCGCAAGAGGACTCAATCCCCAGCACCAGAGCATGGTTCAACATATGCTGCAAGTTTAGGGGATGACCCCCGGCAACCCAGCCAGGCTGCGGCCCACCGGCACACTGCCAAGAACAGTGGGCCTGCTACTGTAGCCAAGCCAGCGCGTGAGGTGGCTCATCGAGGCATTGCTGCAACTCGATGGCACGGCGGTCGGGTAACACCGGCGCGCAAGATTGGGGCGCTAGGGCTCTCAAAGACAGTTTGCCGGCCCAGAATTACAACCGCACGGTGCGCCAATCCATAGCGGCTAGGGCATAAGCTCATAGCCCGTCGTTTGCAGCCGTCTCGGACAATCACTGCATGGGTATCGCAGGCTACATCAAGGAAATCGGGCGCGGACGCGACGGCGCACGCGCGCTGAACCGCGATCAGGCCGCCGATCTGATGGGCCAGGTCCTCGACGGCGCGGTGACTGACCTGGAAGTGGGCGCCTTTTGCCTGGCCATGCGAGTCAAGGGTGAAACACCGCAGGAGATGGCCGGTTTTCTGGATGCCACGCGCCAACGCCTGCAGCTGGTACCCAACGCGAACCAGCCCACCGTGGTGCTGCCCAGCTACAACGGCGCTCGCAAGTTGCCGGTGCTGACCCCCCTGCTGGCTCTGCTGCTGGCGCGGCAAGGAGTGGCTGTGCTCGTGCACGGCATGGCAACGGAAACCAGCCGGACATCAACACAAAGTGTGTTTCAAACCCTGGGCATCCGGCCAGAGTCAGCCGCAGAAGCTCTGACCAGCGGGAGCGTGCGCTACGTGCCAACCAGTCTGCTGTGTCCCGGGCTGGCGCGCCTGCTGGATGTGCGCCGGGTGGTGGGTTTGCGCAACCCGGCGCACAGCTTGGTGAAGCTCATGAACCCCTGCAGCCACACCGCACTGTTGGTGGGCAGCTACACCCACCCGGAATACGCCGAGTCAATGTCCGCCACCCTGCAGCTGATGCAGACCAGCGCCCTGCTGCTGCGCGGCACCGAAGGCGAGCCGGTAGCCGACCCGCGCCGCACGCCCGCCATGGACGCCTTTGCCAACGGCCAGATGCAGAGGGTGCAAGTGGCGCAAGGCGGCCCTTTGGCGCAGTTGCCAGACCTGCCTGCCCCCGACGCCGCCAGCACCGGCCGCTGGATCGAATCGGTGCTGAACGGTCAGCGGCCGGTGCCGGAACCCATTGCCGTGCAGCTTAGCCACCTGGTGCGGCTGGCGCAGACCCCAGTTTCTTTCATGACGCCATGAGCACCCTTCCCCCCCATCCCCGCCCGCTGGGCAGCTGCACACTTGTGGGCGCCGGCCCGGGCGACCCGGAAATGCTGACGCTCAAGGCGCTCAAGGCGATCCAAGCCGCCACCCTGCTGTTGGTGGACGACCTGGTCAGCGACGCCATCGTGGCGCATGCTGCACCCACCGCCCGTGTGGTGTACGTGGGCAAGCGCGGCGGCTGCCAGTCAACACCGCAGGCTTTCATTGAAAAGCTGATGGTCAGCGCGGTGCAAGACGGTGAGCAGGTGGTTCGACTCAAGGGCGGCGATCCCTTCATCTTTGGCCGTGGCGGCGAAGAAGCGGCTCATCTTCAGGCCGCCGGCATCGCTGTGGGCGTGGTCAACGGCATCACCGCTGGTCTGGCGGCCGTTACGGCGCTGGGCGTGCCGCTGACGCACCGCGAACACGCCCACGGTGTGGTGTTTGTCACCGGCCATGCCAAACCTGGTGACGCTGGCACCTACTGGCCGGCGCTGGCCGCCACAGCCCGCCAAGCCCGGCTGACACTGGTGATCTACATGGGGGTCAGCGGCGCAGCCCGGATTCAGCAGGCACTGCTGCAAGGCCTGCCCGGACAAACGCCAGTGGCCATCATCCAGCACGCCAGCCTGCCCCAGCAACGCCATGCGGTGTGCACCCTGGCCGAGCTGCACCACACCCTGGCAGCGGAGCAATTGGGCAGCCCCAGCGTTATCGTGGTCGGCGACGTGTTGCAAGGCCTGCTGGCTGTCAGCGGAACCCAGGCCCGCGTAGCCTGACCTCAGCTGGCCTGTTGCGGCAGGGCCGCCCGTTGGGCCAGCCAACTCATTTGGACCTGCAGTACTTGCGCTGGAGCGCAGCCGGTCAGCTCGGTGTAGATGGACGGGGCCGTCGCGCCCTCGGTATTGACCAAGAGCACGCGGGATGAAGCATCCAGCCCAAGTCGCTGGCGCCACTCGCCCGTTGCAGCCAGCGCCTGCAAGCCGGCCAGCCCGGCGGCCCCCGATTCGCCACTGAGCACCGGCACATCGCCCGCATCGCCGCGCGCCAGCACTCCCATAGCCTGCACCGCTTCGTGGTCAGAGACCGTCATGAAAAAATCAATGCCAGGCTGCAAGAAACACCACGCCAGGGGCGAGGCCTCACCGCAGGCCAGCCCGGCCATTACCGAGTCCACGGTCCCCGCCGTGGCGGCGGCCTGCCCCAGTTGCGCGCTCTGGTACAGGCAGTCGGCCTGCTGCGGCTCCACCACCACAAACACCGGCCGCTGCGCACCCAAGCGCTCCCAGAAATAGCTCAACACCCCAGCCGCAAAGCCGCCTACGCCGCCTTGCAAAATCACATGGCTGTAATCGGGGCCCTGGGGGCGGTCCTCAGACCACAGCTCATCGGCGATCACGGCGTAGCCCTGCATCACGTCGCGCGGCACATCCTCGTAGCCGAGGTACGAAGTGTCAGAGACGACCTGCCAGCCATTCGCTGCCGCCAGCCGCGCGGCCTCGTGCACCGAGGCGTCGTAATTGCCGGCGATGCGCACAATTTCGGCACCCAGGGCGGCAATCGGGGCTTCGCGCTCGGGGCTGACCTGGGCATGCAGCACGATGACACAGCGGCAGCCCACACTCTTGGCCGCCGCTGCCAGCGCCCGGCCGTGGTTGCCATCGGTCGCACTGATCACCACCCATTCTTTGAGCTGCGGCGCGTGCTTGCCGGCCAGCAGGTCGGCCGGCAGAAAACCAGAGGCAGGCCATTGGCGCAGGAGCAATCGCAACAGCGCCACCGGAGCCCCCAGCACCTTGAAGCTGGCCAGGGGCGATCGGCTCGACTCGTCCTTCATGCTGATCTGCGCCAGCCCAAGTTGCCGGGCCAGACCGGCCAGCGCCCACACCGGCGAGGGGCTGCTGAACTGCTCGGGCCAGCACCTCAGCCAGCGCCGGCTCTCGGCTGCTTTGTCGATATTGAGCAGTTGACGCAGCGGCGCGGGGTAGGCACAGCGCACAGCGTGCGGGTTGGTCAGCAGCAATTGGCGCTCCGGTGGGTTCAGTGCGGCGAATTTTCGCATTCGGTAAAAAACACGGCACTACACTGCCGTCATGCAGAGTTTTGATGTGGTGATCATCGGCGCCGGTGCGGCCGGTCTGTTTTGTGGCAGTGTGGCGGGTCAGCTGGGCCTCAAGGTGCTGATCATCGACCACAGCGAGAAGGTGGCCGAAAAAATCCGCATCTCTGGGGGCGGGCGATGCAACTTCACCAACCGCGACACCAGCGCCGCCAATTTTCTGGGCAACAACCCCAATTTTTGCCGCTCAGCCCTGGCCCGCTACACGCCGCAAGACTTCCTCGCTTTGCTGCATCGGCATGGCGTGGCTTGGCATGAAAAGCACAAGGGTCAGTTGTTTTGCGACCAGTCGGCTGAGGACATCATTCGCCTGCTACTGGCCGAGTGCGACGCCGGTGGCGTGACGCGCTGGCAGCCCTGCAGCGTCCAATCCATCAGCTTTTCGGACGCCAGCCTCGGTCGCACAAGCTCCAGCAGCTACGCACTTGACACCAGTCGGGGCCCTGTGCAGGCCGCTTGCCTGGTGGTGGCCTGCGGCGGCCTGTCCATCCCCAAAATTGGCGCCAGTGACCTGGGCTACCGGATCGCCCGCCAGTTTGAGCTGCCGGTGATAGCGCCCCGCCCCGCCTTGGTGCCGCTGACCTTCGATGCCGCCGCCTGGGCGCCCTTTGCCGAACTGGCCGGCCTGGCGCTGCCTGTGCACATCGAAACCGGCGGCAAAAAAGACAGCACCAGCTTTGCCGAAGACCTGCTGTTCACCCATCGGGGTCTGAGCGGGCCGGGGGTGCTGCAAATCTCAAGCTACTGGGCGCCGGGCACGCCAATCCGGCTCAATCTGGCGCCCTTGCAGCAGCTACCAGGCTGGCTGGCGCGGGCCAAAACAGCTTCGCGCCGACTAATTTCGAATGAGCTCGGCGCGCTGGTGCCAGCCCGGCTGGCCGATGCCTGGGTGGCGCAGGGCGCATCCCTGGGCCATGACTGGCTGCGGCCGATCAACGAGGCGACCGACAAAGCCCTAGCTGCCCTGGCAGAGCGCCTAGCCAATTGGGCGCTGACGCCCACTGGCACCGAGGGCTACCGCAAGGCCGAGGTCACGGCGGGCGGCGTGGACACCCGGGCCCTGTCTGGCCAAACCATGGAATCACGCCAGCCCGGCCTGTATTTCATTGGCGAGGTGGTCGATGTGACCGGCTGGCTGGGCGGCTACAACTTTCAGTGGGCCTGGGCCAGCGGCTTCGCCTGTGCCCAGGCAATGGCAGCGCGCCTGCGGCCAACAGCTAACGCCGCTTGAATCCGGGTAGTGAAACCCGATTGAAACCAGAATTTGTAGGGCTATAATCCTCGGCTTTTCTGGCAAACCCCCGCTGCCTGATCAACTTTTAAGCGGGGGAACATCGCAGAACATCCGTCACATGGCCCGATCTTCCATTGGCTGAGCACTGCACCTTTTGGACAACATGACCTAATGACAACCATCCGTGTAAAAGAGAACGAACCGTTTGACGTTGCCCTGCGCCGCTTCAAGCGCACCATTGAAAAACTGGGTCTTTTGACTGACTTGCGCGCCCGTGAGTTCTACGAAAAGCCCACCGCCGAGCGCAAGCGCAAGAAGGCGGCAGCGGTCAAGCGCAACTACAAGCGCATTCGCGCCATGCAGCTGCCTAAAAAGATGTACTGATCCGGCAAGGCCGGAAAATGGCCTGCCAGGCCCGATCAAAGCTCGCCAGGGATACTCAGGCGGGCTTTTTTTATAACCGCCCCTTTTTTCCCACACCACCCATAACACCACCTACATCCACCCCGCTGACAGGAGCACTGCAATGTCACTCAAAGACCAAATCACCGAAGACATGAAGACCGCCATGCGTGCCCGCGACAGCGAGCGCCTGGGCGCC